>JAICRU010000003.1 GCA_025937235.1 Acidimicrobiia bacterium
CAAGTCGGCAGCAGCCTGCAGGGTCTTGGGAAGACTGCCTCCATAGGTGACCAGACTCACGTCGCTCCCCTCCCGGCGCACCCTCGCCGAGGTGATGTCTATCGACTGATGGGAATCGGGGGGCTCCGCCTCCATGTTGTAGAGGCTGGCGTGCTCGAAGATGATCACCGGGTCGGGATCATCGAGTGCCGGTGCCAGCATCCGGCGCGCATCTTCGATCGTCCCCGGGGCGAGAACCTTGAGACCTGGCACATGGGCGTACCAGACTTCGAGAGAATGGGAGTGCTGTGCGGCCAGCTGACGCCCGGCGCCGCTGGCCATCCTGATGACGAGCGGGACGTTGAACTGGCCACCCGACATGTGGGAGTACAGCGCAGCGGTGTTGACGATCTGGTCCAATGCCAATAGCGAGAAGTTGACCGTCATCACCTCCACGATGGGACGCATCCCGCCAAGGGCCGCTCCGATACCTGCACCGACGAAGGCCGATTCCGAGAGCGGCGTGTCACGCACCCGCTCCGGGCCGAACTCCTCGAGCATCCCCTTGGAGACCGCGTAGCAACCGCCGTAGCGCCCCACGTCCTCTCCCATCAGGAACACTCGCTCGTCCCGACGCATCGCTTCGGACATCGCCTCCCGCATCGCCTCGCGATAGGTCATGGTCTCTGTCGCCGTGATCACATTGCTCATGAGCCGGGGATCTCCGAGTAGACGAAGCGGGTGAGATCCTCGACCGCCTCCCAGGTGCCGCCCTCGGCGAATCGCACCGCAGCCTCGACCTCGTCGCTGATCTCCGCTTCCAGCCGCGCCCAGGTCTCATCCGTCGCGAAGCCTTCGTCCTCGAGCCTGGCGCGGATGATCTCGATCGGGTCGCGGTCTTTCCAGACCTCCACTTCGCCTTTGGATCGGTAGAACTCCGGATCGAACATCGAGTGGGCCCGGAACCGGTACGTCCGCAACTCGAGGAAGTGAGGGCCACCACCAGCCCTGACCGACTCCGCCGCCTTCCGGGCCGCCTCCTCCACGGCCAGCACGTCCATGCCATCAACATCCCATGCCGGTATCTCGTAGCTGGCTGCCTTGAGGGTCAGATTGGTCTGTGACTCCGAACGCTCCAGCGCAGTGCCCATGGCATAGAGGTTGTTCTCACAACAGAAGAGGACGGGTAGATCCCAGAGAGCGGCCAGGTTCATCGATTCGTGGAATTCCCCTTCGGCAACGGCTCCCTCCCCGAAGAACACGGCCGTCACCCGGGACCGGTGACTCAACTTGTCGGCGAGCGCCAGTCCGACGGCGAGCGGCAATCCCCCGCCGACTATCGCGTTGCCTCCATAGAACCGGGTCGACGAGTCGAACAGGTGCATCGAGCCCCCCCTGCCCCGGCTGCAGCCCTCGACCTTGCCGTACATCTCCGCCATGACGACACTGGGATCCATCCCTCGAGCCAGTGCGTGACCGTGCTCCCGGTAGGTGGCCACCACCGCGTCGTCGGGCCCGAGGGCCTCCATCACACCGGTCGCCACCGCTTCCTCGCCGATGTACAGGTGGAGGAACCCTCTGATCTTCTCTTGTTGGTAGAGCTGGGCGCATCGCTCCTCGAATCGGCGTATCCGCAGCATCTGCCGGAGAAGATGTAGCTCATGTTCGCCGGCGGTCATGTCTCTTCACCTTCCAAGGTAGATGTGTCCCCGGTGGGCAGGCCCAGCTCCCAGGCCTTGAGGAGGCGACGCATGATCTTCCCGGAACGGGTATGAGGCAGGTCCTGACACAACTCGATCTCCCGGGGAGCGACCGAGGCACCAAGTTTGACCCGACCCCAGGCGAGGAGTCCCTTGCGCAGGTCTTCGGACCACTCCCAGCCATCATTGAGGGCAACGAATGCCTTCACGACTTCACCGGCGACCGGGTCCGGTTTGCCGATGACTCCGGCTTCCGCCACTGCCTCATGCTCGATCAGCGCCGACTCCACCTCGAATGGCCCGATGAGATGACCGGCGGACTTGATCACGTCGTCGCCACGTCCCACGAACCAGAAGTAGCCGTCCTCGTCCCGTTCGGCGAGATCGCCCGAGCAGTACCACCCGCCTGCAAAGCTCCTCCGGTAGCGCTCCTCCATGCCGAGATAACCCCGGAACATCGACGGCCATCCCGGGCGTAGCGCAAGTTCTCCCTCCGTCAGGGGAGTGGTCTCCTCCTCGGCGGTCCCGTCGGCGTTGAGCCGGACCTTTCCATTGTCGTCGCGTCGCAGGATGGTGGCTTCGATGCCGGGCAGGGGCCGGCCCATCGAGCCCGGACGGATTTCCTCGCCTGCAAAGTTGGCGATCATGATCCCTCCGGTCTCGGTCTGCCACCAGTTGTCGTGGATGGGCAGACCGATGGCTTTGGTCCCCCATATGACCGCCTCCGGATTCAGTGGCTCACCGACGCTGGCCACGAACCGAAGGGAGGACAGGTCGTACTGCGTTGCCACCGACTCTCCCGCCATCATCAGCATTCGAATGGCAGTCGGTGCGGTGTACCAAACACTGACCCTCTGCTCTTCGATTGTCCGATACCACCGGTCGGCGTCGAACTCTCCTTCGTCCACGATCGAGGTGATCCCATGGGCCAGGGGAGCGATGATCCCATATGACATCCCGGTGACCCACCCGGGATCGGCCGTGCACCAGTAGATGTCCTCCGGATGTAGATCCAGCGCGTACGAGGCGGAGATGTAATGGTGGAGCACGGCGCGGTGGACATGCACGGCGCCCTTGGGAGTGCCCGTGGTGCCACTCGTGAAATGGAGCAACGCCATATCTTCGGGATCCATTGGCTCAGAGCGCGTGACGGGGTCGCCCTCCTTGAGGAGGTCGTCGAATCCGACCGTCCCGTCGACATGCCCGCCGACCACGATGACGTGGTCCAGACTCGGCAGTTGGCTGCGGATGCCGGCCACTTTTCGTTTGTAGAGCTGCTCGGTGGTCAATAACACCTTGCCCTGCCCCATGGAGACACGGGTCTGGATCGGTTCGGGGCCGAAAGCCGAGAAGAGAGGTGCAGCGACGCTGCCGTTCTTGAGAGCCCCCAGCGCTGCGATGTACAGCTCCGGGATCCTCGTGGAGAGCAGGAAGACGCGATCTCCTTTTCCCACCCCCAGTGCTCGAAGCCCCGAGGCAAATCGGGAGGTGGCTTCGGCAAGCTCGGCGTAGGTGTACTCCCGTCGATCGCCCTTTCGACCAAGCCATCGAATCGCCACTCGGTCTGCTCGGCCTGAGAGGTGGCGGTCGATCGCCTCGTGGGCGATGTTCCATTTGTCGCCGGGAAGACCGTCGAGGTACGAAGTCACCTCGTCCCAGCCGAACTGTTCACGCGCCTCCTCGTACCGCTGGAGGTTGGGAGGAAGTCGAAACGGCCCGCGCTTGGCGATGACCGGATACTGGGTATCCATACGAGACAACCGTGCCAGAGCCTCGACATGAGTGCATAGGGCCTAAGTGCCCGTGTTGGATCCCGACTCAGGGGATCCTGTAAGGCGTCCTGAGCACGGAAGCCGATGGCGGCTCGTCGCGGATGGCCCTGCGCGTGATCGGTGTGCCATTCCCCGACCAGTGGGATCGATGCCGGCCGAACAGCGACGGCAGGTCGCCGCTCGGTAGCTTTTCGCTCGTCTAGGAGGAGAAAGGCTTGGCTGTGCGCGCCCCGATGCTCGACGGGATACCGATCGTGTCGACTCTTCGGGGGTATGACAAGAGCTCGGTCAGACCCGACCTTGTGGCCGGCATCGTGCTCGCCACCATGCTCGTGCCTCAGGGAATGGCCTATGCCGAAGTGACCGGGCTGCCCGCAGTGACCGGCATCTACACGACGATCGCCGCCCTCGTGGCTTATGCGGTGTTTGGCCCCAACCGACGTCTCGTGCTCGGGCCCGACTCGTCTCTGGCGCCCGTCATCGCCGCGGTGATCCTCCCTCTCGCGGTGGACGTCGATAACGCCATTGCGCTTGCGTCAGCGATGAGCCTGCTCGCCGGGCTCATCTGCGTGGTTTCCGGATATCTCAACCTGGGCGTCCTCACCGAGCTTCTGTCCAAGCCGATCCGGATCGGGTACCTCAACGGCATCGCGATCTTGATCTTTCTCTCCCAGGTCCCCAAGGCCATGGGTTTCGAAGTCGAAGTCGAGTCGTCCTTCGAGCTACTGACGGCGACCATCACGGCAATACTGGACTCACAGGTGAGCGGGCCCGCCCTGGCCCTGACCGTGGCAGGCGTCATTGTCGTCTTCCTGGTCAATCGGACCAGCCGTTGGCGCCCCGGGATCGTCGTCGCTGCGGTCGGCTCCATCGTGGCCGTCAGTCTCTTCGATCTGGCGGTGGAGGTGGTGGGTGCGATCCCTACCGGTCTGCCACCTCTCACACTTCCCCAGGTGGGCCTCGACGTGCTCCCATCTCTGGGTTGGGGCGCGGTGGCAGTGGCCCTGGTCTCCTTCGCCGACTCCGGTGCCCTATCGGCGGCGATGGCTCAGAAGTCGGGGGAGGGGATAGACCCCAACGGAGAGATCAAGGCACTGGGCGCGGCAGATCTGCTGGCGGGCCTGTTTCAGGGCTTTGCCTCGAGCGCCAGCTCATCCCGCACCGCGGTTGCGCTCGCGGTGGGATCCAGGACCCAGGTCGCCGGGCTCGTGGCCGCGCTGGGGGTCGTTCTCATCATGGTGCTGACGCCGGGCCTGGTCTCCGGGATGCCTCAGCCCACCCTCGCCGCCATCGTGATCTCTGCCTCGTTTGCACTTTTCGACGCGAAGGGCTGGGCCTGGCTGCTCAGGGTGCGACGCTCGGAGTTCTTCCTGTCACTGGCTACCACGCTCGCGGTCCTCCTCCTCGGGGTGCTGGAGGGCATCGGTGTCGCCATCCTCCTCTCGCTGGCCAATTTCGTTCGTATCCAATGGCGCCCCCACAGCACCGAATTGGGCGAGGTGCCGGGAGTGCCGGGTTACCACGACCTGGAGCGCCATCCCGAGGCGCGGTTGATCGAGCGCTTACTGATCGTCCGCTACGACGCCCCGTTGTTCTTCGCCAATGCTCCCGATTTCGCCCGCCGGCTCGCGGACATGCTGACGAACGCAGATCGGCCCATCGAGAGGGTCCTGGTGGTGGGTAACCCAATCACCGACATCGACAGCACCGGAGCCGAGGTCCTCACCGGGGTCATCGATGATCTGGATCGAAGGGATGTCGCGTTCGCCTTTGCCGGCCTCAAAGGCCCGGTGAAGGACCGCCTTCGCCTATACGGTCTGTATGACCGGATCGGCGAGGAGAACTTCTACCCCAACACCATCTCTGGAGTGGAGGCGCACCTTCGGCGTTCGGGTGGGGCTTGACGCCGGTGCCGCAGCTGGTCGTGTCGACAGCCCTAAAGGAGGAGAGCGTCTCATAGGATGCGCCCGGCGACCCTTGACTCACTCGCAAGCCATCCGAGCCAGAACGAGGCGAGGATGCCGAGGCCGAAGACGCCGAGGAACTTCAGCTCGGCCGGGACGCCGACATCTCTCAGGGCTATGGCGAACAGGATGGTGAGAGGGGCGTGCACGAGATAAGCACCGAACGAAGCGCGCCCGAGACCACGCACCAGCGTGCCTGAACGATTACGGCGGTGACGGAACCAGTCGATGGCCCACAGAGACATGCCCAGGGCCAGGGTTGCTTCGATGAGCGGTATCAGCGTTGCCTCGATTCGAAACCCTCCGAGGAAAGGCTCGGGGTCTTCGGTCATCGCGAGACCAACACCGAGGATCACGGCCAGCACGACACCCACGGCGGCGGCCCGCCCGCAGACACGTCGCGTCTGCGGTCTCAGCCCACTGGTCAGCCAGCCGCGCTCCGAGGCGAGGACACCAAGCGCAAAGAGGGCGCACATCTGGGGGTACTCCCACAGGTTCAACGTCCACGCCACGTCACCGCTGAGGACCGGGAACTCGAGGCGGACGATGAACGACGCCACGGCGATGAAGACGCCCGCCTTCACCAGGTCGCCGGGTCGTAGCGGGGTGAGGCGAACGGTGGGCATTGGATGTCGCCAGCGCCAGGCGGCATATGTCAGAGAGAACGCCAGCAGAGCGGCCATGAACCAGGCCACTCCGAGCTCGACGTCGTCCCAATAGGTGCGTCGGAAATAGTCGGCGACCGTTTCCCCCTGGCCCATCGCCCGATCGCCGAAGAAATTCATCGCCGGATTGATCAGGAGGAGGTAGGCGACCGTGGGGACGCCGAGGCGCCACAACCGGTCGATGGCGAAGCGACGGGCACCCTTGCGCCCGAGAGCCGCAGGGGTGAAGAACCCTGCCACGAAGAACAGGAGCCCCATGCCGAACAACAGGCCGGGCGAGAAGACACCGGCGAGGATGGCCTTGGCGACCTCACTGGCGGTTCGCTCCTCGTAGTACCACCCAACATCGAGGGCGTAGATCAGGCTGACATGCGAGCCGATCACCCCCACGATTATCGCCACCCGCAGGTTGTCGATCCAGGCCTCACGATGGACGGCCTCCTCGGTGAGAGCGGAGCTACTCGATGCCGCGGTAGACATGATTCGATCGTGTCCCGACCGGAGGAGAACCGCTAGAGGCAATCGTCACTCACTCGAGCCTTGCGGATGTGGTGGAGAGACGAGCCCAGCTGCCTATTTCATCGAGTCGATGACGCCGTCACGTCAGGAGGAGGCTCCCGATCCAACATCGTCGGCGTCTCAACGGCGCCCGTGGCATTGATGAAACATGCCGGCCCGAGTCCTGGCTGATCGGGACCAACGCCCCTGTTCGGAGATCGCTTAACGCCGAACGATTGTGGCATGAGACCGATGATGCGGTCGCTCTGCCTGTTCGCCGCGGTGACGCTGGTGCTGTCGAGCTGCGGATCGGAGGGCGGGGATTCGACCACGACGACCGACGAGGTGACCACTACCACGGTGGCGCCGACAACGAGCACCACCGAAGCACCAACCACCACTTTCACGGAACCGTCCACCACAACCACCACAGCACCGGTGGCCGCGGGGATCGCCGCCTACTTCCTCCTGGAGGAGCTCGAGGAGGGCGCCGGCGGCCCCTTCCTAGTGCCCGTCTATCGGCCGGCTTCGGCCGAACCCGACCTCGCCACGGCCTCGATGGAGGCCTTGGTCGCCGGACCATCAGAGGACGAGACTGTGGGTACCCCCTCGATTTCCACGGCCATACCCGAAGGCACCTCGGTTCTCGGCGTCGAGGTCGAGAATGGGCGGGCAGCCGTCGACCTCAGCGACGAGTTCGACGACGGAGGTGGATCGTTCTCGATGTTCGCCAGGCTGGCCCAGGTCGTCTACACCCTCACCCGAGTCGATGGTGTCGACGAGGTCGAGTTCACGATCGAGGGGCAGCCGGTGACCGTCTTCTCGGGGGAGGGAATCGAGCTCGACGGGCCACAGGAACGCGCCGACTACTACGACCAACTGCCCCCGATCTTCGTCGATTCTCCGGCGTGGGGGGAGCCGGTCATCAGCCCCGTCCACGTGAGTGGTCTGAGCAACGTGTTCGAAGCCGTGTCCCAGGTGATGCTCACCGACGATGACGGCCTGACACTGTTCGAAGACACGGTGATGGCCTCATGTGGGACCGGCTGTTGGGGGCAATGGGAGGTCGACATCCCGTTCACCATCGACAGAGAGCAGTTCGGCTCGTTGATCGTTTGGGAGATCTCGGCCGAGGATGGGAGCCGCATCAACATCCGGGAGTACCCGGTGCAACTCCGCTGACCAAGGGGCGCGTGATGGGACAAGCAAGTCGCTACGTGAAGTGGTTCGGCGAGCTCGGTATCGGAGACGTCGCCGAAGTGGGAGGCAAGAATGCCTCTCTTGGTGAGTTGTACCGCGAGCTCACCCCCCTGGGCGTCAACGTTCCCGATGGCTTCGCGGTCACCGCCGACGCGTATCGAGAAACGCTGACTGCATCGGGTGCCTGGGACTCACTGAGAGAGGTCCTCGCCGGCGTAGACAAGACCGACGTGGCCGATCTGGCCACACGGGCTCGCCGCGCCCGGGAAATCGTGTACGAGTCCCCGCTTCCTGACGACGTCCGCACGCAGATCGTCGATGCCTACCGTCGCCTGGAGGGGGTGTACGGGCACGACCTGAGCGTGGCGATCCGGTCCTCGGCGACCGCCGAGGACCTCCCCACCGCGAGCTTCGCCGGGCAACACGAGACTTTCCTCAACGTCCACGGCTCCGAGAGGGTGCTGGAGGCCTGTCGCCGTTGCTTCGCCTCCATCTTCACCGACCGAGCGATTTCTTACCGGATCGACAAGGGATTCGATCATCTGAGCATCGGCCTCTCAGTCGGAGTGATGAAGATGGTGAGGTCGGACCTTGCGTCTAGTGGTGTGCTGTTCACACTCGATACAGAATCGGGATTTCGAGACGTCGTCTTCATAACGGGCGCCTATGGACTGGGTGAGAACGTCGTGCAGGGGGTGGTCGACCCGGATGAGTTCTACGTGCACAAGCCGACGTACCTGCAGGGTCATCGAGCCGTATTGCGGCGCAACATGGGGCGAAAGCAGATCCGGATGGTCTATGCCCAGGGCCGCGGCGGTCAGACCACGGCGAACGTGCCCACCCCTGACATCGACCGTGGGCGGTTCTGCCTGACCGATGACGAGGTTCTCACGCTTGCGGGATACGGGATCGAGGTCGAGCGTCATTACAGCGAGAAGGCCGGACATCCCATGCCCATGGACATCGAGTGGGCGAAGGACGGCATCGACGGTCAGCTCTATCTCGTCCAGGCTCGACCGGAGACCGTCGCGTCTCAGAAGGAGACGACGACCCTGCGGCACTATCGGGTACATCCATCGAGCGATCCCTTGGTGGCGGGACGCGCCGTCGGCAGCGCCGTCGCGAAGGGCCCGGTGCGGGTGATCAAGTCGACCGCTCAACTCTCGGAGTTCAAGCCCGGAGAGGTGTTGGTGGCCGACACCACGACCCCCGACTGGGAGCCGGTGATGAAGACCGCGGCGGCCATCGTCACCAACCGAGGCGGGCGGACCTGTCATGCCGCAATCGTGGCCCGCGAATTGGGAATCGCCGCAGTCGTGGGTGCCGAGCACGCCACCGAAATCCTGGCTTCCGAGTCGACTGTCAGCGTGTCGTGCGCTCAGGGGGACATCGGATTCGTCTACGCAGGCGAGATCCCGACCGAGATCATCGAGCTCGATCAAGCCGATGTGCCCCGGACCAACACAGACATCATGCTCAATCTGGGGAATCCGGATCTCGCCTTTGGCCTGGCGTCATTGCCCGCCGACGGTGTCGGCCTGGCGCGCATGGAGTTCATCATCTCGGAATCGATCCGGGCCCATCCCATGGCCCTGCTCGATCCACAAGCCGTCGAGGATGCCGACGAGCGCAGCGCGATCCTCGAGATGATCGGCCACACCGACGGAGCCGACTTCTTCGTCCAGCGTCTGTCAGAGGGCGTGGGCACGATCGCGGCGGCGTTCTATCCCAGACCGGTCGTCGTCCGCATGTCGGACTTCAAGACCAACGAGTACGCCAGCCTCCTCGGCGGCCGTACCTTCGAGCCGGTGGAGGCCAACCCGATGTTGGGCTTCCGGGGTGCTTCCCGTTATGCGCACCCTGCCTATCGGGATGGCTTCGCCCTGGAGTGCAGAGCGATGAGGCGGGCGCGCAACGAGATGGGTCTCATCAACATCAAGTTGATGATCCCGTTCTGCCGAAGGGTGGAAGAAGGAGAGCGGGTCCTGGAGGTGATGGCCGAGAACGGTCTGCGCCGTGGCGAGAACGGGTTGGAGGTCTATGTCATGTGCGAGATCCCCAACAACGTGGTCCAGGTCGAGGCCTTCGCCCGGATCTTCGACGGGTTCTCCATCGGCTCCAACGACCTGACCCAGCTCGTCTTGGGAGTCGACCGCGATTCGGAGTTGGTGGCGTTCGACTTCGACGAACGCGATGAGGGTGTGGTCGAGATGTTGCGGCAGGCCATCGTCGGCGCGCACCGCAGCGGCCGGCACGTGGGGATCTGCGGGCAGGGACCGTCGGACTTCCCCGACTTGGCCGAACGTCTCGTCGAGTTCGGAATCGATTCGATGAGTCTCAACCCCGACACGGTCGTGGGCACCAGGCAAATCGTTGCCAGGGTCGAGTCGCGAATGGAGGAGTCGGGTCTCGTCGTGCCGGCAGGCCGGTGAGCCCTGCCGACCCGATCCCGCCACGCCCCTCGGGGCTGACGACGTCGGAGGCGACGGCCCGGCTCGAGACATATGGCCAGAATCGGTTGCCGATCGTCCGCGGGCCCGGTGTCTGGCGGCAGCTCGCCGGTCAGCTCTTCCACTTCTTTGCCTTACTCCTGTGGGTCGCCGGTGGGCTCGCCTTCGTTGCCGGTCTGCCTGAGCTCGGGTTCGCGATCTTCGGGGTGATCCTCCTCAATGGTCTCTTTGCCTTCATCCAGGAGCACCGGGCCGAAAGAGCGGGGGAGCGGCTCCGGGAGATAGTGCCCCGACGGGCAACCGTCGTCCGCGACGGGCAGCACCGCGAGATCGAAGCCGTCGACCTGGTCCCCGGCGATCTGGTTGTCCTCGCCGGGGGTGATCGGGTCAGCGCCGACATGACTGCAGTGGAGGCCCATTCCCTGCGGATCGATGAGTCGATCCTGACGGGAGAGAGCGTCGCCGTCGACAAGGGTCGTGGTGATGCCATCTATTCGGGCACGTTCGTCGTGGAGGGCGAGGGGTTGGCCGTCATCGATGCCACTGCTGCAGCGACGAGGCTGGCATCGGTCGCCGCCCTGACCACCCAGGTGCGACGTCATGTCACGCCTCTGGCCCGTGAGATCCGTCGGCTGGTCCGAACCACGACCTTGATCGCGGTGGGCGTGGGGGTCGCCTTCGTGGTCGCCAGCGCGGCTCTCGGGTTCGATCTCCAGTCGGGGTTGGTCTTCGGCGTCGGTGTGATGGTGGCGCTGGTCCCCGAGGCGCTGCTACCCACCGTGACCCTGTCGCTGGCGATCGGGGCCCAGCGGATGGCGGCGCGCCATGCTCTGATTCGGCGTCTGGAAGCCGTCGAGACGCTCGGATCGACCACATTCCTGTGCACCGACAAGACGGGCACCCTGACCCAGAATCGGATGGCTGTGGTCGAGGTCTGGACTCCCCTGGGGACGGCAAAGATCACGGGCATCGGGTACGAGCCCGAAGGCGAGGTGTCGGCGCCCTCCTCAGATGTCGAGGCCTCGGTTCGCGATGTCGCCGTCGCCGCGCGGCGCTGTTCGACCGGGCAGGCCGTCCTGGAGGGCTCGGCCTGGGTCGCGGTTGGTGACCCGATGGAGGCCGCCATCGACGCCTTCGCGCGTAGAGCCGGTGCTGCCGTCGACCAGGCGATGACTCTCGATCGAGAGACTTCGAGGTTTCCCTTCGATGCGCGCCGGAGGCGAATGTCGGTGA
Organism: Acidimicrobiia bacterium; assembly: GCA_025937235.1. Classification (GTDB taxonomy): domain Bacteria; phylum Actinomycetota; class Acidimicrobiia; order Spongiisociales; family ZC4RG35; genus JARDZU01. The sequence goes on from JAICRU010000003.1 coordinate 11,462, forward strand.
TGACTGCGAAGCGGGTCTACGTGAAGGGGGCTCCTGACGCCGTGTTCCCCGTCTGTGTAAACGCATCCCAGCTCGCGTTTCGGGCGGTCGAGGCCATGTCGAGTCGTGGGTTGCGGGTGCTTGCCGTCGCCACCGGGCAGGTGCCGGCCGAGGCGGGGTCGGAGGCGAGCTCGGTTGAGAGGGACCTCGAGCTCGCCGGTCTGATCGGGCTCGAGGACCCGCCGCGACCGTCTGCCGCCGCCTCTGTGGCGGCATGCCGCGCCGCGGGCGTCCATATCGCCCTGGTGACCGGCGATCACCCGTCAACCGCCAAAGCCATCGCGGACGAGGTCGGGATCTATCTGCCCGGGGCACCGGTCCTGACCGGGAGAAATCTGCCAGACGACGATGCTTTGCTCGCAGCCCTGGTGGATCGGGATGGAGCGGTGATCAGCCGGGTCACACCCGAGGACAAACTCCGGATCGCCGGCGCCTTGCGGAGCAGGGGTCATGTTGTGGCCATGACCGGCGATGGCGTCAACGATGGCCCGGCCCTTCGCGAGGCGGACATCGGTGTGGCCATGGGTGCCAGTGGGACTGACGTGGCCCGGGAGGCCGCGGACGTCGTGTTGCTCGATGACGACCTGGCAACGATCGTTGCCGCCATCGGCCAGGGCCGGGCCACTTTCATCAACGCCCGCCGATTCCTGACCTACCACCTGACCGACAATGTCGCCGAGATCACGCCCTTCCTGATCTGGGCACTCTCCGGGAACCGGATCCCGCTCGCCCTCGGGGTGCTCCAGATCCTTGCTCTCGACCTCGGGACGGACACGATGTCGGCCACGGCCCTGGGCGCCGAGCCGTCACATCGCGATGTGTCCGAGCAGCCTCCGAGTCGCGGACGGCTTCTCGACCGCAAGGTCGCCTTCCGCGCTTTCGGCCTACTCGGCCCGGTGGAGGCCGCCGCTGAGATGGCGGCATTCTTCGCCGTGTTTCTGGCTGCGGGCTGGCGTCCAGGTGAGAGCTTCCCGGAGAGCGCTTTGGCTTCGGCTTCGGGTGCTGCTTTTGCCACCGTCGTCCTGGCGCAGACCGCAAACGCCTTTGCCTGCCGCAGCACGACTCGACCGGCATGGCGTCTCCCGTTCCTGAGCAACAAGCTCCTCATCGGTGCCGCACTCATCGAGCTGGCGATCGCCGCCGCCTTCTTGTTCGTCCCAGCCGTTGCCGAGGTCCTGGGCCACGTGTCTCCGCCGGGCGCTGGCTGGGTGATCGCCCTGGCATCGATCCCACTGTTGCTCGGGGCGGACGCGATGCACAAAGCGCTCAGACGATCGGGGCGATGAGGCGCGGACAAGTGACCGCCTCAGCCACGCACATGGCAGATTGCCGAGAAGGCGACTCCGGGTCGCCACTGATGCAAAACCGGGGCTCTCGTAGAGAGCCCCGGTTTAAATCGGGCGTCTAGATGATCAGAATGACGGCGAATGCGATGGCGCCACCTAGGGCAGCCAGCGCCAGCACCGTGCTGACCACCACGGGGACCGTGTACTCGTGGTCCGCGAGGTAGGTCGTCCGAGCGAATCGCCCGAATGCGGCTGCGAACAGGAGACCGGCCGCGATGAACATGCCGAAGTACCAACCCTCAGCAAGCCCGCCGAGGAACCAGTCGGTAGGGACGTAGTACATCCACGCCCCCACTCCTGCCGCCAACACAGCTGCGATCCCCAGAACCATCTCGGTCAGGTAGGACCGCCGCGTCGGCATTCGGGTGACCTCCGTCATCGGCCTCTCACGAAGAGCTGTCACGAAGATCACCTCCTTCCTGGAGACCCGCGGGGGTCTTCCATCTTGATGATCGTGGAACTGTCATCCACCGGCTAGAGGCTTAGGACCCTCTCCTTCGTCGTCGAGGCCGGCGGTGAGATCACGGGCTCATGTCCCGTCAGCTCCCCCCAGGGCCGGCTCCCGTTTGGTCTGCTCATAGCGGTGCGACAGATTCCGGTAAGGGCGTGAATTCAGGGCGAGGATCGTGACCGCGAGGCCTATGACCCCGGCCACGATGAAGATCAGGGCCATCCCCCGATCCGGACCGGTGCCGAACCAGGTTCCGATCGTGTCTGCTCCGGATCCGTCCGTCATGAAGGGGATCACCCATGCCTGGGCGATGGGGCCGACCAGGAACGTCGTCAAGGGAGAAGCCGCGGTCTCGATGGTCTGGGCGAATCCGAAGACCCGGCCCTGCTCCTGGAAGGGGACGACCTTTTGGATGATCGTCTGCTCGGATGCCTCCGCTACCGGGATCAGGGTCATGAAGACGAAGAACCCGATCACCACCGGGACTATCGAAGCGCGGATCGGGAAGACGATGGTGAGGGTCCAGAGCGCCAAGTTGGCCAGAAGGAGGGTTCGCACGGGGTTGGAGCCAAGGCCCCTCGCTGCCACGAGGACGCCGCCGACGATGAAGCCAAAGCTCGAGATGCTGAGCACGATCCCCCAGACCTCGACCGATACCAGCTCCAGACCGTAGGGGTCCATGAGTGCCATGAACACCCCGGCGAGGAAGTTGTTGAAGGTGCTGAACAAGAGGAGAGCCAGAAGCCCGGGCACGACACGCACCGCCCGCATGGCGCCCCTGAAATCCGCCTGGGGTGCGTTCCCGGCGTCCGACTCTGCCTGGGATGCCGCGTCTTGGTCGATCCTGATGGCGAGCAGATGGGCAGTGACCAGGCCTGCGGCGACCACGGTGATGAGAAGACTCGCGCCCATTCCGAGGAGCCCGATCGCCAGACCGCTGAACACCGAGGTCAGGGCGAATGCGACGCCGTTGGCGGTGCCCACCAGACCATTGGCCCGGTCGTGTCGTTCGACCGGCACCAGCAGGGTGACCGTTGTCGAGAGTGCGATCGACCGGAGGTTTCCGGAGATGGCGCCGGTGAGGACCAGCACGATGAAAACCCAGGTCCACGACTGGGAGAGCGAGGGCAGTGATCCTTCCGGCGCCACGAGATAGACGATCGTCGCCAACAGGAACGATGCCAGTGAGCCCACGCTGGAGAGCACCATCGAGGTCTTGCGGCGGTGACGATCGACGAAGGTCCCGAAATAGATTCCCGACGCTGCGAACAGGAGCATGTAGACGCCGCCGATCACCGAAGTGGCGACCACGGAACGCGTTTCCAGGTACACCCAGAACACGAGGGCGAACCACAGAAAGTTGTTGGCCGTGCCTCCCAGCAACGTGTTGGCCACCAGGAGATGAAATGTTCGGAGGTCACGACGGCCCGCGCCGTGGTCCGAATCGGATCCGCGGTGCACGCTCATCTCTCACTCGCTTCTTGGGACGGGTGTAGGCAGTCACACATGTCGATACAGACCACGCACGACCGCCAATCTCATCGGTTGCGCGGACCCGCATCCGCCCAGTGACCTGGGCACCATATCGTTGTGCGCTGCCCCGCCGTCACAGTTGCTCGACAAAAAGGTCAGCCACCATGGACCCGTGGTTCCGAGCGAGCGATCGGGCTGAGAGACGGTGAGCGATCACTGACAGAACGAACGGTCGAGAACAGACCGAGTTAGCAGGCGATCAACCCTCGATGCGCTCCTGATCCGCGGGGGCCTTCACGACGAGGACGTCGCTTCGGGCGAGATGGATCGCCCGATGACTGGTGCTACTCAGGATCAAGGAGGCGAACTCTCCTCGTCCTCGTGTCCCCACCACGAGCAGAGAGGCCTTCACCTCGTCGGTGTAGTCGACGAGCACATCGGGGGGATCGCTGCGAGCATGACAAGACAACGCTCGATTCGACACGGCCCAAAGACCCTTGCCACGTGGCGATCCGCCATTCTGCGGACCATGTGAGGACAACCGTGATCGGGGCCGTGTCGCCGCATGCGCCCCGGGGTAAGAGTGCCCGAACGGCAGGCGGTAAGAGAGGATCGTGAGATGTCGCTGAAAAAGGCCCAGGAGAAGGCGGCCCTGAAATGGATCCGGAACAAGGCCAAGAATCCGAATTGTCCCAAATGCGATAGCAATGAGTGGACGATCGGCGATCTCGTCAAGTCCCCGTCGTATGAGAAAGGTGGCCTTCTCTTCGGGGGTGACGCCGGTTTTCCCTTGCTGGTGGTGAAATGCGACAACTGCGGATACGTCGAGCAGTGGGCGGCTGACGCTATCGGCATCGGTTGATCCCCACTGGCCGCACCGACAGGGGCGGTAAGGGCAGGGTCATCGTCAGGGCCGACACAGACAGGCGGGGTTTGCCGGCGTTCCCCCACCGTCGAACCGAGCTCGAAACGATGTCTCGAAGTGGTGACCATCCCCACTGTCGATGATCGTCGTCGATTCCCCGTAAGGTCCTGCTGCTCAACGCTCCGCATCGGTCGTCGGTCGAACATGTGAGGACACCATGACCAGTGATACCCATCTCGACGGCAATGCCCTCGGCGGTCTCTTCCATGAGATCTTCGGCCGGGACATGACCGGTCAACATGGTTGCTGTGACGGATGCGGCACGGTCAGCGCAATCGGTTCGGTCCTCGTCTACCGGAGCGCCGGCGACGTGGTCCGTTGCCCGAAGTGCGGTATCGAACTGCTCGTGATCGTGTCTTCACCTGCCGGCCTGCGAATCTCCTTCGGGTCGATTCGTTGGCTGTCGATCGCCCATTCCGAAGTGTCCGACGTTCCGGTCGGAGACGACGACTAGGCCCGGTCACCGACCGATCGTTCCCTTCCTCGAACCGGATCTCGGAGGCCGCTTCGGCGATGCTGTGGACGAATTCGAAGCTGACCGCCCACCGGTCACACGGCGACGAGCGAGCCCTGCGGCGTCACCCGCTCGCTCGCGGTGGTCTGGAACACACGTCCCCCGTCGGTGTAGACATTGGTGTTGGGGCAACCCTCGGCCTTGTAATTGACGCGGAACGCCCTGGGAACCAAATGCTCCCCGCCGAGACCGATCGCCACCGGCTCGGACCAGCTCACGACACTTCTCGGATCGGAGCATTCACAGAAGAGCTCGGACCAAACCACGACGTGACCGAGATGATCACCGCCGACATAGAGGTCGCGTACGACCGTGACCACACCGGTCTCCATGTCAGTCACCTCTCCCCTCCAACCTACCTCCGGTGAGGGGAGGATCCGCAACCTGTAACCCCTGACCGGGAGCCATGGGAAGTCCCGGGTGTTTTGATCCTGTGGACTGCTGGGAAGGGACGATTCCGAGCCGGGGAGGACGACGCCTCGGGGGTCGTAGCCCCCCCAGTTGACCGCGGTGCGGTCGGGGAATCGGGGATTCCACTGCAGCCCAAGATGCGCTGCGCCGTGCGGACCGGCATCGCCCAGGAACGACGCCTGCAAGGCCCAGAAGTAGAGACGGTCCACCGATGGGGGCTCGATGACCTCCAGCGTCACCGACACCTCCTGGGCCGGCGACGGGAGATCCCAATAGAGATGGAAGGAGAAACCCATGTCTTCGACTAGCCCCACCGTCCGCTGATCTCCTCCCATGTGGGAGGATGGCCGGGTAGTCGAGCATCGCCGGTGCCATGCAGGGCTTGGAGCGTCAGAGCCAGATAGCGCCGCCTGAGCTGCCGGGTCCGCTCCATGTCGCCCACCCGGATCGCAGCGATCTGCTCGATGATCAACGCGAGGTCGTTGACATCGAAGTCGGAGCGAAGATCGCCGGCCCTCTTGGTTCGCTCCACGAGGAGAACGTTCAGTTCCTGGGACCTGGTGGCGTCGGCGACCAACTCGTCGGTTGGGGTGTAGGTGCCGGGAAGACGCAGCGTGAGCGAGGCGGTGTCGGCGTCCACGATGTTCTGCAAGAACGTGACGAAAGAGTTCCACGGCTCGGCGTCGTCGTCCAGGGCAGCTTCGGCTTCGGCCAGCTTCTTCTCCTCGGCCTTGGTCAGCTTGGTCAGGGCGAAGGGGGTTGGCCACATGTTGCCGTCGTCGAGTCTCGCGCCGTCGTTGAAGCCGAGGGTGGCGTAGCGAGTGTTGAACGTGTCGGCGGGCTGGAACAAGCAGACCACTTGTCGTTCGATGTGGCATACGCCGGCCTCCACAACTGCTCGATTGGGCTTGTTCAGCCTGACTCCGGTGCCCACAGATCGATCTGACGTAGTCCATGGACGCCGAGGGTCTGCGACAACTCGCCGCTGTGATAGGCATCGTGGGTCAGCAGACGCATCAGCACCGACTGACGGCTATGCCAAGGAACACCATCGGCCCGAATGAAGCGCTCGGCGAGCATGTCTGGCGTCCAGCGACGGAGGCACCCGTCTACCACGTCCCAGGTCGTCTCCAGCGCCTCGACCAGTTCGACCGACGTGCGGGCATGATCGAGATCGTCTTCCCAGCCCGTCGTGCTCCAAGGGGCGGTGAACGGTGTGTCCTCCGCGCCCGGCTCATCGAGGACGCCGCACAGCCAGTAGATCCGAACGCCTGCGGTGTGACCCAGAGTCGCCCAGACCGGCCAGCGGTCGGGAGCCGGCCTGATGGCCAGCTGATCCGGGGTCAGATCACGGACAACGCTCACGATTTGATCGTTGTACGAGTCCCACCCGGCATAGAAGCGGTGGATCGACCCTGGATCGGCGGGCGAGGTGTTGCTGATCGAGGTCGAACCTAGCCAGGCAGGGCTCAGTCGGGGAGACGCACCCGTGCCGCCTCCCCGACCACGACGAGGGCGCCGGTCACAACGAGCAGGAAGAGGCCGGGGAGCATGAGGTGTGGCGCCTGGCGGATGTATCTCTGCGCTTCGGCCAGCAGAACCCCCCAGGAGACGTCTGGTAACTGGAGCCCTGCCCCGAGGAAGCTGAGCAGGGCTTCGGCGCCGATCGTGAAGGCGATCGTCGCCGGGATGACGGCGATGACGGAGCCGATAGAGCCCGGCATCACGTGTCTAACGAGCAGACGCGAACGAGACGCACCCAGTGCCCTGGCCGCATCTACGTGCGCTTGCTCCGACTCTCGCGATGTGGCTGCCCGTATCACCTTGGTGTAGATGGGCCAGGCAGCAATCGCCATCACGATTGCCACCAGGAGCACGCCGCGATCGTCGAGCCCGCTGAGGACCACAAGGCCGATCAATATGATGGGCAGGGCGGTGACCAGATCCACCAGCCGCCCCACCAGACCGTCGACCCACCCTCCGGCGAAGCCCGCAGTCGTACCCACCGGTATCGCAACGGCGAGGGCCAGGATCGTGGCCAGGACGCCCACGAGCAAGGAGTTGCGGGTGCCCGCCATCGTGAGCACCAATAGGTCGCAGCCTTGGAGGTCATATCCGAAGACGTGGGCAGGAAATGACGGGGGGACGAGGGAGCGCTCGAGGGAGCAACCGCTTGGATCGAGACCGGCCGGAGCTTCCGAGAAGATGGCCAGGAAGCCCGCGCCGACGAGCACCAAGGCGGCCCCCCTCGTCACCCACCTCGCCCGTGCCGCGCTTTGCAGCCTCGGCCTCATCGTGGTGCGTCGCCTTCGAGTCTGATCCGCGGGTCCACCGCCGCCGCCACGATGTCGGCAACCATCCCGCCGAGAATGGCGAAGACCGAGATGATCAGCACACCGCCCACGACGACGGCACGGTCACGCCGCGCCACGCTGTCGAGGATCAGGTTGCCGACACCTGGTATGTCGTAGACCGATTCGACGATCACGACTCCCGTAAGCAGATACCCCAGACTGGCGCCCAGGTAAGCGATCACCGGGCCGGCCGAGGCCTTGGCTGCGTGCACCGCCACGATCCGCAGTTCCGAGTGCCCGCTGGCGACGGCGAACCTGGTGAAGGTCGACCGGAGTGTGTCGAGTAGCTCGCTGCGAAACAGCAGGACCACCGGGCCGGCGAGCATCGCCACCAGAGCTATCAATGGCAGCACGTAGGCATCCGGTGTGCCGTCGAACGGGTAGGGAAACCAGTCGAGCCCCTGGTAGCCCAGGGTGAAAAACGAGCGGAGGGCCCACGCCGTGAAGATGACGGGAGCAGCGGTGGCCGCCACGGCGACCCACCAGGTGAGCGCGGACACCAGCCTGCTGCGGCGGAACATCGACAGGACAGTCACACCGTAGGCAGTGGTCAGCTGCAGGAGAAGGCCAACACCGATCAAGATCGCCGTCGTCGGCAGGCTCGCCCCGACCACCGTGGACACCGGCTGTGGAGTGAAGCTGATGGTCACTCCCAGGTTGCCCTGTACCAGCTGGGTCAGATAGGACAGGTACTGCACGGGGTAGGCCTGATCGAGTCCGTATCGGGCGCGTAGCTCCGCCAGTTCCGCCGGTGAGGGGGGCACGAACCCGAACAGAGCCCGGACAGGGTCGCCCGGGATGAGGCTGATGCCGGCGTGGACCACCAGGGTCAAAGCCAGCAATGTGACCAGCGCCTGCAGCACGCGCCGGCGCGCGAACGATCCCAGCGTCACAGGTCAGCCGGGGTGTGTCTCGGATCTTTGACCAGATCTGGCATCGTCGGGTCGGGGGTGGACCGTCCGGGAAGGGATCGTACCGCCCTCTGGCTCTACCAGGATTCAGCGGTCGGTTGCTGACCGATCTCGGTGAGCGACAGGCTCGAGGCGGTCAGTCGGTGGGTCCGGAGAACCCGATCAACACACCTCCTGGAGCCCGCACCATTGCGGTCCGGACACCTTCCATGACCGTCGTGGGCGGGGTGACCGACTCGGCACCCGCAGCCAGAGCGGCCTTGAAGGACGCGTCGGCGTCCTCGACGTGAACCGTCGGCGTCGATCCGGGGGTCTCCGCTGTGCCCACCTCCCGGATCCCTCCACCTCCGGATTCCGAGTAGGAGAACAGGTGATAGTCACCATTCGGTGTTGGAAACGGGTCCTGGAAGTTCCAGCCCAAGACCGACTCGCACCACTCACGCGTTGCGGCCGGGTCTTCACTCGCCATGTCCGTATGGGTGATCCACCCATAGAGGGCCCTGGTGAACTCGTGTGATCGCTCTTCGGTCATGCACACCCCTCTTCACTTCGATCGAGCCTACGTCATGTGCCATGACACCGACGCCCGAGCGGACCGAGACGCCCTCGTCAGTGATCCAGGCCGGGCTCAGCCGGCCCCGCCCAGGTATGCCTCGAGCCGGTCCGCGACCTCGTGTGGGCGGCTCAACGCGACCATGTGGCCACCCGCTATCACGTCCCCGTCGAGTCCCAGGCGCTCCTTCGCCATCCGAAGCTGGAACTTCGCTGGGAACAACCGGTCGTCGCCCCCGATGAGGATGCGGGTGGGGACGTCCGGCCACGATCCGAGCGGCCAAGGCTGCTCCATCGGCGTCATCGTCTGCTCCGGGATGTGGCTGGCTGCCTCCTCCACCACCTCGGGTGGGACGTCGTGCATGTAGACCGCCACCTCGTCGTCGGCGGTGTCGGGGGGCAGGCCGATGCACTCGTAATAGGCCCGCTCTGCCTCGTGTTGCCGCGTGTTCTCCCACCACCCATTCCCGGTCTCGCCGGGGAGCGGGATCATCGCGTTGAGCAGGACGATGAGGTCGACCGGAACCTGTTCGGCGACGAGCGGCGCAGTGAAACCGGCGAGGGACTGGGCGACGAGTACCACGTCCCGCCGATCGCCGATCGCTTCCACGACAGCGGCGGCGTACTCACTCCAGCCGGCATCGACGTCACCCGCAGGCAGCGTGACGGGAATCACCTCGTGGCCGCGCCTCTCGAGCTCCGTCGTGAGCAGATGCCACTCCCACGGGTCCCCGCCGGCGCCGGGGATCAGCACATATGTCGCCATAGGTCACCTCCTCAGGAAATGACTGTCGAAGCCGCCGATACTCATCGGCGCAGCCTGAAAGGTGAGATCATTGGCATGATTCGAGCGCGATGGCCTCAAGGGCCTGGCGCGGATCGCCGTGGTCTCCTCAGGGCTCGCCGAATTGCCCGGACCGGGTGAGTTCGGCTCGAAACGGATGTTCACGGCGTCACCTGGTCGGCGATTCGTCGTCCCAGCTCGGTGAAATCCCTCACGGCCGTCGCAGGACCCGTGCCGACATGAAACGTGTCGATCACCTCACCGGCGCGGCTGTCGAGCTTTGCCAGGCGAATCTCGAGACCAAGGTTCTCCAGAACGCCGAGAATCTCGGCCAGTCTGCCGATGCGGTCGGAACATTTGACCACCACGACCAGATCCCCCGTGGCGGGATCGATCGACACGTCAGCGCTCGGCTTGGGGCGTGACACTTCTGAGCTCGGATAGGCAGCAGCCCGTGACGCGACGCGGTCGTCGGTGTCTAGCTCCCCGCGGAGACTAGCTTCGAGGTCGGCCCGAACCCGGTCCCACCGTTCGCGGGGGACGACCCCACCGGTCCGGTCATCACGGACGCTGAATGTGTCCACCACCAAGCCGTCGGAGCGGCCGAACATCCGTGCCTCCAGCACGTCGACCCCGCTGGCGGCGAACACCGCGCCCACGAGCCGACGAAACCCGGGGACACTCGGGCCAACGACCGCCACCCTCTCGATGGGCGTCGCCACTCGTACCCCGAGATTGGACGCCCCCGCCAGATCGAGGATCAACTCCAGATGCCAGAACACCTCATCGATCGTGAGGCTCCGCAGGTAGTCGGCAGGCATTGCGTCGATGTGCGCGCTCACCGATTCTGTCGCCTCCCCCGATCGGGCCAGCACCTCCTCTCGGGTGGCTCCGCCCGTCATGGCCGCCGACTCCTCATCGCCGAATCTGGCAGCGCAGCGCATGAAGAGCGTGTCGAGCAGGGTTGCCTTCCAGTCGTTCCACATCGAGGGCCCGGTGGCCCGGGAATCGGCGACGGTCAGCAGGTATAGGACCTGGAGCATTTCGAGGCTGCCCACCTCTGACGCCATTTCGTCGATAACAGCCGGGTCGGCGAGATCTCGTCGGGTGGCGGTCCGTGGGAGTAGGAGGTGATGCTTCACCGCTCCGACCAAGAGGTCTGTGGTGCCGGCGTCGAGCCCTGTCCGCAGGGCAAAGGAAGCGGCTATTCCGGCGCCGATCCGGGCGTGATCACCACCGTGACCCTTTCCGATGTCGTGGAGGAAGGCGGAGAGACGTAGCAGCCGCGGGTTGTCGAGCTCGCGTCCGATACGACCCAGCGAGCCCTGGTCCGATCCGATCGACTGCATCTCGGCGACGGTGCGCCATAGATGTGCCGCCACCGGGTGTTGGTGGAACGGCTCGAGCTGAGGCAGGGTGGCCACCACTCCCCACTCGGGGAGCACATCTGCGAGGTGGCCGTCGTCCCAGAGACGATCGAAAAGCGCTCGACCGGGCTCCCCGGCTTCCAGCAGCCGGTCGAGGTCGTCGACGGTGGATGGAGGCTCGGGTCTGATGGAGCCCGACGACACGGCGCTGCGGGACCAGACTCGGCGGATGGCCGGCTCCTTTCGGGCATCCAGCACCTCAGGCCACTTCTGCTCGGCGACCCTGTCTATCGATTGCATGGCTGTCACCAGGTCCTGAGCTACCGCGAAAGTGTCGCGCCCGAGCCAGCGCGCAACCGGGTCGCGTAATTCGGGAGAGAACACATCGTGCGCCCGGCCGGTTACGGCGTGGAGGGCGTTGCGAACCCGAAGGAGGACCTCACGCGCCGTCGCTTCGTCGGCATGATGCTCTGTGGAGAACTTCCCGATCAGCTCCTGGCGCCGGCGTTCCCACTCGAAGGCCTGTAACGCCCGCAAACCGCCGCGCCCGGTCTTGACGTCGACAGCCATCAACCGGTAGGGGGCCTCGGCACGCCGGCTTCGCTCCGCGTCAACCAGATGACGGCGCAGAGGACGGGCCCGGGTCACCCGGGTGACGGCACTCATCAGCCGCTCGAAGAGGTCTTCTGAGCCGGCCACCAGACGACTGGTGAGAAGCGTGGTCTGGGTGTCGAATCGCTCACGTGCCGCTTCCGATGCTTCTTTCACTGTGCGCACGGAATGGCCAACCCGCAGCTTGGCGTCCCAGAGAGGGCGGAAGAGATCGGCCGCCGCCGCGGACACGTCGCCACTCTCGTAGAGCAGCATCAGGTCCACGTCGGAATAGGGGCTCAATTCGCTCCTCCCGTACCCCCCGAGCGCCACCACCGCCATCGGTGCCGTTCCCGGGTCGACCAGGACCGACACCGTCTGGTCGAGGCTTGCCGTCAATGCAGCACACACTTCACGACCTCCGTCACCGATGCGTTGCCGTCGCACCGAGTCACGGAGGTCGATGAAGTCGGAGAGGATCGGGTTCCCCGAATCAGATGGCGTCGGCACCTCTCTCACCGGTACGGATGCGTACCACGTCTTCGACCGGGACGACGACGATCTTGCCGTCTCCGATCTCCCCGGTGTGCGCCGCCGATTCGATCGCCGCCACCGTGGGCCCGGCAAGCTCGTCGGTGACGATCACCTCCAGCCGTACCTTGGGCACGAACTCCACTTCGTATTCGGCGCCCCGATAGACCTCGGTCTGGCCCCCTTGGCGACCGAACCCGGAGATGTCGCCCACCGACATCCCGGAGACACCGGCGGATTTGAGAGAGTCCCGTACCTGCTCGAGTTTGAACGGCTTGATGAAGGCGATGATCAGTCTCATTTCCCAGTCCTTTCGACCCCAGTCCTTGATGTCGTCGCTTCTCTTCGGGTCATCGTCGTTCCCGTCAGTGCCCGGCCAGGCTGGCACTGGCGGTGCTGTAGGCAGCCTCTGCGTGCTCCGCCAGGTCCAACCCGCTGTTCTCGACGTCATCGGAGACCCTGAGACCGATCGTGGCCTTCAGAGCCAGCATGATCAGTGCGGTCACGACGAAGGAGTAGGCGATGGTGGCTGCGTTGCCCAGCGCCTGCGCGCCGAGCAGCTCCAGCCCGCCTCCGTAGAACGACCCCGCCATGAACTCGCCGCCGAAGAATGCAGGGTCGGCGAACAAGCCGATGGCCAGCGAGCCGACCAGACCGCCCACGAAATGGACCCCTACGACGTCCAAAGCGTCGTCATAGCCTGCCCTGCTCTTCAGACCGACGGCGAAACAGCAGATGATGCCGGTGGCCAGCCCGATCCAGATCGGCGACATCCCGGCTACGAACCCTGCGCCGGGTGTGATGGCCACCAGACCCGCAACGATCCCGGATGCCACGCCGAGGTTCGTGAAATGGCCGTCCCGGAACCTCTCGACGAATCCCCAGGACAGCCCGGCTGCCGCCGCCGCCAGAAAGGTGTTCATGAAGGCCTGAACCGCTTGGCCGTTGGCTGCCAGAGCCGAGCCTGCATTGAACCCGAACCAGCCGAACCACAGGATCCCGGTGCCCAGCATCACCAGAGGCATCGAGTGTGGGGGGTGACCCTGACTCGGCCATCCCCTGCGCTTGCCCAGGACGAGGACCGCGGCCAGGGCGGCGATGCCAGCGTTGACGTGGATGGCGGTGCCGCCGGCGAAGTCGAGTGCACCCCTGTCTCCGATCCAGCCCCCATAGACCCATTTGAACACCGGCACGAACACGAGGAGGAGCCAGGCCGGGGCGAAGATGGCCCAGGCCGAGAACTTCATCCGGTCGGCCACCGCACCGGAGATGAGGGCCGGCGTTATGACTGCGAACATGCCCAGGAAAGCCACGGTCAACAACCCGGATCCCCCGTCTTCGCCGGTGATGCCGAGACCGCGGAGAAACGCCATGTCGAGGTCGCCGAGAAGGGCACCGTCACCCGATTGCGCCAGTGAGTAGCCAACGACCACCCAGAGGATCGGGATGACGAGCAGACACCAGAAGTTCATCATCAGCATGTTCAGGACGTTTCTCGTACGGTCCATGCCTCCATAGAACAACGCCAGACCCGGCGTCATGAACAAGACCAACGCCGAGGAAGTCAACACCCAGGCCGCATCACCAGTATCCATCAGCACTCCTCCCGAACCGCATGGCTCTGTTGCTGCGGCATCGTTTCGGCGCTGTGTTTCAGAAGTGTTTCCGCTCGCCGAAGAAGTCGTTAACAGGGTCGGGCGCGCCTGCCTGACTCGGGCCGACCAGCTCGATCAGGGAATGCTCGTCATCTCCGACTGGAGGTCGTTGGTGAAATGAGGTGTTGTTACGACCGCGCCCGCCGTGTCGTCGGGGAACTAGCGGCATGGCCGCCCGCAACCTGGCGAGGAGCTCGCCCATACCGAACGGCCAGGGCGAGTAGTCGTCGAATCTTGCGCCGAGAGCCCGAGCGCCCCGGGAGCAAAGACCGGCTGTGGGCCCCCCATGACACCGTCAAGGGGCGACGATCCGGGTAGCTTGGGCTCGACGTCAGCGAAAGGAGATCGCATGACCGATCCAACTCCACCGATGGAGCCATCGCCGGCACCCACCGGAAGGAACACCTGGATCGTGGTTGTCCTTGTGGTGATCCTCGCCATCGTCCTGATCGTCTACCTCGGGGGAGATGACGACACCGACGGGACGACAGCTGACACATCGGAGCCGGCAACCACGACCGCGACCACCGTGGTGGCGACGACAGCCGCCCCGACGACAGTGGCCACCACCGCCGCGGGTTGACGCGCTCCGGCCGGAGTCAGCCGCCCAGGATGCCTTCGACGCCGGCCGAAGGTGTGACATCCGGAAGTCTCATCATCCGGAACGAATTGAGGAACCCGATCAGTCCGGCGATGAGAGGCACCAGCAACGCCACCTGGAGGGCGAAGGGCCGAGCCTCCGTGTTGATGCGGATGACCTCCTCGCGGATGGGCTCCGGTTGCGACGCGAGCATTGCCTCGACTGACGTGTTGCTCATGACCTGGGCATCCTCTTCGAGAACCGCCGCCACTTGCGCCTTCTCCTCTGACGGCAGGACGGGGCTTGCATCGCTCATGCTGATGAAAGCTGCCGACAGCGTCGCCAGCATCACCCCTCCGGCGAAGGCGAGCCCGAAGGACAACCCGAAGGACCCGGCCGCGGAGTTGACACCGGCTGCCTCGCTGATCCTCTCCTCGGATATCGGAGCCAGCGCGTAGTTGTTCAACTGGGAGACCAACAATCCCAACCCGATGCCCATGATGAACAGCGGCAGGGCCAGCCACCACCCGGAGTCCGTGCGCGGGATTATCGGGATCATGACGACGATCCCGATGCTGAGCAGGGCGAAACCGGCTCGGATCACCACGGGAGGGCGTCTCTTTCCTGCTCTCTTCCCGGCCAGGATCGACACCGCGAACATGGTCAGGGAAAGGGGAGCGATGGTGATCCCCGTCTGCAGCGCGTTGTATTCGAGCACCATTTGGAGGAAGATCGGGACGACGATCATCGATCCGCCGAGGGCGATCTGCTGCAGCATCTGACCAGATATCCCGAGGCGGAACATCTTCGAGCGCAACAGGTCGGGATCGAGGAGCGTCACGTTCCCTTCCTTCTTGCGCTTGACCAGCCACCAAGCAAGGAGCGCCAGCCCGACCACGCCAAGGCCGATCAGCAGCCCTACCGCCTCCCCTCCTTCCTGCCAGACCAGGATACCGAGCACCAGGCCCCCCATGCCGACCACCGAGAAGAGCGCTCCGACGAGGTCGAGACGTCTGTCGCCCGTGTAGGGCACGTCACGGACCAACCCGATACCGAGCAGGACTATGGCGATGACGACAACCTCGAGCAGGAAACCGACACGCCACGAGAGGAATGTCGTGACAAAGCCTCCGAGGAGGGGTCCGATGGCGGCTGCGATGGCAGCAGAGGCTCCCACCAACGCATAAACCCGCTTCTGGGCTTCCCCCGAGAAGTTGCCGTGGATCAGCGACTGCATCGCAGGCAACAGCAGCGAAGCGCCCAGACCACCGAACACTGCCCAGAAGATGATCATCGGACGCATGGTGTCGGTGAGCGTCATCGTCAGTGCGCCGACGGCGTAGCCGAGCAGACCGAGTACGTAGGCCCGTTTCCTCCCGATCAAGTCGCCCACCTTGCTGCTGATCAGGATGAACGCGGCCGAGACCAAGGCCTCGAGGGCAATGGCCGCCTGGACACTGCTGACCGTCGTTCCAAGATCCTCCACGACCGCCGATATCGAGACGTTCATCAGCGTGGTGTCGACGACGAGAACGAACATCGCCATCGCGAGGAGGATCGCCAGTCGAGGATTCCAGGCTGCCTCTTCTGTGACGGACGAGTTGAGTTGATCCGTCATCTCCCACCTCGATTCGAAGCACCGCGACCCCTGCCGAGCCGGCGTGAATGTAATACGCCTCCGGTGCCCCCGGGGGGCAGGTGACGATGAGGAGTAGGCGGCGCAGGAGGGCGCGGTTGGCGAAAAGCCTCGAATCCCCGGGCTCTACCCCGTCGCAGCCGGATCTCGTGTCTACCATCCGGCTCCCGTCTGATGCCTCAACACCTGGATAGAGGTGGCCCTGTGCGGTCACAGCGAGAGCGCCGGTTCACCCCTGAGCCGAAATCCGTTTCACACGCCCGACAATTCGTGCTCGCCGATGGTTGGGCCGAGGATGACAGATCGCGCCTCCGTCTGGCCACCGTGATCTCCGAACTGGTGACCAATGTGATCCTCCACGCTCGGACTTCGTTCGTCGTATCCGTCAGGAATCATGGGGATTCGATTCGTGTCGAGGTGACCGACCTCTCGGAGGACATGCCAGAGAAGCGGTCCTATGGGGTTCTGAGCGTCACCGGACGGGGCCTGCACGTCGTCGAGGCATTCGCGGACAGCTGGGGGTTCTCGCCGAACTCCGCCGGCAAGACCGTCTGGGCCGAGCTGGAGCGAGAACGGGTGGCCAGTTGAAGGAGACGGCGGAGCATGTTCGGGTGACCCTGCTCCAGCTTCCGGTCGAAGTCTGGCAACGGGCATCGGCCCACCAGGAAGCGATTCAGCGCGAGTTCGCCATTCTGAGTGCGAATCTGGGCCAGGACTCGGTCCCTCACCAACTGGTGGATCTGGTCACCTCTCTGTCTGCGAGTTTCGCCGGTGTCGGTGACGAGGCCCGGGCCCAGCTGTATCGAGCGGCTGAGGAGGGCAGACAGGAGATCGATCTCCTCTACACAGTGCCGCGGTCCGCCGCCGCTGCTTCCAAAGAGCTCGCCTCCATGCTGGATAGGGCGGACCGGTTCTGTCGGGAAGGTGAGGAAATGCTGACCCTTGTCACCCCACCCGAGCTGGTGGCGTTCCGTCGTTGGTTTCTCTCCGAGTTCAGCCGTCAGATCGACGATGGTCGGGACCCTCTCAGCTGGCCGGAGTACGAGCGCGCCCAGGTGGAAGTCGACCAGGACGTTTCGGACAGGTCTGTCGTTTCCGGCACCGACTCGGTCGTCTTCGAAGGTGAGCTGGATCTGATGACGGCGGGAGTGCTACGGGATCGGATCCTCCAGTCACGGAGCGAGGAGGGCTCGGCCGTTCTCGAGCTTGACCTGAGCGGTGTGACCTTCGTCGACTCGGTGGGGATCAGCCTGCTGGTCACTGCCTACAAACGCATGCAGGACGACGGGGGCGACATCCGGATCATCCTTCCCGAGCGCTTGCGCCCGCTCTTCGAGATCAGTGGCCTGGTCGATCTCTTCGCGCCCCGGTTCGTGGCCGCCGAGGAGACAAGGAACTCTTAGGTCCAGTATGCCCTGACGCCGTCCCTCCGTGGCGGCTCGGTTCGCGGCCGCGGGTTACCTTCTTCCCGTGCACCCAGAGCAAAATGTGGTGTTGACCGGGTTCATGGGCACTGGGAAGACGAGTGTCGGGCGCCGGCTGGCCCTGAAGCTGGAGATGGAGTTCGTCGACACCGACGAGCTCATCGAGTCACGTCACGGCCCGATCCCACGTATCTTCGCCGAGCGTGGCGAGGAGGGGTTCCGTGCCATCGAACGAGAGGTGGCGCGCGAGCTGGGGACCAGGTCCGGTTTGGTCATTGCCACCGGCGGCCGGATGATCCTCGACCCGGAGAGCTTCCGTTCGTTGAGCCGGAACGGCCGTATCTTCAACCTGGTCGCGACGCCGGAGGTCATCTATCAGCGGATCATCGGGGACAAGACGCCTCGAGATCGTCCACTTCTCCAGGTCGACGATCCACGCCAGCGCATCGTCGAGTTGTTGGCGGAGCGTGATCACGAGTACGCCCGGTTCCACCAAGTGCCCACCGACGACGCCGACCCCGGCCAGATCGCCGACGAGATCGCCCGGCTCTGGCGCCGGCCCGACGGCTGAGTGTCTCGATCGGCCTCAGTCGCTCCGGAGCACCGGTTTCACGTCGACGATGGGTGTCCCGTCGACTGCCTCGAGGTCGCTGACCAGCACCCGGTGCCGATCAACCTCGAGGATGGTCACGGTGTGCAGCCCAAGCGGGTTGGGACGATCTTGGGATCTGGTGGCGAACACCCCTCGTATCGGTTGCGTCTCGTCGTCGCGTGGGTGGACCCTGAGCACCGACCGGTCGGCCAGATGTAGCCAGGTGAGGACATGGGCCCGCTCACCGGCGGCCAGGTCTCGCATCGCCGGTTCGTAATCAGCATCGAATACCAGCCACGCATCCGGCCCGCCCTCGTGCCCTTGCTTTGGTGCCTGGGCGGCGGCGCTGAGTGGTGACTCGACATGCCCGACAGCGCGCAATTCGTAAACCACATCCCGATTGTCGTCGACGATGTCGGGCCGGGGCACCCGAATTCCGGCGGCTAAAAGAGACGCAGCCTGGCCACCGAGGTCACCCTGGTCACGTCGGTCGGGCCCAGTGAATACGGGTCGATCAGGATCGCATCGGCCATGCCGGCGGCGTGGGCACCCCGCACATCGTGGAACACCGAGTCGCCGACGTACCAGGCCTCCTCCGGGGCAAGGCTCATTCGCTCCAGAGCAGCCAGGAAGATCCCCGGGTCCGGCTTGGACACCCCCACCTCGTGGGAATCGATTACGAACTCGAACAGTTCGAGCAGGCCGGCCCGACCCAGGGAATCTCGGACCGAGCCATCCGAGTTCGAGACCACCGCCACCCGGACACCTTGTGCGTTGAGGCGCCCGATCGCATCGACGACTCCGTCCAGCGGGTGGTTCCACAAGGCGAAGCCGCGTTGCATCCGCTCACCGGCCAGGTGGGGGTCGGCCACACCGAGCAGGGTGAAGTAGCGCTCGAGCCACCAATCCCAATCCGCCTCCTCACCGGCGAGGCGGAGGTCGGAGTACTCGGCCATGGCCTGGTAATGGGCTCGATGGGCTTTCTCGGGATCGATATGGAGCCCGAGTCTGGTCCCGAGTTCCACCGGGTCCTGGAGGATGAGGGTGCCCCCGGCATCGAACAGGATCGCGGCGGGAGAGGTTGCTGGCATCGAGTCATCTCAGCAGGTCCTGCCCACCTCGCCACATCCCGAAACCACCCTGCTGGCGCCGGGCAGCCCCGGCGCGCTAGAACTAGCCCATGTTCAGCCCCAATTCGCCGATGGCGAGTGACCTGGAGATCGCCCGCACCGCCAAGCTGAAGCCGATCTCACAAGTGGCCAGGGACCTCGGTCTGGAAGAGGAAGAGGTCATTCCTTATGGCTCGAACAAGGCCAAGGTCCATCTCGACGCCCTTCGTCGCGTCTCGTCGAATCCGTTGGGAAAGTACATCGACGTCACTGCCATCACCCCGACGCCGCTCGGTGAGGGCAAGACCACCACCACCGTCGGCCTGGTGCAGGGACTCGGCATCCTCGGCCACAAGCCCGTCGCCTGTATACGTCAGCCGAGCATGGGCCCGACCTTCGGGATCAAGGGCGGCGCCGCCGGCGGTGGGTATAGCCAGGTGGTGCCCATGGACGAGTTCAACCTCCATCTCACCGGCGATATGCATGCGATCTCGGTTGCTCACAACCTGGTGGCCGCAGCCATCGATGCCCGGTGGTATCACGAAGGGCGTCTGACCACCAAGGCACTCGATGCCCTTGGGTTGAAGCGTCTCAACATCGACCCCAATCGGATCAGCTGGCGTCGTGTCGTCGATGTGAACGACCGGGCATTGCGAAACGTCGTGATCGGGCTCGGTGGCGCCATCGACGGGCGGCCCCGAGAGAGCGGGTACGACATCACCGTGGCCAGCGAGCTGATGGCCATCCTGGCTCTCGCCGACGGCGCCGACTACGCATCGGCCTTGCGCAACCTGCGAGAGCGGGTCGGGCGGGTGGTGATGGGCCTCACCAAGGACGGCGCGCCGATAACACTCGACGATCTCGGTGTGGCCGGCGCGGTCACCGTACTCATGAAGGACACGCTGCATCCCAACCTGATGCAGACCCTCGAAGGCCAACCCACCCTGGTCCATGCCGGGCCCTTCGCCAACATCGCCCACGGCAACTCTTCGATCCTGGCCGATCGTATGGCACTCCACCTGGGCGACTATGTGGTAACCGAGTCGGGATTCGGCGCAGACATGGGGATGGAGAAGTTCTTCGACATCAAATGCCGGGTGTCAGGGCTGAGGCCCGATTGTGTGGTGATGGTGGCCACGGTCAGGGCCCTCAAAACCCACGGCGGCGGTCCCAAGGTGGTGGCGGGTCGGCCGCTCGACCAGGCGTACACCGAGGAGAATCTTCCCTTGCTCCGCGCCGGGATGGCCAACCTGGCGGCACATCTCGACATCGTCGGCAAGTTCGGTGTTCCTGCGGTGGTGGCCATAAATCGATTCCCCACCGACAGCGAGCACGAGCTGGAGCTGGTGCGGCAGTCGGCGATCGAAGCCGGCGCCTTCGCCGCGGTCACCACCGATCACCACGCCCGTGGCGGTGACGGTGCACGTGATCTCGCCCGTGCCGTGATCGCTGCCAGTCAAGAGCCAAGCCAGTTCGACTTCCTCTATCCACTCGACCGATCGATCAAGGAGAAGATCGAGACGATTGCCAAGCAGATCTACCGGGCCGGGTCGGTTAACTACACCCCGCAGGCCGATGCCCAGATCGGGGACTTCGAGCGGTCGGGGTTCGGCTATCTCCCCGTCTGCATGGCCAAGACCCATCTCTCGATCAGCGACGACCCTGCGTTGAAGGGTGCCCCGCAGGGCTTCGAGCTGACCGTACGCGAGGTGCGGGCGTCGGTGGGAGCCGGCTTCATCTACCCGCTGCTGGGGGAGATGAGCACCATGCCCGGTCTGGGAGCCACTCCCGGGTTCATGAAGGTGGACGTCAATGAGGACGGCGATGTGGTCGGCTTGTCGTAGCCGGCCTACTTCGGTCCTTCGTGCAGCAAGTCCCGGTTTGTGACGTCCTGGATCAAGCGTCGAGCACCCGCTCCTCTCCGGCGTAGATCGTGAAGCCGGTATCTCGGAGAAAGCCGATCACTGTCATGTGGAGCTCCTCGGCCAGATCGACGGCGAGACTGGAGGCGGCGGAGACGCCACAGACCAGGGATAGGCCGGCCACGGCCGCCTTCTGCACGATCTCGAAAGAGACTCGGCCCGAGACCACCAGACCCAGATCACGGGGCGGCCAGCGAGTCGTGGCGAGATGCCCGACCAGTTTGTCGACGGCGTTGTGACGCCCGACGTCCTCCCTAACTGCGACGAGGGAGCCGTCGGGCTCGAACGCACCGGCAGCGTGGATCCCGCCGGTCGAATGGAAGGCTTGCTGCTGGGCAAGCAGACGGCCGGGCAGGCCGAGCAGGACATCGGCGCCGACCAGCGGGCCATGAGGTGGCTCCGAGCCGGCGACCCTGATAGCGTCGATCGAGGCCTTGCCACAGACCCCGCAAGACGAGCTGGCATAGAAGTTGCGTTGGAACCGGGTGGGGTCGACGGACATCCCTTCGGCCAGCCTCACCTCCCACCGGCCCTCACCGAGGTCCTCGACCGAGGCCACCTGAGCGGGGCCGGAGACGATCCCTTCGGTGATGACGAAGCCGAGGGCGAGCTCGGCGTCGCTGCCCGGTGTTCGCATCACGACGGCGAGGGCGGTGCCGTCGAGCCTGATCTCGACCGGCTCCTCCACCACCAGGTCGTCGTCCATTTGCTCCAGGCCACCCCGGACTCGGATCACCGGGCGGCTGGTTACAGCCTCAGACACCGCGCCCACTGTCGACGTACATCCAGCCGAATCGGCCCTTGATGCACAGGTTGCCCAAGGTGACGTCGTGGTCATGGGGTGATGTGACGCTCACGATCCTCCCCTCCTGGACATGGAGGTCGAGGTTGCAGCCCACCCCGCAATAGGAGCAGACGGTACGGGTCACCTCCTGGCTCGATTCGTCCCAGGTGCCTTGCCCCCTCATGTCCCACTCGATCCTCCCGGCCAGGGCACCTGTGGGGCACACCGCGATGCAATTCCCGCAGTAGACACAGGCCGATTCGGGAAGCGTCACATCGAATTCGGTCGAGATCCGGGCGTCGAAGCCCCGGCCCGCCACTGCGATGGCGAACGTGTTCTGATGCTCGACTCCGCACGCATCGACACACCGGTAACAGAGGATGCAACGGCTGTAGTCGCGGACATAGAGCTCGTCTTCGATCTTGGGCGGCTCCGCGACGCTGGCGGCGAAAGTGTTGGGCGGATGGTGATGCCCGGGGTCCGGGGGGACACGGGGAGTCGCGGGCTCCGGCGGCCCGAACCGCCCGGGTCGGGCCCGTGCCTCGCCCATCCACCGCTCCAGGTCGGGGCCGGCTCGGTCCAGCTCGGATGCCGAAGCGAGCAGCTCCATGACCAAGCGACGACTGTGCACAGCGCGCTCGGAACCGGTCCATATCTCCATTCCCTCGTCCAGCTTGCGCGAGCAGGAGGGGACCAGGGTGCGCGATCCCTCCACTTCGACCATGCAGACCCGACAGGCGTTGGCGGCGGTCATCGTGGGGCCGTAACAGAGAGTGGGCAGGTCGGCCCCGGCCTCCCTGCAGGCTTCGAGCACGGTCGACCCGGCTGGGAGCTCTACGTCGGCTCCGTCGACTCGGGCGGAAACGATGGTGATGGGCTCTTCGAGCATTGTCATTGCGCCGCTCCCGCCATCAGCCCGAGCCGGATTGCGGACTGGACCGCCGATGCTGCGGTCTGTCCCAGGCCGCATATCGAGGCGTCGGCCATCACCCTGGCCAGGTCGTCGAGCCGCTGCATCTCCTCGGCGACCGCGCCGAGCGGCCTGCCGGCGGCGAGACGGGCCAAAGCCTCCTCCTGCCGCACCGTCCCGATACGACAGGGCACGCATTGGCCGCAGGACTCGTCCCGGAAGAACTGGGCGATTCGTCGCAACACGGACCCGAAGTCGGTGGTCTCGTCGAAGACGATCACCGCTCCGGAGCCGAGACCGGTTCGGGCCTCCGCTGCCCCCTCGAATGTGAGCTCCATGTCGAGCGTGTCGGGGTCGACGAAGCTGCCCGCGGCCCCGCCGACGAGGACTGCTCCGACAGCCTTCCCTTGGCGCACCCCACCGGCGAGATCCATCAGATCGCGCAGCGTGGTCCCGAAGGGGACTTCGTACAGGCCGGGCCGGGCCACGTCGCCCGAGATGCAGAACAGCTTGGGACCGGTTGATCGCTCGGTGCCGATGGCGGCGAACTGCTCGGCCCCCCCGTCGAGCACGGCCAGCGCCGCCACCAGTGTCTCGATGTTGTTGACCGACGTCGGCTTGCCGAAGACCCCATGCTCGGTCGGGAAGGGTGGCTTCTGCCTCGGCTCGCCACGCAGGCCCTCGATCGAGGCGAAGAGGGCGGTCTCCTCGCCACAGATGTAGGCGCCCGCTCCACGGCGGATCTCGATGTCGAACACGAAGCCGGCACCCGCCACGTCGGACCCGAGCAGACCGGCCTGGGTCGCCTGGCTCACGGCCTCGGTGAGCCGACGCTCGGCCACCGGATACTCGCCTCTCACATAGACAAAGCCCTTGGTGGCCCCGGTGGCGAACCCGGCGATCGTCATCGCCTCGACTATGGCGAACGGATCGCCTTCCATGAGGATTCGGTCCTTGAAGGTGCCTGGCTCCGATTCGTCACCATTGGCGATGATGTACTTGTCCTCACCGTCCGCATCGGCGACCCCGCGCCACTTGAGACCGATGGGGAAGGCGGCGCCCCCGCGGCCGCGAAGACCTGAGATGTCCATGGCTTCGATCACTCCGCGCGGGCCCAACGTGATCGCCCGTGTCAAGCCCTCATATCCGCCGTTGGCCCGATAGGCATCGAGGCTTCCCGGGTCGACCACCCCGATGCGGCGGAGGAGGGTGAGGGTGGAACGGTCCTGGTGGATGGGCCCGGCAGGAAGCTCGTCGACCTGGAGGTCGCTGAGCATGGCGGGTTGAGCCGGTGCGATGTTGTGGTATCCGACACCCGCCCGATGGGTCATGACGGCGGGCGCCCGGTCACATTGGCCCAGACAGGGGCTGGGCAACCATCCCACACCCGATTCGTCGCCCCCAGAGGGCCCGAGCTCGGCCGCGATCGACTGTTTCAGCTCGTCCGCCCCATACCGGGAGCAGACGATGTCGTCACAGACGTGGAGGAGAGTCGCCGGTCGGGGCCGGGTGTCGATCAGTGCGTAGAAGGTGGCGACCCCGTAGGCCTCGGCCGGGGGCACCGTGAGACGCTCGGATATGTAACCGAGGGCTCCCTTGCTCACAGACCCGACTGCATCTTGGACTGCGTGGAGAGCGGGGAGAAGGAGATGACGTCGGGCCCGGGCCTCGTGGCCACCGTGGGCGACGTGGCCGTCGAGATGTGTGAACTCGCCCCCATCCCATCCCGAAGGAGGCGGTCCGAGCACCTCGTCGACGGCGGCGCGCTCCGCGGCGGTTGGCCTGTCGAGGAGGTAGCGGAGATCCATCAGGTGTGCCCTGACCGGTGACCTTGCCCGCGCCGAACACTGCCGGTTGGGGCACCGACCTGGCTCTCGATGCGGACTGCGGTCGCCTTGAACTCCGCGGTGCCCGATTTCGGGTCCCAGGCGTCGATGGTGAGCTGGTTGACGTCGGTGTCGTCGGGGAAGTGAACTGCCATGAAGGCGAGACCGGGCCGCAACGAGCGGTCGATCCGGACCGGTGCCTCGAGACTCCCACGCCGGGACACCACCTTGACCGTTTCGCCTTCGGCGACCCCGATCTCGCCTGCATCCTCCGGGGAGAGGTCGAGCACGCCGTGGATGCGCCGTGGAGACGGGTAACGCCCGCTCTGTACTCCGGTGTTGTAAGAGTCGAGCCGACGCCCGGTGGTGAGTCGCAGCGGGAACTCCGCGCTCAGCGCGTCGACCGGGGGGAACCATTCGACCACGGAGAAGCGAGCCTTGGGCCCGGTGTCCTCCTCCCAGAGCCGTCCGTGGAGGAAGAGTGTTCCAGGGTGGTCCACGCTGGGGCAGGGCCACTGCAATCCACCGTGTTCGTCGAGCCGCTCGTACGTCATCCCCTCGTGCATCCAGGAGAGGCTTCGCACCTCGTTCCACACCTCCTCCGCACTGGGGGTGGGCCAGTCGTGGCCCAATGCTCGTGCCACGAGTGATATCCATTCGATGTCGTCCCTGGCATCGCCGGGCGGGTCGATTGCCTTGCGGACGCGCTGCACCCTGCGCTCGCTGGAGGTGAAGGTCCCATCGACCTCACCCCAGCCGGCGGCGGGGAGGACGACATCGGCCAGCTCGGCGGTGGCGGTGAGGAACAGGTCCTGGACGACCATGAAATCGAGACCGCTGAGCCGACGTTGCATCGCCCGAGCGTCGGCCTCCGATTGGAGGGGGTTCTCTCCGATCACGTACAGGGCGCGGAGCTCGCCCGCGTCCATGGCCTCGTGCATCAGGCTGATGTGCTTGCCGGGCTCTCCCGGGATGGAACAGCCCCAGACCTCCTCGAACTTGCCCCGAAGCTCCGCATCGGCCACGTCGTGGAAACAGGGCAGGCGGTTGGGCAGGGCACCCATGTCCCCGCCGCCCTGGACGTTGTTCTGACCGCGCAGGGGGACCAACCCTGAGCCGTAGCGGCCCACGTGCCCGGTGAGCAGAGCCAGATTGATCAGGGCCAGGACGTTGTCGGTCGCGTTGTGGTGCTCGGTGATGCCCAACGTCCAGCACAGTTGAGCCGTTGGCGCGCCGCCGTACTCATGTGCGAGCTGTCTGATTGCATCTCTTGGGACCCCGGTGACCTCCTCACCACGCTGGAGGGTCCACGGCTCGACCGACTCGGCGTATTCGTCGAAGCCGGTGGTGGCGTGGGTTATGAACTCTCGATGGTGGAGGCCGGCATGGATGATCTCCCGGGCCAAGGTGTTGGAGAGCGCTATGTCGGAACCGACATCGATGCCGAGCCAGACGTCGGCCCAGCGAGCGGAGGAGGTCCGCCGTGGATCGACGGCGAACATGCGGGCGCCGTTGTTCAAGGCCTTGAGGACGTGGTGGAAGAAGATAGGGTGGGCTTCGCGCGCGTTCGAGCCCCACATGACGATGAGGTCTGTGTCTTCCATCTCTCGATAGGAGCTAGTCCCGCCGCCCGCTCCGAACACAGTCGCCAGACCGGCGACAGAGGGAGCGTGTCAAGTGCGGTTGCAGCTGTCGATGTTGTTGCTCGCCATGACCGCACGGGAGAACTTCTGAGCCATGTAGTTCATCTCGTTGGTCCCCTTCGAGCAGCTGAACAGCCCGAAGGCGTCGCCGCGGTATGGGGCGAGGCCGGTGGCGACCCGCTCCACTGCCTCGGTCATCGTCGCCGGGCGAAGGGCGTCGTTCTCCCGCACCAGTGGCTGGGTGAGCCGTGCGTAGCTCCGCTTCATGATCACCTCCTTTCCACCATCTCGGGCGAGGGTACCCAACGTCTGTGGGGCGCAAGGCCACTCACGTCCTAGCCATCGGGCGCCGATAATCTGACCGACGTGACCCGCCGTCTCGCCCTTGTTGTCGCGTGTGCCCTTGTCCTGGCTGCCTGCACGCCCGATTCTGCGGACACGACCTCGTCAACCGGGCCGACAGCCACCACCGGTTCTCCTGATGGGACGACCAGCACCACCACGGCCGGCACGACCACCACGCTTCCGGAGCCCACCTGGGAGGAACTGCCCGGGATCGAGGCGCTGCCCGCGCCGGTGCAGGACGAGCTTCTATCGCTCGTCCGCGCCACGGAGGAAATCAGGGAGCTGCGATTCCAGGAGCCGCCAACCATCGTCATCGTGAGTGACGAGGAGCTCGAAGAGAGAGTCAGACAGCAGATCGAGGAGGAAGCCGAGGACTTCCCGGCCGATGAGGCCCTCTACAAGCTGCTCGGACTGCTCGACGCCGAAGTGAACCTTCAGGCGCTGCTCACCGAGCTCTACGGGGAGCAGGTCGCCGGCTATTACGACGGGGACACGGGCGAGCTGGTGGTCCCGATGCGTGAGGAAGGGTTCAGCGTGGTGCAACGGGCGACGATGGTGCACGAGCTGACCCATGCCCTCACCGACGAGCAGCTCCACTTTCATGCCGAGTACACGACGATGCTCGACGAAGATCGTCTCGACGAGGCCACCGCCTATCAGGCGTTGATCGAGGGGGACGCCAGCATGTCCGAACTGCTCTACCTGCAGACCCTGGGCCGGGATGAGCTCGGCGAGTTCTTCGCCGAGGCCCTGGACATCGACACCACCGCCCTCGACTCATCGCCCGCCTTCATCCAGGACTCGCTCATCTTCCCCTATGACTCCGGCCTCGCCTGGGTCCAGGAGCACTACCTACGTGATCAGTGGACCACGATCAACGACGCCTACGCCGAGATGCCTGTCTTGCCCGGATCGACCGAGCAGATCATCACCCCGAGTGACTACGAGCGGGACCTACCCCTTCCCTTCGAGGCAAGCGCGCCGTCCGTTCCCGGGTATGAGCTGGAGCGTGAGTCGGTGTGGGGTGAGTTCGGCTTCAGGATCATGCTCGACCAGGTACTCGGGGAAGAAGTGGGGGTGGACGCCGCCGATGGTTGGGGTGGCGACTACTACGCACAGTGGTTCGATGGCCAGAACGCAGCACTGCTGATCCTCTTCGAGGGTGACACCGACCGTGATACCGAGGAGCTCCGGGCGGCTCTGCTCGACTATGCGCTCACCGCCGTCGCCGAGGAGGACT
Organism: Acidimicrobiia bacterium; assembly: GCA_025937235.1. Classification (GTDB taxonomy): domain Bacteria; phylum Actinomycetota; class Acidimicrobiia; order Spongiisociales; family ZC4RG35; genus JARDZU01. The sequence goes on from JAICRU010000003.1 coordinate 39,377, forward strand.
ACGTGTGGGTCGAGGTCATCAACGGGCGCCTCGCTTTCATCGCGGCCGACCAGCCTCCTATCGGCGAGTCGATCCTGGCCTCGGTCGCCGGCTGACCCTTCTCCCTGGCCAGCCGATCACCTAGTTTCGCCCTCATGCAACGTGTCGCGCTCTCCACGGGGGAATGGGGGGCGATGGCCTACTTCGCACGGACCTTCACCGACCGGTTGCTCGGGGTGTGGCGTGTGCCCGATGGATCCACCGTGGTCCTTCCGGTGTCCACCGTGCATGGCTTTGGTCGGCGTCAAGCTCTCGACATCGTCGGCCTCGACGCGGCGATGCGCGTCATCTCGACGAGCAGGCTCGAGCCAAACCGCATCATCGTGATGCCAGGCGCCCGGATGATCATCGAGACGCCGGCCGGTGGAGTGTTGCCGGCCCTGGGAGACCGGGTCGAGCTGACCCATGCCTGAAGGGGTGCTCGTGCTCTGCGCCACGCCCATCGGCAACCTGGCCGACGTCTCGGACCGATTGAGGGAGACGCTGGGGACCGTCGACGTGGTCTATGCCGAGGACACGAGACGTATCGCCATCCTCCTCAGGCACATCGGGGCATCCCCACCGGTGCGCTCGCTGTTCGCCGGAAACGAGGCGTCCCGCACCGCCGACCTCATGTCGGATCTGGATCGGGGACTGACCGTTGCGATCGTGAGCGACGCCGGCATGCCCACCATCTCCGACCCCGGTGGGAGAGCCGTGAGCCAGGCTCGTGAGATGGGCCATGCGGTGACGGTCGTCCCGGGCCCGTCGGCCGTCGTGGCCGCGATCGCCCTAGCCGGCTTTGGTGGCGACCGCTTCGTCTTCGAGGGGTTCCTGCCCCGAAAGGGCAGAGAGCGTGCCGAGCGCCTGTCCCGGATGGCGGCGGAGGATCGCCCTGTCGTGCTCTTCGTGAGCCCGCATCGTCTGGTCGGCGACCTCGAGTCGATCCGGCGCGTCACCGGACCGGATCGACCCCTCGCCGTCATACGTGAGCTGACCAAGCTCCACGAGGAGGTATGGACCGGCGGAATTGGAGAAGCGATCGAGCACTGGGCCGGCCGAGACATCAAGGGCGAACTGACCGTAGTGGTCGGCCCCGGGACGACCGAGCCGGTCTCAGCCGTCGCTGCTGTGGATGAGGCTCGGGGACTGGTTGCGGATGGGGCGACTCCCTCTGAGGCGGCCAGGAGGGTGGCGATGTCGACCGGGGTATCGCGTCGTGAGATCTATGAGTCTCTGATCAGAGGTCAGGATCCCAGCTGAGTCCGGCAGCTGGTGCAGATCCCCTTCCCCTTGAACTGGGTCACGTTGGTCTCGGATCCGCAGAAGGTGCACGTGTCGGTCAGCTTGCGGAGGACGATCGACCCTCCTTCGACTGCGATGAAAAGGTGATCGCCCTCGCGAATATTGAACAGCCTCCTGGTCTCGGCCGGAATGACGATTCGTCCCAGGTCGTCGATCTTGCGAGCGATACCAGAGTCCATGGATGTTCAGCCTCCCTGGGGCGAGCCTACCCACGCGGACGACGACGGTGCGCCGGGTACCGTCCCGGCCATGCGCTGGGTCGACACACACTGTCATCTCCAGCTCGATGAGCGACAGCCAGAGGTCCTGCTGGAAAGGGCGGCCAACGTCGACTGGGTGGTCGTTCCCGGGGTCGACCTCGATAGCTCGCGTGAGGCGGCCTTGCTCGCTGCCGCCTATCCGGGCAAGGTTCTTGCATCCGCCGGCCTCCACCCGCACGAGGCGGAGAGCTGGCCGTCTCAAGGAGATTCCATCGCCGAGCTCGCCGCCGGGGCGGCCGCCATCGGTGAGACCGGCCTCGACTTCTATCGCACGCTTTCCCCGCGTGCAGAGCAGATCCGGTCTTTTCGTCGGCAGATCAAGCTGGCCTCCGAACTGGGCAAGCCGATCATCGTCCACTGCAGGGATGCCTTTGCCGACGTCATCGGGCTTCTCGAGGAATCCGGGGTTGGGCGACAGACCGTCATGCATTGCTGGACGGGTGGTCCGAAGTGGACCCGTCGGTATCTCGACCTCGGTGTGACCTTCTCCTTTGCCGGCCCGGTGGCGTTCGAGACCGGGGACACCGTCAGACTGGGGGCTGCCGAGGTGCCACCAGAACGCGCGCTCGTCGAGACCGACACCCCCTATCTGGCCCCACCACCGCATCGAGGAAAGCCCAACGAGCCGGCCTGGGTGGCGTTGGTCGGGGCGGCGCTGGGCCAGGTCTGGGGCATGGGCGTGGAGGAGGTGGCCGAGGTGACCACCAGCAATGCCGCCCGTGTGTTTCTCCCCCCGGACGGGGGACAAAGCGCTGAAGCCGGGGGAGGGGGGACCCTGTCATGACCGCCCAGACCCGCTCCGAGATTGCCGGGCTGCTTTCCCGCCACGGTCTTTCCCCGTCGAGGCGCCTTGGTCAACACTTCCTGGCCGACGCAAACATCACCCGCAAGATCGTCGATCTCTCCGGGGTCGAGGCTGGAGATCAGGTGATCGAGGTCGGCGCCGGGACGGGAACCCTGACCCGTGCCCTGGCCGCCACCGGGGCCCGGGTGGTCGCTTATGAGGTGGACGCAGGGCTCCTCCCGGTCCTCGAGGAGGTCACCAGAGGGCTCCCCGTCGAGATCCGATCCCTCGACGTCACCGATGTCGACCTGGCAGCCGAGTTGGCCACCGGTCGCTGGGTGATGGTGGCAAACCTCCCCTACAACGTGGGGACGCCCCTCCTCATGGACGCCCTGCGTCGCGTGCCGCAGATCGAGCGATTCGTGGTGATGGTCCAGAGGGAGGTGGCAGAGCGTCTGGTGGCGAGGCCGGGGAGCAGGCAGTACGGCCTTCCCTCGGTGACCGTGACGATCTACGCCCGGGCCCTCCTCGCGTTCCGGGTCCCCGCCCAGGTGTTCTACCCCGCCCCGAACGTCGAGTCCGCGGTGATCGTCCTCGACCGTCTCCCCGCACCAGCCGAGTCCGAGCGCGCCGTTCAGATTGCGGCCGCCGCCTTCAACCAGAGACGCAAGATGCTGCGCGGATCGCTGGCGGCGGTGCTGGATGATCCGAATGCTGTCTTGGAGAGCATCGGGATCGATCCCACGTCGAGAGCGGAGGATCTCGCACCAGACGACTACCTGGCGCTGGCCCGGGCGTGACCGTCTACGAGTCGCCTGCCAAGCTGAATCTATCGCTGCTGGTGCAGCCTCCTCGTCCTGATGGCTTTCACCCAATCGAATCCCTGGTGCAGACCATCGAGTGGATCGACGTGCTGGTGGTTGAGGAGGCGGAGGAGGACTCGGTAGTCATCGAAGGCGAAGACATCGATCCCGACGACAACCTGGTGGTTCGGGCGATGCGAGCAATCCGGAGCCAGGGCGCGGTCCCCCGTCTCGAGATTCGCCTCGACAAACAGATCCCCACCGGTGCCGGGCTGGGTGGGGGCAGCTCCAACGCGGCGGCAACACTCCTGGCCGCAGCCGAGGCAGGGAGTCTGCCCGAGTTTTCCCCCGGCGCGGCCGCTCCAACGGTAGGGGCCGACGTCGCCCTTTTCCTGGTTGGGGGGACCCTGATGGTGACCGGGATCGGCGAGGTGGTGGAGCCGATGAAGCCTCCGTTGTCGGGCTTCGCTGTGGCGGTTGCCGTCCCTCCCTTCGAGATGTCGACTGTCGAGGTCTACAGACGCTGGGATCTGATGGAAGGACCGGTGGGCGAGGTGATCGATGGACGGCGTCTTCCACCCGCCCTTCGGGAAGGGATCCCGGTTCGCAACGATCTCACCCGGGCCGCCATCGACATCGAGCCGACCCTGTCCGATTTCATGGCCGACCTCCGCTCCAACTGGGGAGTGCCGGTGGCCATGACGGGGTCGGGTTCCGGATGCTTCGGCCTCTTTGTCGACCTTGAAGAGGCCGAAGATGCCGCCAAATCGATCTCTGCGATGTGCCGCGCCGCGCTCGGCGTCGAGCTGCGTCCGGATGGAGTGGCACGGAGGGACTGACCCAAGACGTCCTGCGTCGTCACCATCCTTGAAGTCCGTATCAGGAGTGCAGTCGCCGCACCTGGTCCTCGTCAACCTCCACGCCGAGCCCGGGAGTGGTGGGGATGTTGAACGTGCCATGGTTTGGGGTGATCGGAGATTCGGTGACGTCCAGTACGACACCTTGGTTGGCCGGGCTGCACCCATAGGCGATCCTGTCCATCGCGGCGGCGCAGTGGAGGTTGGCCGCAGCCGAAACGCTCGACTCGATCACCTTCCCGGCCAGGTTTATCTCGAGACCGGTGACGGCACAGATCGCCGCACCCCTCATCACCCCCGTCATCCCGCCATGTTTGATCAGCTTGAGGCTCACTCCTCCCACCTCGGTACCGGCGAACTCGGCGACCGCGGCCAAGCTGCCGGCGCTCTCGTCGGCGCACAACGCCACCGGCGAGCCGGCGGCCAGCCTCAACAGGGCGTCGCGATCAGAGCGAGGGACGGGCTGTTCGATGAATCGGACCCGCATCCCGTCGACCCGTCGCAGGAAGCCCCGCGCAGTCTCCTCGTCCCAGCCCTCGTTCACATCGCCACAGACCACCCCGTCGTCTCCGACCAGCTCCGACGCACTGGCCAAGGTGGCCATCTCTGACTCCGCGTCGGCCATGCCGAGCTTTATCTTGAACCAGCGGTAGCCCTCGTCATACCTCGCAGTCAGCTTGTCCGCATCCGACGACGGATCGCCACTTCCCACCAGAGTCAGGGCGGGCACCGTGTCTCTGACCCGGCCGCCTAGGAGCTGGTGGGCCGGCACACCGAGGGCCTTCCCGGCGAGATCGTGGGCGGCGATGTCGATCGCACCGATGGCGGTCTTTGCCTTCGGCATGACCCCGGTCATCGCATTCCACAGAGCTGATCGTCGCATCGGGTCGGCTCCGATCACCAGCGGGGTCAGCTGCTCGAGGTCGGCGACGATGTCGGCCTGTTCTTGGCGGGTCAGTGCCGGTGCCTCTACCCCCTCACCCCACCCGGTCATCCCGTCATCGGTGACCAGCTTCACCAACACATTCCCGGTGCGCTCTATCACTCCGTTCGACATCGGGATCGGGGTGCGGAGCGTCATCGTGATCGGGTGGATCTCCATCCTCTCGATGCGCACGATGTCCCCTACACCGCAAAGCGGGTCATGGCTTCGGGGGTGAGCTCCACACCGTGGCCAGGGACGTCGGGCACCTCGATACTTCCCTCGACCACCTCGAAGGGCCGGGTCAGGGCATCCGGCGGGATGAGCTCGGCATACTCGACCATGAAACCGGCACGGCTGGCGCCGACCAGGCTGATGGAGAGCTCATGCCAGAGATGGCTGCTCAGGGCGAGGTTGTATGACTCGGCGAGGTGGGCGACCTTGGTGAACTCGCTGATCCCGCCGCATCGCCCCACGTCGGGCTGGAGATAGGCGGCTGCGCGCCGGTCGCAGATCTCCCGGAACCCCCAGCCGAAGTAGACGTTCTCGCCGGTAGCCACCGGCACCGGCGAAGTGGCAGCGACCTCGGCGAGGTCGTCGCTGCTGTCAGCCAGGACCGGTTCCTCGATCCAAGAGATTCCGTAGTCGGCCAGCATGCGCGCCGTCTCCAGCGCCTCGGTCACAGTGAATCGCTGGTTGGCATCGGCGAAGAGGGTGAATTCGTCTCCCATCTCCCTGCGGAGCAACCCGGTCCGCTCCCGGTCCCGCCGACTTCCGATCTTGTACTTGTAGGCGCCGATCCCCTGCTTGGCGAAGTCCTGGCATTCGGCCACGAGGTCGTCGTCGTCGAGACTGTGCCAGCCACCGCTCCCGTAGACAGGGACGTCTGTCTCGAACCCGCCGAGAAGCCGGTGAAGGGGGAGCCCCGCGGCCTTGCCCATCAGGTCCCAGCAGGCGATGTCCACCGCCGAGAGAGCCCAGACCCCGATCCCGGCCCGCATCCTCGGCTTGTTCGGGCTCCACATCCTCTCCCATATCCGGGCGGGCGCCAGGGCATCCATGCCCACGATGACCGAGGCGAGCTCGGAGTCGATGTACGGCTTGATGGCGACGCCGGCCATCCCACCGAGCCCGGCGGTGATGCCGAAACCGGTCAGGCCGCCGTCGGTGCGCACGGTGACCGCCGTCGCATCGACGTGGGTATATGTGGAGAGAGCGGTGGTGATAGGCGTCGACAGTGGGAAACGGAGAGCCGTCGTCTCCACCGCATCGATGGTCGTGTCGGCCACCCTTTGATGATATGCGGTCCCCACGAGGGTTACTGTCCCCCGATGGCGGAGATCGTCGGGGTCCTCGGGGTGAGCCACAACCCGTTGATGTGGTCTGCCTTGCATCGTGGTCCCGGCACCGGTCTCGAGTCGGTCGCCGAGGGCTTCGAGCGTCTCCGGGCCCGTGTCGTCGATCTCGCCCCTGAGGTGCTGGTGATGATCGCCTCAGATCATTTCCACATGACGATGACCGACAACATGCCGGCGTTCATGATCGGGAAGGCCCACGAGATGCGAGCCGGCTTCCCCAGTGAGAGAAGAGTCTTCGGCCTGGAGCCTGCAGTCGTGGCGGGCGATCACCGTCTCGCCTCCCACCTGCTCGGCGGCGAAGATCTGAGCGATGAGATCGACTTCTCATTCAGCGACGAGCCCAAGCTGGACCATTCCTTCCTGGTCCCTCTCCTCCTGCTCAACCCGGCCCTGAACCTCCCACTTGTGCCCGTCTTCACCAACTGCAACGCCCCGCCCATCCCGACGGCACGGCGCTTTGCCCGCCTCGGCTCCTATCTGGCCCGGTCTATCGAGAGATTCCCCGACTCGCGGCGCGTGCTCGTGGTGGGGAGCGGTCATCTCGCCCTCGAGCTCGGTGGCCCCCGCCAGTTCCTCGGTACCAGCCCCGACCCCGAGTTCGATGCCCGCGCCGTGTCCTGGGTCACCCGGGGCGAGATCGATCAGGCCGTGGCTGGGGCCCGCTTCGGAGATCTCCTCGAGGTGGGGAACGAGACGTTCCAATTCCTCAACTTCATCGCATGCATGGCGGTAGCCGGTGGGCGCCCGGCAGAAGCGGCCGAGGCCGTTCCCACGAGGTTCGGCAACCTGCCCTTCTTCGAGTGGAAGACCAGATGAGCCGCTATTTGGTCAACAGGATCATGTGGGAGGTCGACCAGGACGATTCGACGCTGGCCGCCTTCAAGGAGAGCCCGGAGAGGTTCGTCGACGACTGGGAGCCTGCGGTGGGGACTCTCGAGTCGCATGAGCGTCAAGCCTTGAAACGCCGGGATTACGGGGCGTTGTACGCCATGGGCTCCAATCCCTATCTCCTCTGGCAGTTCGCCCGGTCGGTGTCGGTGCCGGACGAGTTGACGGTGGAGGAGCTCATCGTCGACTTCCGTGAGCAGGTCGCGCCCCATCCCCGCCCCGATTTCTTCACGTAGCGAGGCGGCGCGGTTCTGGAGATCGGTTCGGGCCGATGCCATCGCCTGCCTCGGTGGCACCGACGATGAGACCTCGAGGACCACCCACATCATGGCCGGATCGCAGGGATGGTTAGCCTGCCCATCCTGAGCGAGCGCAGGAGGGATCGTGGAACTCGAGGGCAAGGTCGCGGTGGTCACGGGCGGGAGCCGGGGAATCGGGAAAGCCATAGCCCGGCGTCTGGCCGAGGAAGGCGCCGATCTGGTGATCTCGGCCCGGACCGCGCAGACCCTGGAGAAGACGGCCACTGAGATCGCCGAGGCCACCGGGAGGCGGGCAGAGCCGGTAGCCGCCGACCTCTCCACTCTCGACGGCTGCGAGCTCTTGCATCGGCAGGCGACGGAGGCCTTCGACCACATCGACATCCTGGTCAACTGTGCGGGGGCCACCAAGAGCGGCCCTTTCGTCGAACTCTCCGACCAGACCTGGCAGGAAGGCTTCGACCTGAAATTCTTCGGCGCTGTCCGGTTGTCCCGTCTCTTCTGGCCTCAGCTGGTTGCCACCCATGGCTCCGTGATCAACATCGTCGGCGGCATGGCCCGGACCCCGAACCCCAACTTCGCCATCGGTGGAGCGGTCAACTCCGCCCTGGCCAACTTCAGCAAGGCGCTTGCCGGGCAGGGCCTTGTCGACGATGTGAACGTCAACACGATCCATCCCGGTCAGGTGCAGACGGAGCGTCTCACCGAGATGATGGCGGATCAGGCCGCCGCCCAGGGGAAGACACCGGAGGAGATGCTGGCCGAGACCATCCAACGTCAGGGGATCCGGAGGTTGGGTAGGACCGAGGACGTCGCCGAGCTGGCCGTCTTCCTCTGTCTTCCCCGAGCACGTCACATCCAGGGGACCTCGATCTCGGTGGACGGCGGCGGCACCAAAGGGCTCTTCTGACCCTATCTGTCGCCTCCCCGCTAGGCGACGTCAGTGCTCGGAGGCGTCGGCCTCCGCCTTGGTCCTGTGCACCGTACCGTCGGGATGCTCCGGGGGTGAGTACAGCGAGTAGAGCTTGACCTCGTCTTCGCCGATGTTGACCAGGTTGTGCCAGACCCCGGCAGGGACGATCACCGCCCAGCCGTCCTCCACCTCGTGGGTCTCGTCCACTGATTCGCCGCTCCGACCGAACTCGACCCTGGCCCTGCCCTGCTCGAGCCGGAGGAACTGGTCCCGGTCTTCGTGGGTCTCCCAGCCGATCTCCTCTCCGGGATGGAGTGCCATGACGGTGAGTTGGGCGTGCTGCCCGGTGAAGAGAACGGTGCGGAACGTCGAGTTGTCGAGCGTCGCCTGCGCTATGTCGTCCAACCAGCCCAGCATCGTCACCCCTTTGTCGGCTCGAGGCGAGCCTATCGCGTACCCGCCTGGGCGCATCGTGCAACATATAGAATCCGGCGTCGTGAGCGGCGTCTTCCACTACCTCAAGGAACCGATCCCCACACCTGAGGAGCTCACCAGGGAGGTGGCGGAGACCGTCTCGTCGATCATCTCCGAAGTCGAACGGGAGGGCACCGAGGCCGTGCGCCGCCACTCGAAGCGTCTGGACGGATGGGATCCACCCTCCTTTCGGGTGGGGTCGGCCGAGATCGAGGCGGCCTACGAGGAGATGGAGACCGGGGTCGAGGAGTCAGCCCGATTCTTGATCGAGCAGGTGACCAACTTCGCCCGCCTGCAGCGTGACACCCTGGTCGATTTCGAGACCGAGACCCTCCCCGGTGTGATCCTGGGCCAGCGTCATATTCCGGTCGGATCGGTCGGCGCATATTCGCCTGGCGGCATGTATCCGTTGATTGCCTCGGTGGTGATGACGGTGGCCACCGCCAGGGTCGCCGGGGTGCCGCGGGTGATAGCCGCCGCGCCGCCCCGCGACGAGCGTGGCATGCATCGCCCCCAGCTATGGGCGATGGCCGAGTGCGGCGCAGATGAGATCTTCTGTGTCGGAGGGGTCCAGGCCCTCGCCGGCATGGCCTTCGGGCTGGAGGGCTCGGATCCGGTGGACATGATCGTCGGCCCGGGCAACGCATATGTCGCCGAGGCCAAGAGACAGCTGTTCGGCAAGGTGGGGATAGACCTCCTCGCCGGGCCCACCGAGATAATGATCATCGCCGACGAGACCGCAGACCCATCGGTGGTGGCCTGCGACCTCCTCGGCCAGGCCGAGCACGGTCCGACGTCGCCGGCGATCCTCGCCACCACCAGCGAGAGCCTGGGGCGGGCCACCATCGACCAGGTCCAATGGTGGCTGGAGCGCTGGCCCACCGCCGAGGTCGCCGGGGCCGCCTGGCGCGACTTCGGGGCCGTGATCTTGTGTGACGACGACGATGACATGCTGCGGGTCGCCGACGAGATCGCACCGGAGCATCTGGAGGTCCAGACCCGGGACCCGGACTGGTTCGTCGGACGACTCTCCAACTTCGGGAGCTTGTTCATCGGGACCCACGCCACCGTCGCCTACTCGGACAAGGCCATCGGCACCAACCACACCCTTCCCACCAAACGTGCGGCCCGATACACCGGGGGGTTGTGGGTGGGGAAGTTCCTCAAGACGGTGACTACCCAACGTTGTGCGCCCGAGGGGTCGAAGCAGGTGGCGGAGCCCGCTGCTGTGGTGGCCGACGCCGAGCTGATGGCCGGTCACGCCATCAGCGCCCGGCTCAGGCTCAATCCGGAGTTCTTCCCCGACGTCCTGGATGTCGACGATGCCTGAGCCGCCGGTGAGCATCGTGACCGGGGCCAGCCAGGGCATCGGGAGGGTCATCGCACTGGAGCTCGCGGCCAGGGGTGACGTCATGGTGCTCGCCGCGCGCAACATCGAGGGTCTGAAGGAGACGGGGGCAGCGATCGAGGAGGCGGGTGGGCGGCACCTGGTGATGGAGACGGACGTGACGGATCGGGCCTCCATCGCCGACATGGTGTCCGGGGTCACCCGAGACCTGGGGCGGATCGACAACCTGGTCAACAACAGCGGGGTGGGCGGCCCGAGTGGCACGCTTTGGGAGGTCGACGCCGACGAGTGGCGGTCGACCTTCCAAGTCAACGTGTTCGGCGTGTTCGAAGTCACCAGGGCGGTCATCCCCGTGATGATCGGGCAGGGCGCGGGCTCGATTGTCATCGTCGGATCGATCAGCGGGAAGCGCCCCCTCTACGGGCGGTCTGCCTATACCACCACCAAGACCGCTCTCATCGGTCTGACCAGGACACTCGCCATCGAGGCCGGCGAGCACGGGATCCGAGTCAACTTGATATCGCCCGGCTTCGTCTCCGGCCCGCGCATCGAATGGGTGATGCGGGCCCAGTCCGAGGCGCGGGGCATCGACGTCGAGGAAGTCCGCCGGGAGTTCGAGAGCGAGTCCCCGATGGGGCGGCTCACCGATCCCGGCGACGTGGCCAGGACGGTCGGCTTCCTCACATCGGAGGCCGCCGCCGGGATCACCGGCGCCGACATCAACGTCAACTCCGGGGTGGTGATGTATTGAGCAAAGGAGAGCGATGAGCCGATTGGTCGACCTGTCCCAACCGATCTATGAGGGGATGAAGGTATATCCGGGCCACCTGAAGACGGTGACCTTCCAGCACGTGACCCACGAGGAGACCAGCCCTCGATTCACGTCCGAGTTCTCCTTCCAGACATGGGGGTTCATGCTCAACGACAACGGGCCCACCCACGTCGACTCGTTCAGCCATCTCGATCCCGACCCGTCGGCGCCGACGATCGAGCAGATGGACCTGGGTCTGTTCTATGGGCCGGCGGTTTGTCTCGACGTCTCGGGGACACCACCCCGCACAGACATCACGGCCGCCGACCTCGACGCCGCGCTGGAAGCATCCGGGCTCGAGCTAGTGGCCGGCGACCATTGCTTCTTCTACACCGCCACGTTCGACCGTCATCACGACAAGCCCGAGTATCTGACCGACTTCGCAGGGCTGGGCGAGTCGGCATGTGACTGGATCCTGGACAAGGGGATCACCACGTTCGGAGTCGACTCGCCGACGCCGGACAACCCGATGTCGACCGAATACCCGGTCCATCTCATGTGCCGTCACCAGAGGAAGACCCACTACGAGAACCTGGTGCTCACCGAGGTGGTGGGCAAGCGCTTCATCTTCGTCGGCTTCCCCCTCAAGGTGGTCGGGGCCCACGGCGGCCCTACCCGCGCCGTCGCCATCGTGGAGTGATCCACCCCTTTACCGATACCGAGGCGATGCGTCAGGCCGGGGCAGGGGCCGGGTGCATCTCCTCGAACCGGCCCAGGATCTCGGCCTGGAGGGTGGCGACCTTGGGATCGGTGGCCCGCCTGGGGTGGGGGAGATCGATGGTGATGTCATCGAAGATGCGGCCCCCGGGGGCGAGGACGATGATCCGATCGGATAGCTGGACCGCCTCGACCACATCGTGGGTGACGAAGAGGACCGTCTTGCGCGTTGCCGACCACAGTTCCTGCAGATGGTCACGCAACGATCGGGCGGTTATGGCGTCCAGATGGCTGAACGGCTCGTCCATGAGCAGCAGATCGGGCTCGACCGAGAAGGCTCGGGCGATACCGACCCGTTGCTGCATGCCACCCGAAAGCTGACCAGGGAACATGTCATGGGTGTGGCTCAGCCCGACCATGTCGAGATATCGGGTGGCCCTGGTCTCGCCTGCTTCCCCGTCGTCTCTCACGTAGAGCATGTTGTCCATGACGGTCCGCCAGGGAAGGAGGCGGGCATCCTGGAACACATAGCCGAGATGGGCGGGGCGCCCACTCTCTGTTACGGAGACGGTGCCGCTGGTCGGCGTCTCGACACCAGACAGGATGTTGAGCAGGGTGCTCTTGCCACAGCCGGAGGGCCCCACGATCGAGGCGAAGACATTTCCTTCGACCTCGAGCGAGATGTCGCCGATGGCCACGACCGGGTCACCTCCCTTGGTCGGCGGAGGGAACGTCTTCGTCAGACGCTTGATGACTACCTGTGCCATGTCATAGACCTACCTGTTCCTCTTCGATCTCGATGAAGTCGACCTCCTTCTGGTCCCTCCACCGGAAGGCGCGGGCCTGGAGGCGGTTCAGGATCACCCGGTCGACGAGCACGATGAAGACGATGAAGACGATCACCCAGCCGACGAAGCCTCGGTACCGGTTGGCGTCGAACCAGTAGCGGGTGCGGAATCCCACTCCTGCCTGACCGCTGAACCATTCGGAGAGGAGGATGCCATTCCACCCGATGATGATGGCGAAGCGCAGGCCGGCGAAGATGTAGCCGGCGACCGCAGGCACGGTGAGATGACGGAACTGCTTCCATTTCCCCACCTCGAATGCGGTCGACATGTTTCGCAGCTCGGGGGCGATGGCGCGCACCCCTTGAGCCACGTTGATGGCGACGAACGGAAAGGCGCTGAACGCAACCGTCAGGACCGGAGCCTGCCAGGTGATCCCGAACCACATCGTGGTGAGGAAGGCCCAGACAAACGCTGGCATGGTGAGCAGGACAAGCACCGTGTCGCTGAGCAAGGCTCGGGCCAGGCTCGACGATCCGATCAGGATCCCCACCAGAAGTCCGCTGATGAAACCGAAGAAGAGCCCGAGCGAGAAGCGCTGCAAGGTCACGGCGAAGTGCTCGAAGAACTGGCCCCGGACGATTCCCCCATGGGGGCCGCCGGTGATCTCGACAAAGAGGAAATTGGCGACGACGGCCGGCCCGGGGACCCGCGGGGCGATGACTGTGAGCAGCTGCCAGGCGCCGATGAACACCACGGCGGCTGTGATCTGGGCGCCGACCGGTGAGGCCAGCCAGCGTCGGAGCCCCCCTTGGGGGGCGGGAGCCTCGGGCAGGGCGACCGGTGCCGCGGTCATGCCTCACGCTCCCACTGACGCCACCTGAACAGACGTCGCTCCAGGCGCACCAGGATGAACCGCTCGATGAGCAGCATGAACAGGACGAAGAGGAGGACCCAGGCGATGACGCCTGGCATGTTGAACAGTTGATAGTTGCGTCTTATCTGGAACCCGATCCCTTTCGACGACCCGAAGACCTCGGTGAGAGTCCCCACTTTCCAGGCCAGTGAGAACGAGAGCCTGACCCCGGCGAAGACGAAGGGGAGCACCGAGGGGATCACGACGTGGCGGAACACCTGCCGCTCGTTCCGGCCGTAGGCGGTGCTCATGTCGACGAGACGGCGGTCGACACCTCTCATCCCTTCTGCCACGTTTATCGCCACATAGGGCATGGCGATCAGGCCCACGGCCAGAACCGGGCCCCAGAAGGAGATCCCGAAGACGACAAATGCCATCACCGCATAGGTGAGGCCGGGGATCGACCCCGCCACGACCACGGGGGACTGGAGGAAGTTGCTCCAGTACTTCGACCGGCCCATGAGCAGCCCCACCGGGGTCCCGATCAGGACGGCGGCGAAGAACCCGGCCACCACCCTGACGATGCTGGCCCAGAACTGGGCCCAGAAGTCCTCCTGGAGAATGGCCAGGACCTCCTGGAACACCCGACCGGGGGACGGGAGACGTGCCTCGGAGCCGACCCAGAGAGCGAGCAGCCACCAGAGCCCGATGAACACGAGCCAGCCCAGCACGACCAGCGCGTACCGCCGCCGGCGTGCGCCGGCGGCGGTACGCAGCACCTGACCCTGGTCCAGATCCTGCCGGATGGATTCGGCGACGGTGTCGGTCATCCTCTCAAGGGGTCAGTATCTCGAAGCGAGGGTTCTCCTCATCCTCCTCCATGAAGCCGTTCTCCCGCATGATGTCGAACATCGGGAGCTCGGCATCGAGCCATTCCTGGTCGAGGTACACCGAAGTGACGAACCAGTCGTGCTCGGCCAGCCAGTCCTGCATGAAGGCGATCTGATCGTCACCTTCGACCGCGAAATGCTGGGGGTAGCTGGCGATGATGTCCGCCTTGTTGGCCTGCCACTCGTCGATGCCCCGCTGCCAGAGCTGCATGAAGAAGGCGATCTCGTCCGGATGATCGTCGTACCACTCTCCGTCGGCCAGGAACACATTGATCATGGGGCCCTCGTGACCCGGGTTGCCTGCGATCTCCTCACCGTAGAGCTCGGCCGAGGTCCGCCCGTCGTACAGGACACGCAGCTCCTCGTTGATGAGCTCGTTCACAGCGAAGTCGGGCAGCACCAGGCCCGCTGCGGTCTCCTCGGCCGCCGTTGCCGGGCCGGTGTTGGTTATGTCGATCTGAGTCAGCTCGAAGTCCCCGCCCCCGGTGCGGAAGTCGAGACCATGGATCTCGGATGCGATGACGCCCCAGATCAATGTCGACGACACCGAGTCCCAGACTGCCAGGCTCTGACCGTTGAGGTCCTCCAGGGTCTGGCTCGTGGTGTCCGAAGCGGGCACCGCCAGGACCGAGCGGTCGATGTTGTACTTGCCGAAGACCACCGAGTCGGTCCCCGCCTGGGCGTCCAGGGCCGGGACCTCGAAGTCACCAACCGAGACGATGTCGGCGAACCCGCCGGCGTAGATACCGAACTCGTCCCAGGTCACCTGGGCCAGGATGCAGATCCCGGACTCCTGCTCCATCTCGTCCTTGATCCCGCTGTCGTTGAGATAGTCCCAAACCGGGTCGGGTGCGAAGGTGAAGCGGATGACCCGGTCACAACCGGCCTCGCCGCCATCTCCTCCTCCCCCCTCCGTCTCCTCGGTGGCCCCATCGTCGCCACATGCCGCGATCACCAGTGCCATCGCCAGCAGCACGGCCAGTATGCCTCTTGTCTTCATCTCTCCTCCTGCTCGGGCCCCCCCCAGTCGTCGATCGTTCTGTCAAACGTTTGCGGTCGGGCGTGATCGATCCTATACAATGCGTGATATAGATGAGTGAGGTAATGGCATCTTCCGGCCCGCTCCCGACCGGGGCAATCGCCCCCGATTTCACCCTCCGTCGCACCTTCGAGGAGACGGTGACCCTGAGCGACCTCCTCGCCCGTGGCCCGGTGGTGGTCGCCTTCTACGTCTTCGACTTCGGGAACATATGAAGTCATGAGTTGTCCCAGTTCGGGGCAAAGATCGGCGAGATCCGGGGGATGGGTGTGGAGCTGGTGGCGATCGCGGTGACCCCGACCTTCGCCCAGATGGCTTTTGCCGAGAAGCTGGGGATCGACTTCCCGCTGCTCAGCGACTGGGAGGGCACGACGAGCGCCGCCTACGGGGTGCGATACGACACCTGGAAAGGTCACCGCGGGCTGGCCAAACGCTCGGTTTTCGTCATCGACCACGATGCCCGGATCCGCTACGTCTGGAGCAACGACGACGCCCTCACCCTCCCCGAGTTCGATGAGGTGATGGAGGCGATCGCCGCGGTCGCCCGTACGTGATTGGGAGGCGCAGCCTCGGATATGACATCTGCTCGTCCGATTTCGAGGTCGTGATCACTCCACCGCTACCGGGGCCAGGGCGTCGATGTCGGTGACCACGTCGAGGATGACGGGGCGTTCGGCGGATAGGGCGCGGTCGAAGGCGGGGGCGAGATCGGCCGGCTTCTCGACCCGGATCCCGATGGCGCCGATCTCCTCGGCGAGGGCAGCGAAGTCGACCTCGGTGAACACCCACATCTCCAGGGCCTTCTCGGTCTGCTTGCCGCCGTAGACCCGGTCGAAGCCACGCTTCGATTGGTTCCCGGAGTGGTTGTCATTGACCACGGTGATGGTGTTGATCCCCCAACGGACCGCGGTCTCGATCTCGGCGACGTGGTACCAGAACCCCGAGTCCCCGGTGAAACACACCACAGGCCGATCGGGCTGTGCGCACTTGGCGCCCAGGGATGCAGGAAAAGCCCAGCCCAGATGTCCGGCGCTCCTCATGTAGGACTGGGTCGGCGATGTCAGGTCGAACATCCCGCCCATCCACATCCCGGCGTGGCCGGTGTCCACCACCACGATGCCGTCATCGGGTACGAGGTCGGTGAGCTCGGCGGTGAGACGTTCCGGGCGCATCGGGACCTGATCAGACTCGAGCAGGGGGGCGAACTCGAGCCGCCAGTCGATCACGTGCTGAGCCGCGACATTCGCCCAGGCCCGATCGGGCTTGACATCGCCAGCCAGCTCGACCATGCGCTGGAGGGCGGTCCGAACATCGGCGTTGATCGCGACCTCGGCCGGATAATTCCGACCCAGGGCCTCGGGGTCGATGTCGATCTGGACGACACGGGCGCCGAGCGGCGGCACCTTCCAGAAATGGGTGGTCATGCCTCCGGTCTCGGTGCCCACGAAGAAGACCAGGTCGGCGTCGAGCACGACCCGGTTGGCCGATGCCCGTGAGTAGGTGCCCACCACCCCGACCGAGAGCGGGTGGGTGCCTGGGATCACGTCCTTGCCGTTGAGCGAGGTGGCCACCGGGATGGCGAGCCGCTCAGCGAGGGCCACGAGGGCATCGCCGGCCCGCGAGGCCCTCACCCCACCGCCGGCCACGATCACCGGCCGTTCCGCCCCTGCCAGCAGACCGAGGGCAGCGGACAGGTCGGCGTCGGCGGCAAAGGGCCGGAAGGGGGGGATCGAGGCGAACTGCGGCTCGCAAATGGCGTCCATCTTCGACTCGGCGGCATCGATCTGGCCTTCGTTGCCGGCGAACTGGAGATGGACCGGGCCGGGCGCCCCGGTGGTCGCCACACGGAAGGCCTGCCGGAGCATGTCCGGGATCCGCTCCACAGCGTCGATGGTGACGTTCATCTTGGTCACCGACTCGAAGGCGGGGACGTCGTCCACCTCCTGATAGACCTTGCGGAACTTGGTGTGGGGATCCCGTCCTCCGGTCATCGCGATCACCGGGGAGTGGGCCAGGAAGGCGTCGCGAAGACCAGCGGCCAGGTTGTGGGCGCCGACCACCTGGGCGGCACAGACCCCGGGCCGGCCCGAGGCCCGGGCAAAGCCGTCGGCCATGTAGGCGGCCGATGCCTCCCCGTGGGGCCGGACTCGCTTGATCGAGGTATGCCGCTCGAGCTCGACCATGGTGCGCCGGAGCACGGCAGGGACGTGGAAGAGATGAGTGACGCCGTAGCCATCCAGCATCTCGGCGAGGACGCGGGCGCCGGTCATCATCAGGCTCCCTCCTTCGTCGCATCCCGCGCCACCTCGGTCTCGAGGGGGCTCAACAGGAACCTGGCGGTCCCCGTCGTGGTCGTGGTGCCGTCCGGTTTGCGGGCCCACAACTCCAGATCGACCCCTTCGTCATCTGAACTGATGACCTCTCCACCGCACTCCAGGGTGTCACCGAGATAGGCAGGGGCGAGATGCCGATAGCTGATCGTCTTCAGGCGTGCAGTGTCCCCTAGCCAGGACTCTGCGGTCTGCACCAGGTAGACACCTTGCAGAGGCCCGTGGATCAGCAGGCCGGGGTGGCCGTCGTGCTCGGTGGTGAACTGAGTGTCGTAATGGATTCGGTGGAGCAGCCAGGAAGAAGCGCTGAACATGAAGAGGTCGAGGGCAGAGGGGGTGCGATGCAGTATTGGTGCCTTCTCGCCGACTGGTGGCAGGACGCTCATCGATAGATCCTGGTGAAGTTCTCCCGGGCGACCAGGTGGCCCCGCTGGTTGGTGAAGGTGAACTCCATCTCGACAAAGACCAGCGGACCGCTCCGCCCCTCCTTCTCGTACATTCGGGCCAGGCGCTTCTCGACCCTGATCACGTCACCTGCCACTACGGGCTCACTGAGCTCGACCTTGGTCTCGCCGGCCATGGCCCGACGGGTGGGCAGAGGGGGGACGTCGGCGCTAGGTGAGCCGTCCGGCTCGAGCTGGTCGGTCGGGACCAGCGCCGATGCGTGCATCCGGACCACATAGGTGAACAGCGTGGGCGCGACTACGTCGGCGTACCCGGCTGCCACGGCGGCGTCACGGTCGAAGTGGATCGGGTTGGTCTCGCCGGTGGCGTGGGCGAAGCGAGCGATGTCGACCGCGGTCACCTGCATCTCGAAACCTGGGTATTCCCGGTCTGCCCAGCTCCGGGCCTCTTCGGTGATGACCCCCATCACAGACCCCCCATTACAGACCCATCGTCTTGGCGATGATGTTGCGCTGGATGTCGGAGGTCCCGGCCCCGATCACACCGAGACGCGACTCCCGGAAATGCCGCTGCAGGTCGTACTCCATCGTGTACCCATAGCCGCCCAGCACCTGGAGACCCATGTCCGCCACCTGCTTGTAGGCCTCACAGGCATAGAGCTTGAGGATGGCGGCGTCTCTGGTGGTGGCCACGCCCCGGTCGAGACGTGAGGCGTAGCGATAGACCAGCATCTGCGAGATCTCGACCATGGTCTGCATGTCGGCCAGACGGTGGGAGACGGCCTGGAACTTGGATATCGGTCGCCCGAATTGCTCGCGCTCCTTGGCGTAGGCCACCGAATCGGCCAGTGCGGCCGCCGCTGCCCCGGTGCGGGCGGCGGACAGACAGAGCCGCTCGTAGCGGAGATACACCCCGAGGTCCGGCCAGCCCTGGTCGAGAGCCCCCAGCATCCGGGATCTCGGCACCCGGACGTCGGTGAAGTAGAGCATGGCGGTCCCCAACGGCCAGTGGCCCAGGGTCTCGATCGGCTGCCACTCCAGGCCGGCGCTGTCGGTGTCCACGATGAAGTTGGTGATCCCGTGGTGCTTCTCCCCGTCGGAGGAGGTACGCGTGGCGACGACGTCGAGGTCGCTCACCTTGAAGCCCGACGTGAACACCTTCTGCCCGTTGAGGACGAACTCGTCACCGTCCTCGACGGCAGAGAGAGTGATCGCGGCGGCGTCAGACCCGGCGTCGGGCTCGGTCAGTGAGAAGCACACCGCCAGATCACCGGAGACGATACGGGGGAGCAGTTCGGCCTTCTGCTCGGCGGTCCCATCCCGGCCGATGGCGAGGCCACCCCAGGTGACGGTGCGAAACACCCAGAAGGAGAGGTCGAGGAACGCCTTGCCCAATTCCTCGAGGAGGATGGCCACCTCCACCGCTCCGCCCCCGGCGCCACCGTGCTCCTCGGAGGTGTTGATCCCCAGCCAACCCTGGGCGGCCAGCTTGTCGTAGACCTCGCGGGGGGCGCGTCGCTCCCGATCACACTCCCTCACGTACTCGCGGCCGATCTCCTTCTCGCAGAACTCGCGGACGGTGGACCGGAACAGCTCCTGCTCGGGGGTGAATTCGTGATCCATGTGCTCCCACGGTCGATGATGAGGACCCGAGGCCGATCATATATCGTGCATACTGCAGAACACGACCCCGTTGGAAGAGAGGACCGTGACCGCCGGCATCGAGAAGGTGAGAGATCTGGGCACCCGACACAGCAACTGGGGGCGGTGGGGCGAAAATGACGAGAAGGGCACGCTGAATCTGGTGACCTCCGAGATGGTGGTGGCCGCCGCCGGGCTGGTGAGACGGGGCGCGACCATATCGATGGCCCTTCCCTACGACGAGGACGGCCCTCAGACCGGGAACCTGGGGCGGTTCAACCCGATCCATCTCATGATCCGCGACGGGGCCGATGCAATTGCCGGCACCTCGATCAGGGACTTCTACGGAGGGGTGGACAAGCATTTCCGGGGCACCGACGACATAATCATCATGCCGCTCCAGTCGGGCACCCAGTGGGACGCCTTCGGCCATGTCGTATTCGAGGGCAAGATCTACAACGGCTACGGCGCAGAATGGGTTTCGTCCAAGGGTGCTCTCAAGGGTGACGTGGCCAACGCATCTGGCAGCATGGTGGGCCGGGGAGTCCTCCTCGACCTGCCCCGTGCCCTCGACTTGGAGTGGCTGGAGCCGGGCCACGCCATTGGCGCATCCGAGCTGGAGCGGGCCGAGGAGCAAGCCGGGGTCACCGTCGGGCCGGGCGACTTCGTCTTCGTCAGGACCGGAGCGATGGCCCAAGCCCGGGCGGTGGGGTCCTGGGGCGATTACGCGGGTGGCGACGCGCCCGGGCTCGGACTGGACAGTGTCGGCTGGGTGGCCGGGCGTGACGTCGCCGCCCTCGCCGCCGACACATGGGGTCTGGAGGTGCGCCCCAACGAGACGCCCGACGTCGCCCAGCCCCTCCATATCGTCTTTATCGTCCACATGGGCCTCTGGCTCGGCGAGATCTTCGACCTGGATCCCCTGGCCGAGGACTGCGCCGCCGACGGGGTCTATGAGTTCATGTTCTGCGGCCCACCGCTCCCCTTCACCCGTGCGGTGGGCTCTCCGCTCAACCCGATGGCGATCAAGTGAGGATCTGACATGGACCCGGTTCGATCGATGCTCTTCACCCCGGGCAACCGCCTCGACATGCTGGGTAAAGCGGTTCATTCCGGCACCGACGCGGTCATAGTCGATCTGGAGGACTCGGTCTCGGTCGACAACAAGCCCGAGGCCCGGGCCAACCTCGCTCGACTCCCCGACTCGCCGGTGGCCTACTACGTCCGCACCAACGCTGTCGAGACCGGTCTGATGTGGGATGACGTGGTGGCAGCGGGGCGGTCACCCGCGGTGGGGGTGATCATTCCCAAGGCAGAGGATCCAAATGTGGTCAGCCAGGTCGATGGTGCGCTCACCGTCCTCGAGCTCACATCGGCGAAGACAGCGGGCTCGATCACGATCATCCCGCTGATCGAGTCGGCCATCGGTGTCAGGCTGACCTACGAGATGGCTCTGGCCAGTGATCGCGTGGAATGTGTCATGTTCGGCGGAGGTGAGCAGGGTGACCTGGTGGCCGATCTCGGCGTGGAGTGGACACCGGAGGGGACGGGGTTGATGCAGGCGCGGTCCCAGGTCCTGCTCAGCTCGCGGGCCGCCGGCGTCCCCTACCCCATGGAGGCGGTGTTCATGGACTTTCGCAACCCCGACGGGCTGCGTGTCGAGTGTGAGCTGGCCCGCACCTTGGGGTATGTCGGGAAGGTGGCGATCCATCCGGCACAGATCGAGGTGATCAACGACGTGTTCACCCCTGCCCCCGATGTGGTGGAGTATCAGCGCAAGGTGTTGGCCGCCTTCGAGGAGGCCGAGGCCGAGGGAATGGCCTCGATAGCGGTGGACGGGAAGATGGTCGACTACGCCGTGGCCAGGGTTGCTCGGGCGGTGATCGCCCGCGCCGAGGCCGCGTCACGTGCGGGCAAGGAGGGCTGATGACGAGAAGCCGCTATATCGCCGACGGGGTCGGGGTGGCCGTGGTGGGCGCCGGCTCGATCGGGAGCCTGCGGGCCGAGATCTCCCACCGTCATCCCTCGGTGGACTTCTTAGCCGTGTGCGACGTCGTCGAGGAGAAGGTGAGACGGCTCGCCTCGTCCTGCGAGGCCGACGCGTGGGCCACCCAGGCCACGGAGATCGTGACCAGGGACGAGGTCGACGCGGTGATCATCGCCTCGACCGAGGATGCCCATTTCGAGCCGGCCATGGCTGCCATCCAGGCCGGGAAATCGGTCCTGGTGGAGAAGCCCTTCACCATCCTCGCCGACGAAGGGCACAAGCTCCTCGCCGCGGCCGAGGAGTACGGGGTCTCGATCCACACCGGCTTCACCCAGCGCTTCCGCCGCCGCTACCTGGCGATCAAGGAGCACGTGCTCCAGGGTTATGTTGGCGACGTCACCTCGGCCAAGGCCACCATATATCTCACCCAGGCCGTGGCCCGCTCGGTCATCGCC
This sequence comes from Acidimicrobiia bacterium, assembly GCA_025937235.1. Classification (GTDB taxonomy): domain Bacteria; phylum Actinomycetota; class Acidimicrobiia; order Spongiisociales; family ZC4RG35; genus JARDZU01. The sequence goes on from JAICRU010000003.1 coordinate 61,419, forward strand.
CGTGCCGGCACCACCACCCCGTCGGTCAACACGATGACCTACCTCTTCGACCTCCTCACCTGGTACCTGGGCGGGAAGCTGCCCGCCGCCGCCTATGCCGCCGGGTCGAACAAGGGCCGGATCCATGACGAGTTCGGCGCCCTCGACTCCACATGGTGTGTCCTCACCTACGACGACGGGATGGTGGCCAACCTGGGAGTGAGCTGGGAGCTGCCCGAGTTCTGGCCCGCATACGTCGCATCGATGGATTTCGAGCTGTTCGGCCGGGACGGGGTCATCTCGGTGAAGGACGACCACCGCGATGTGCTCATGGCGTCGCGGCAACCGGTGCCGTCTCCCTACACGCCGGACACCGCCATGAACGTCGCAATGCTCGGCTCCTACATGCCAGGCGACTGGGCCCTGGGTGAGCATTTCGGGGCGATGCAGGAGGAGACGCACGCCTTCATCAACAGCGTCGGTACCGGACGGCCGGACCCGATCCTGGCCAGTGGCGCCGAGGGCATGGACGTCCTCGTCATCTCCCGCGCTGTCGACGAGTCGGCGGTCAGCGGACAGGTGGTCCCGATGCTGTGGGCAACTCGATGACCACGACAGCCCGATGATTGGCACCCGATGAGCGGCGGAATGCTCTCGGGAGTGGTGATCCTGGAATTGGGCCAGGTGATCGCCGGCAATTTCGGGGGGGTGATCCTCGCCGACCTCGGCGCCGAGATCATCAAGATCGAGCCCAAGACGGGGGACACTGCCCGCAATGCCACCATCGCCCCGCTTCATGACGAGAGCGCCATCCATCTCTTCATGAACCGGGGCAAGAAGAGTGTGGTCCTCGATCTCAAAGACCCCGGCGGGTTGGAGATGTTCTTCGACCTGGTCGAGCAGGCCGACGTCGTGATCGACAACTTCCGCCCCGGGGTGATGGCCCGTCTCGGCATCGACCATGACAGCCTGAAGAAGCGGAACCCGGGCATCATCACCTCTTCGGTGACCGGCTTCGGCGAATACGGGCCGGCCAAGGACAAGGCCGCCTTCGATCTGGTGGTCCAGGCCTACAGCGGACATGTCGACATCACCGGCCCTCCCGACGGGGACCCGGCACGGGTCGGGATCCCCATCGCCGACATCGCCGGCGGCATCTACTCCTGCATCTCGGTCCTGGCGGCGCTGGTCGGCCGTGAGCTGCACGGTACCGGGGAGCATGCCGACGTGGCGATGCTCGACACACTGGTCTCGCTCCTCTCCTACGACGCGGTGGATCATCTCAACTCGGGCCGCAAGCTGAGCAGGCTGGGGACCGCCCACGCCCACATGGTGCCCTGGCAGGCCTTCAAGACCAGTGATGGGTACGTGGTGGTGGCGGCCCGTGACGAGAAGTTCTGGCAGAACCTCTGCGACGCAATTGGCCGACCCGACCTCAAGGACGATCCCCGGACCGCGGACAACAGGGCCCGGGTGGCCAACCGGGAGGAGGTGGTGGGCATCCTCTCCGAGGTGTTCCACACCAGATCGAACGCCGAGTGGCTGGCCACCCTCGACGAATACGACATCCCCAATGCGCCGGTGAACGACATGGCCCAGGTCTTCCAGGATCCCCAGGTCCTGGCTCGGGGCATGGTCGGCACCTACAAGCACCCCACCCTGGGCGACATCCGCTATCCGCCCAGCCCGATCAAGTGGCGAGACTGGGAGCGGCCCAACGAGCCGGCGCCGATGCTGGGCCAGCACACCATCGAGGTGCTGACCACGAGACTGAACCTGAGCGAAGACGAGGTAAGGCGGATGGCCGACGATGGCGTCGTCGCCATCTGGCCAGGGAGCTGAGGAGAGATGCGCTTCGGGACATTCGTGCCACAGGGCTGGAAGGGCGATCAGGACGGGATCCCGGTGGAGAAGCAGTGGGACCGTATCGTCGATGTCGCCCGCCTGATCGAAGACTCCGGTTACGACTCGATCTGGGTCTATGACCACTTCCACACCCACCCGGTGGTCAAACAGGAGAGCACGTTCGAGGCCTGGACCCTCATGGCCGCCCTCGCTGCCGTGACCAGCCGTGTGCGCTTGGGGCAGATGTGCACCTGCGCCCTGTACCGGCCGCCCTCCGTGCTGGCGAAGATCGCGGCCAATGTGGACGTCATATCCGGGGGCCGTCTCGACGTGGGGATCGGGGCCGGGTGGTCGAGGAAGGAGTTCGAAGCCTATGGCTACTCGTTCCCTTCTGACGGGGAGAGGCTCGACATGCTGGAAGAGGCAGTTCAGGTCTTGCTGGCGATGTGGACCGAGGACGAGGCCACCTTCATCGGGAAGCACCATCGGGTCGAGGGCGCCATCAGCCGGCCCCGGCCGATCCAGCAGCCGCACCCTCCCTTGTGGATCGCCGGGGGTGGGGAGAAGCGGACGTTGCGGATCGTCGCCAGATACGGGGACTTCTCCAACTACGGCGATGACCTCGACGACTTCCGTCACAAGTCCAGGGTGCTGCAAGGCCACTGCGAGACCGTCGGCCGCGACTTCGACGAGATCGGCCGGTCCTGTCATCGGATGTCGGTGATCGGGCGGGACGACGCCGACCTGCAACGGAAGCTCGAGGTGGCCGCCCGCCGCCGTTCCTGCACCCCAGAGGAGTTCGCCGGTGAGCACTTCGCCGCAACCATCGACCAGGCGGTGGAGGAGATGGGTGAGTTCGCCACCGCCGGCTGTGTCGAGATGATCCTCTACTTCTATGACATGGGGGAGGGCGACAGTATGGAGCTGTTCGCCTCGGAGGTGATCCCCCAACTCGGATGAGCGGGCTGGGTCGTCTTCTCGGCCCGGCCTCGATCGCCATCGTCGGCCTGTCCGCCGATCCTGCCAAACACGGCGGCCGGGTGCTGGCCAATCTGCGCAAGCTCGGATATTCGGGCGAGGTATGGGGGGTGAACCCGGGTCTTCCCGACGTGGATGGACTGGAGGTCTTCTCGTCTCTCGGTGATCTCCCCGAACCGCCGGACCTGGTGGTGTGCGCCGTCCCCGCCACCGCCGTGGGTGAGGTGGCGATGACCGCCGAGCGGGTGGGGGCATTGGTCGTGTTCGCCGGTGGGTTCGGTGAGTCGGGCGACAACGGGCGGGCACTCGAAACCGACCTCATAGAGCGGGTCGGACGGGTCGGGTCACGTCTGCTGGGCCCGAACAGCGGCGGGGTGATTCGGCCTTCCGTCGGATTGGCTGCCTCTTTCCTGACCTGTCTCGACCGCCCCGCGGACCAGATCCGGTCCGGCCCGGTGGGTCTGGTCACCCAGAGCGGGGGAACGGGCAGCTACATCCACAATCTGGCCGCGGCCCGGGGTGGCGGCCTGGCTGTGTCGGTATCGACCGGGAACGAGGCGGACATCAGGTTGGGTGAGGCCATATACGCGGTGTCTGCCCTCGGTGAGGTACGGGTGACACTCGCCATGATCGAAACGGTGCGCGACGGAGTCGTGTTCATCGATGCAGTGCGCGACGCCATCGCTCGAGGCAAGCCGGTGGTGGCTTGTCGGATCGGCACCGGTGACCGGGGCCGGGCCCTGATGACCACCCACACCGGGGCGATGGCGGTCCCGGAGGAGGTGCTCGAGGGCGTGCTCGAGTCACTGGGTGTGGTGGTGGCCGAGACTCCTGGAGAGGCATACGACATCGCCGAGATGCTGGCCCGCGCTCCGCTCCCGGAGGGCGATCGTGCCGCCATCGTGACCCATTCGGGGGGCGTAGCAATTCATCTCGCCGACCTGGCCGACAAGCGCGGCCTCGACCTGACTCAGCCCGGGCCCGAACTGAAATCCCGGCTCGACCCCCTGCTCGACTTGGGAGCGGCCAACAATCCCCTTGACATGGGCGGGATCATCGGCGGGCCGGGCCGCTTCGCCGAAGTGGTCGACCGCTTCGCCCGATCGGGCGAATACGACATGGTGCTGGCAGTCTCCACCGCGCATCCGCCCGCCCACTCGGCCGAGCGGGCGCGGGCGCTCATGGAGCTAGAAACTGTCGTGCCGATCCTCCACCTGTGGATGGCCGGTGACCAGGCGACAGGAGCACTACGCGGTCTGAGGGAGGCAGGTGTCGCGGTGACCGAGGAGCCGAGGGCGGCGATCCGGGCGCTGGCCGGCCTGGCCCGGCTGGCGAAATTGCCGCCACCCGTGCCGGTGGAGCCGATCGACACCGGGTTCGAGGACTGGGGGCTGCCCCTGGTCGAGGGGGAGACGGCCCGAACCTCCGATGAGGCCATCGCCGTCGCCGAGAGTCTCGGGTACCCGGCGGTGGTCAAGGTGGTGGCCACCGGGCTGGCCCACAAGACCGAGGTAGGAGGGGTGCGTCTTGGACTCGCAAATGCCGCTGCGGTGGCTCAGGCGATCGACGAAGTCACCGAGGCGGCCACGGCCGCCGGGCATCCAGTCGGGGGAGTGAGGGTCGAGCGATATCGGCCCGGGTTGGAGATGATCATCGGCGGGCTGGTGGACCAGGTCTTCGGGCCGCTGGTCTCCGTCGGGATCGGTGGTGTGCTCACCGAGCTCATCGGCGACGTGGTCTTCGCCCCGGCTCCGGTCGACCAAGCAGGTGCGGTGGCGATGATCGACCGGATGCGCGGCCGCGCCCTTCTCGACGGCTACCGCGGATCACCACCCTCCGACGTCTATGCGCTCGCCCGGATCGTGAGCCTGGTCAGCCGGGGCGTCGCCGGATCGGGGCTCGTGGAGGTCGAGCTCAACCCGTTGATCTGGGACGGTGAGGCCTGGGTGGCGGTGGACTGGCTGCTGGTTCAGGAGAGGGGAGACCCAATGACCGAAGAGACGACCAGTTCCGGGACGTGATCGCTCCACTCCCCGGAAGAGTCCCGCCCCGGGAAGTCGAATACGGCGATCATCAGCTGCATGGGATAGTCGGGCGCCTCGCTGATCTGGCGCAACGTCAAGTCGTCGACGGACAACTCGACCGAATCGCGACTCCATGCCGCCGCGTAGACATGGTGTTCGGACACATCGATCTCCAGACATGGCGCCGAGAAGTCGCCGGCAAGGCTGGGGTCGCGGAAGCTACGGGTCCCTATCCCCACCGCGGCCGAGCCGTCCTCGATGGCGTCTCCGAAGACCTCGGCGATCAGGATCTCGCCAGACCGTTCTGGCCGATCTTCGATCCCTGCCAGCCAGACGCCGAACATGGAGCGAGGCGTGAGCACTCCACGCATGCCCACCTCGATCCGGCCGAAGTGGGGTGTGTAGCCCGAGAACATGGGTTGCTCCTCACTCACCGTCAGTCCCTCCTTGAACGGCTGCGGGCCGATCGTCGAGCCCACCGGCCCTGAGAAGCTGCCCGATTGCATGCCCGAGACTCGAATGGGCTCGTCATGCCGGTCGGGGCACCAGAGCGGCTGGTCGATCGGGATCATCAGGTGGAGCTCACCGTCGCGGACGTAATGGCTCGCTGCCGATTGCTCACGTGAGCTCCAGTGGGGCAAGTAATACGGGAACCAGACCTCGCGGTCGAGACTGTCGCCGATGAAGCGCTCCTCGAGATGTGCCCCTCTGTCCACTGCTCAGATGGCGACCGTGCCCTCGATGAGGACGTGGGCGTCGCCACCGATGAGGATGCGATCGCCCTCGAGCCTGACATCGACCCGTCCCTGTCGTCTGATGGCGGTTCCCTGGGAGATGACCAGAGAATCCTCGAGCCGACCCTGGTCACGCAGCCAGAAGGCGAGGGCCGCGTTCAGCGAGCCGGTTATCGGATCTTCGACACCATTGGAGGCCAGCATCCGCACCTCGTAATCGCTGTCCGAGCCCGGCGGCTGCACCCCGAGCAACCCGACGAACTCCAGAGGATCCCAGTGCGCCCGGCCCGCGTCGACGGTGAGCACATCCTCGGCCGAGCCCAGTTCCAGCACCTGCCATACCGGCCCGTTGTCGAGCCTGGTGGAGTCAACGACAGTTTGGGGCGGTATGCCGAGGTTGCCGACGATTGCGTCGAGCCGATCCCCGGGGAGGGGTGTGATCGCAGTAGGCGGAGCGGAGAAGGCGAGCCGCTCTCCCGTGATGTCGATCTCGACGATTCCGACGCCGCACTCCTGGCGGGCGACGCCCGGTTCCTTGACCCGGCCCCCGGTGTGGAGCCAGGCCCGGCAGCTCCCCAGGGTCGGGTGCCCGGCGAAGGGCAGTTCCTGATACGGCGTGAATATGCGGACCCGATAATCGGCCACGGGGTCATCCGGCGAAAACAGGAATGTGGTCTCGGCCAGGTTGGTCCATGCGGCGAAGCCCTGCATCGCATCGTCTGTGAGACCGTCCCCATCGACCACCACGGCCAGCCCGTTGCCCTGGGTCGGAACCGGGCTGAAGACGTCACATTGGATGAAACGACGGGTGATCATGAGTGGCGAACTTAACTCATCGTCGACGCCGCCACCCGGGGATTCCGAAATTCGTCCTCGCGGCTGCAACCTGGGCTGAGCGTCGGCAACAGGTTGGTGGATCGGCCCCGGCCTCGTCATAATGCCTCGCTTGTTTGCTCCGGCCGCTGCCGTCCGCTGATCACCCCTTTCCCCGCCTGATCACGCCGTCGTCCTGATGACGGCCCACGTTGTGCAGCCTTCCGGTTTGGGGCCATTCCCTGATGACCAACCACCAGTCCTGTGTCGAGGTCGCGTGTGACGAGTCCGGGTTCTTCGAGACCAACCGCCTCGATCCCGCCTCACAGTGAGACCCACGCCAGCGTCGATCTCGGCGTGCCAGAGGCCGCAGGGGTAGTCCTTGCACTGCGATCCCACGTCGGCCGTCCGTCCGAGTACAAGTCGAATCACTTGCTGCGACCCGAGCAGCGGCCCGCGCCCGAGTGGTTCCTCGCCGCTCTGCGGGGGACGGTCACATGTCGAGGTAGTCGACAACCCGGGGTCCTCCCGCCCGCGTCCTCGACCTGTTCACCGAGGAAACCTCGTACGGCGCGGGCACAACCCTGGGGCGGGATCGTTCGGATACCGTTGCTCGCGCCATACCCTCAGAAAGGTCAACCGAGCCCGACGGCCCCATCGGGCGGGAAGCGGTCGAAGGTCTAACCTGAGCTGGTGAGGAGATCCGGGCCGGTTCTTCTGCTGCTGTGCCTGGCCGGGGTGGGTGCCTGCAGCGCTCCATGCGAGGAGTCCCTCGGCATGTACCCACCCGATCAGATAATGGTCACCGGCGCCGAGACCGTCGAAGTCCCCCATATCGGATGGTCTTGTCCCGGCTTCCACTCCGACACCATCGAGCCGCCTCCGTCGGTAGCTCCTGACGGGAAAGGCAATCTCCGGGTCGACCTGACCATGGAGCCGGGGAGCACGATCGACGTCAATTTCGGCAATCAGCCGATGGTCATCGACCCCGCTCCCGTCGACGGATCAAACAGCTGGTCGTTCCAACAACCGCGGGCGTCGGAGCCGCTCATCATCCGTCTCTGCTCGGAGGAGGTGGCCTGCGCCCTTTACTGGGTCAACACCTACACCGGCTCTGCCGGTTAGCTGTCGAGCAATGCCTGGAGGGCGCTCAGGTCGTCGGGGGTGGGCTCCCACTCGGACGCGGCGGCATTGGCTCTCACTTGGTCGGGGCTGGTGGCACCGGCGGTGACCGCCGGAACCGCCTCCCGCGAAAGCAGCCATCCCAGCGCTACCTGGACCATCGACAGCCCCCTCTCGCCGGCGAACCTGTCCAGACCTTCGACCAGGTCGAAGTTCTCGTCGGTGAGGAACTCCTGGTACCGATCCATCTTCAGCCGTCCTTGTGGCTCCCGGCCACGGCGGGTCTTGCCGGTCAGCAGCCCGCTCGCCAACGGGTAGTAGGGGAGCAAGGCCACTCCCGACTCGACGCAGAGCTCGGCCAGGCCATTCTCCTCAGGCTCACGGTGCACCATGCTGTAGTGGACCTGGTCGCAGATGAACGGCGACCATCCCTTCTCGGCTGAGACCGCCAACGCCTCGGTCAGCTGTGCGGGGTCGAAATTCGAGCACCCGATCTGGCGAACATTTCCCTTGTCCACCATTGCGCTCATCACGGCCAGGGTGTCTTCGATCGGGGTCTTCGGATCCGGGAAGTGGAGCATGTAGACGTCGACGTAGTCCGTTCCCAGCTCGGTCAGGCTTCGCTCCAGGACCTGACGGACATAGTCGGGGGCCGCTCCGCCACTGCCCTCCCAGCCCGGGATGGGCACCCCGACCTTGGTGGCGATGACGACGTCGTCGCGGTGTCCACGCAGGGCCGCACCGAGGAAGGCCTCGGATCGGCCCTCCCCATAGTTGCTGGCCGTGTCGAAATGGTTGATCCCGACGTCGAGCGCGGCCTCGACCACCGCCGCAGACTCCGGCTTGTCCAGGGCCCGCCCAAAGTTGTTGCAGCCGAGACCCACCACCGAGACCTCGAGGTCACCGATCCACGAGGTACGCATCAGGAGCCCTCCAACGGGCGAAGGAAGCGCCGGGCATTCCCCTCGAGAACACGGGCCCGGTCCTCAACGCTCATCTCCACAAC
>JAICRU010000121.1 GCA_025937235.1 Acidimicrobiia bacterium
GCCGACATGTCAGATACCTTTGCCAAGCGCCGGGAACGACTGGTCCTAGAGATAGGTGAGGACGCGATCGCCATCATCCCGGCCGCGGTCGAAGTCACCAGGAGTCACGACACCGAGTACGAGTTCCATCAGGACCCAGACTTCTTCTATCTGACCGGGTTTCCCGAGCCCGAGGCGGTGGCGGTGATAACCCCGGGTCACTCCGATGGCGTCTACACGTTGTTCGTCAGGCCGCGGGATCCTGAGATGGAGGCCTGGGAGGGCCATCGAGCCGGGACCGATGGGGCCCGGGAGCGGTTCGGGGCCGACCAGGCTTTCGAGCTGCCCAGTCTCGACGAGGTGCTCACCCGTTACATGATCGGGCGTGAGGTCATCTGGTATCGCACCGGCAACCCACATCACGACGCTCGGGTCAGCGCCCTCGTGGCCAAGGCTCGCAAACACCGCGAGCGATACGGGGGAGCGGTGCCCTCGGCTGTCCGTGACCTCTCCGTCCTCCTCGGAGAGATGCGGCTGTTCAAGACCGATGAAGAGATCGAGGCCCTCCGGCGGGTGTGCGAGCTGTCGGCTCGGGGCCATGCCGAGGCCATGCGTTTTGCCGCTCCGGGGCTGTACGAATACCAGGTCCAGGCCGCCTTGGAGTACTACTGGCGGCTGGCCGGTGCCCGTCACAACGGCTACCCGTCGATCGTCGCATCCGGCCCCAACGCCTGCATCCTTCATTACGTGGAGAACGACCGGCTCGTCGAGGATGGTGACCTGATCCTGATCGACGCCGCGGCCGAGCTCGACGGGTACTCGTCCGATATCACCCGGACCTTCCCGGCCAATGGCAGGTTCACCGCGCCCCAGCGGGCCGTCTACGAGGTGGTGCTCGCCGCCATCGACAGAGGGCTCGAGATGTCGGCGCCTGGGTCGAGCCCACGTGCTATCCATGACGCGGCCACCCGAGTCCTGACGGAGGGGCTGATCGCCCTGGGTCTCCTCCCCAGGGGCTTGGATGAGTCCCTGGCGATGCACCACTACAACCAGTTCTTCTTCCACGGGACCGGTCACTGGCTCGGCCTCGACGTTCACGACATGGGCGCATATCGGGTCGAGGGGGTGCCCAGGAAGCTCGAGCCAGGGATGGCCCACACGGTCGAGCCCGGTCTGTACATCGCTCCAGACAAGGGTGAGATCACCCTCACCCTGCTCGAGTATGACCAGGAGGAGTGGAACCAACGTCGGATCCTCGAGGGGAGAGCAGCGGCGATGGCCAAGGAGGCCGAGGCCAGGGAACAGGCGGAGAAGATCACCCACATGGTGCCGGCAGAGTTCCTGGGGATCGGGATCAGGATCGAGGACGACGTGGTGATCACCGAGGACGGCCACGAGAACCTGACCACGACCGTCCCGAAAGGGATCGACGACATCGAGGCCCTCTGCGCCGAGGCCGCGACCCTGCCCGGGGTGGTGTAGCGCTAGACCGTGGCCGGGATGGCGTAGAGGAGGATGGCGAAGAAGTGGGAAGCGCTTCCGCCTATCACCAGCAGATGGAACAGCTCGTGGTTGGAGAACGTCCTGGGGAACAGGAGGGGGCGTTGCATGGCGTAGATGACGGTGCCCACCACATAGCACGCACCCCCGAGGAGGATCAGCGCGAACGCCCTCGGGCCTAGCTCACGCCAGATCCAAGGGGCCCAGATCAACGCCGACCAGCCCATGACCATCTGCAGGGTCACCGATAGGTGGGTCCGGATCTGGGGCATCAGCGCCTTGAGCAGGATCCCGGTCACGGCGATGCCCCAGACCACCCCGAGGGCTACGGCGAGGACGATCCCCCGGAGAGAAGCGATGGCGATCGGGGTGAAGGTGCCGGCGACGACGAGGTAGATCATGGAATGGTCGATTCGTTGCAGCCTCGTCTTCCATCGCTGTTCCCAGGGGATCGAGTGGTATAGCGAAGACACCGTGAACATGAGGAGGAGGGCGCCGCCGAAGATCAGCGCCCCGGCCACCGCCTCGGCCCGCCCCCACGCCCGGTCCATCAGCACGATGAGCCCGATGACGGCGGCGATCGCAGCCGAGCCATGGAGGAATCCGCGAATCGGGTTCTGCATCCGCCCCAACGTGATCCTCTCCATTTCGTGACGAGCGTATCGGCTGCCGACCTCTAGATGTAAGGGGTCGAACGGCCCAGGCCCGATCGATCATGTGACGCCATCTGATCGGTACCATTGCGTCATTCCATGGCACTCGGTGTTCTCTACCGTCTCTACGAGCACAACCTCGTCAACGGTCTCGACCGCGACAGGCTGCCCCGTCACATCGGGATCGTCCTCGACGGGCACCGCCGTCACGCCCGGGAGGAGCGTCTACCCACCTACACCGACAGCTATCGGGTGGGGATGGCGCGCTTCGAGGAGTTCCTCGGATGGGCGCATGATCTCGAGATCCCGGCGGTCAGCGCCTGGGTGCTGTCCCGGGAGAACCTCTCCCGGCCCAGGGAGGAGCTCGAGCCCTACTTCGACGTGCTGGTGGAGCTATTCGGGCGGCTACCCGCCCTTTGTCGGTCCTACGACATGGGCATCAGGTTCATTGGGAGTCTGGACATCCTCCCCGACGAGTTGGTGGAGGCGGCGAAGCTGGCCGAGGAAGCCCAGCCATTCGGCTCGCGGCGCCTCAACATCGCCATGGGCTATGGAGGGCGACAGGAGATAGTCGATGCCGCCAAGGACCTCGTCGCCAAGCTGGTGGCTGATGGCATCGATCCCGACGACATCGCGACCCATATCGATGCTGACTCGCTGGCTTCCCACATGTACTCCGCCGACCTGCCCGATCCCGACCTGTTGATCCGAACCTCCGGGGAGTCACGTCTCTCCGGATTCCTACTCTGGCAGTCGGCCTATTCGGAATTCGTGTTCGTCGACGTCAACTGGCCGGCGTTTCGCCGGGTCGATTTCCTGCGCGCCCTGCGCGACTTCACGAGTCGAGATCGTCGCTTCGGAAAGTAGCCGCTCGGTCGCTCCTCGCCCGCTTGTTCTCAAAGCGCCCCCTCGCACGGTCTCGACTCATCCAGACATCAACCTGTAGATACCTTCGCGGTCCAGGTCCGAGGCCTCGTCCAAGCCCGGGTAGTCGTTGATGCGACCGTTGAGTAGGGGAATTGCCTCTCGGGCGGGGTGGTGCCCTCAGGGTCGCAGATGAAGAACGTGTCGCCCCAGGCGACCTCGGGGCCCCGTTCTCCTCGGACCCGACGACGACCAGGGTTCCTTCCAAACTCCGGGCCACATGGTCGACGACCTCGTCTCGGGTCATCGAACCACGATGGGGAGCACACTGGGATGGCCTCACAAGGCCTGACAGGGCGCAATAGCCTGGACCAGCCAGCCCAGGAGGACGTCAGTCTGCCGGACCAAGTCGACAGTCAGGTGAAGGTTCCCCCGAGGTGGTTCGTGCGTGCCGCATGGTCCGTCCACCGATGGCTATACAGGATGACTGGCGGACGTTTCGGGTTGCGCCGCCCGAGGAGTGACCGCTGGGGGATGATGCGTCTCACCACCATCGGCCGACGCAGTGGTGAGGAACGGGGCGTGATCCTCGGCTACTTCGAAGATGGCCCGAACCTGGTCACCATGGCCATGAACGGTTGGGCCGATCCCGAGCCCGCCTGGTGGCTCAACCTCCAAGCCAATCCCGAGGCGATCGTCGACATCCCAGGAGGGACTCGGGAGGTCAGAGGCCGGGCCGCCAACGGCGAGGAGCGGTGCCGTCTCTGGGCCCGATGGCGCCAGATCGACACCAATTTGGACGGCTATGCCGCCCTCCGATCCGGGGAGACCGCGGTGGTGGTCCTGGAACCGAGGTCGGGCCATGGAAAGATAGATCCATGAAGGGAGGAGATGAGATGGGGTCCAACCGGGAGTTGGAGACCCTTCTCGTCAGGCACATCGAAGCATGGAACCGTCACGACCTCGATGACCTGATGAGCCTCTTCGCCGAGGACTGTGTGTTCGAGTCATCTGGTGGGGATGAGGTTTGTGGCAAGCGGTATCAGGGCCACGACGAGGTGCAAGCGGCCTTTGTCCAGGTGTTCGCATCGATGCGAGACGCCAATTGGGGCGACGGTCGTCATCACATCATCGGTCCCGACCATGCGGTTTCCGAATGGGTCCTCACGGGCACCCTTTCCGACGGCCGGCGCCTCGAGGTCAACGGCTGCGATTTCCTCACGGTGCGTGACGGGAAGATCATCCTGAAGAACTCGTATCGCAAGCAGCGACCACCGTTCCGGGTCTGACCAGGGCGGCCTGACCGGGCGCGCCTATCCCTCGCCGTAACTGTATGCCAGTGCGAGCAGCTCGCCGAGCCAGCGGCTTCGGGCATCGGCTGCAGATCTCAAGACGATCTGGTGATTCCAGCGCTTGCTTCCGACCGGACTGACGTTTCGGACGTGCTCGCTCTTCAGTTCGCGGTCCAGGGCGAGCATCAGATGTGGCACGCCATTCGGATTCGTTCTCGTGACGTTGTACAGCCAGAACCAGGCGAACTTCCGCTTTCGCCCGAAGCTGATCTGAGAGCCGACCGTCACCTCGACTTCACCCAGTGCGGTGATCCGCCCGACGAGTATGTCGAAGATCTTGGACGACTCCGGCCGGCCGTCGAAGTACTCGTGGAGCTCCTTGGACGTCATTTCCGGAGCCTAAGACGACACACCCAACGAGCCGTGGCCGAGTAAGCGGCGGGATAGATCGCGATCCGGGTCTGGCCGGTGTGACGTGCGGCGTCCTCGTTTTGGGCATCGGGGGACGGTTGCTCATGCTTGCCCCACGACTGCTCCATCCAGAGACAGCCGGGCGGTTCACCGAGACGGGAAACGGATCGGCGATTTCACCGTCGAAGGAACCTTGCCCTGCTCGTCTTTCGAGGGCTCGCCGGCGGTGGCGTTCATCCCACCGCCCAGATCGTCGTCATCCTGTGGTTGCTTGGGCGCTGTCAGTGCCCGGCCGGATCACTCCGTGACCATCTCCTCATCCAGATGAGTCACATCGCCCAACTGGCGCAAGGAGAACCCCCAGCCGGTGCTGATCCGGTCCATGGTCAGACGGGACACTCCGGTGTGAGGCTGACGGAACCGATCCCACTCCCACGGGACCGGCTCGAGACCGAGGAGACGGCCGAGGACGACCGCATTCGTACCTGCGTGGGCCACGATCAAGACTCTCATCCCTGGGTCTTCGACGTCCCACAAGTGCCGGTGTTGCTCGTGCATCGGGCTGATCCCGTGCGCGGCCAGGGTCTCCTCCAGCCCGTCCACCACGCGCCGGTGGAAGGCACGGAACGACTCACCACCGGGCAACCCATCCCACATCTCTTCCATGGAGCGGAAATGGGCGTCGCCCAACGTCTTCTCGATCTCCTCGGCCGGCGAGCCCTCCCATTCGGGCGGGTTCTGGATCTCACGAAGCCACCCGTAGATCTCGGGCTGAGCTCCGAGCTCCGAAGCGATGGGATCGGACGTCTGTCGGGCTCGAACCATCGGTGATACCCAGACCTCGTCGAAGCCGGCGAGACCGGCGATGCGATGTGCGACACGTTTTGCCTGCTCCTCACCGAGGACCGTGAGGTCGGGGTCGTTGCGGGCGACCTGGCCGGGGGTCCAGTCGGGCTGGCCGTGACGCACCAGGTACAGCTCCATGGGCGAACGGTACCGGCGTCCGAGCGATGGCTCATACCGTGTTGAGGGGCAATACGATTGGGCCGTGTCCCGCCAAGCCCTGATCGATCATCTGCGTCACCACGCGCTCTTCACCGACGGGCCTTACACCTTGCGTTCCGGGCTTCGCTCCGACTGGTACCTCGACGCCCGTCAGACCACCTTCAGCGGCAAGGGGGCCCCGATCGTGGGGAATGCGGTGCTGGAAGTCCTCGATCCCGAGGTGAGGGCAGTCGGCGGCATGACGATGGGAGCTGATCCGATCGTGACAGGTGTTTCGCTCACTTCGCAAAATCGGTCGTGGTTGCAGCCTCTTCTCGCGCTCTATATTCGTAAAGAAGCCAAAGGTCATGGGCTCGGGCAGTGGGTTGAGGGAATCAAAAATTTCAAAAAAGGTGACCGCATTTTTATATTAGAAGATGTCGTCACAACAGGCGGTTCCAGCCTAAAGGCTGTTGACAGAGCGATAGAGGCCGGTCTTGAAGTCCAGGGGATTTTTAGCTGCGTTGATAGGGAAAAA
>JAICRU010000118.1 GCA_025937235.1 Acidimicrobiia bacterium
ATCATCTCATCCCCTGGAGCCAGGGTGGGAGAACAGATCCGGACAATCTGATCACCCTCTGCTGGTACCACCATCAGATCATCATCCACCAGCAAGGATTCACCCCCCAACCCCACCCAGACCACCGACGCATCCGATTCAGAAGAGGCGGATACAGCAGAAGACTTTCTCGGCCCCCTCCCATACCAATGGACCCGACCCACCCTGAACGGGGCGAACTGACCCAGTCCTGGTCAGACCTCAATGGCCCGATTCACCCAGATCGACATCACGTCCATCCCCATTTCTCATAGAGACCAGCGCTCCCGTGCGGGAATCGGTCGACAACTCCGACCGAGAGGTGCCATGGGCCCGTGCCTGGCCGAAGGCGTCGGCGAGGAGAGCCTGGGTCAGACCCTGACCACCTTGATCCTCACGAACGGCGAGCCTCTCGATGAAGCCAACCTGGTCGGCGAGGATCAGAAAGGCGACACCGACGACGTTACGGTTCGGGCCGACGCAACCCGTAGGTCCTGTTCGAAGCCAGGACGCTCAACCGTCCCAGCCATAAGGTCCTCTGCCGTTCACGCACCGCCCACTCGAGGAAGGCGTCCTCGACCACCTCCCATGCGGCCCGGTAGTCGACCTCGAGCGCAGTCCTGATCCACGACCGGATTGAAGCAAAGCGATCCACGGCAGGCCCAGGCATTTGCGACGAACAGGCATTGAAGCCGGGCCGGAGCCCAACGGTCTACCCCAGATCGGTGACCAGACCCAGCTCCTGGCGGAACAGATAACGATCGGCCAGATAGTTGAGGATGCGGCGTGCCTCGGAGAACCGATCGGCAAGGCCCCGCAGGAACGTCGGGCCAGTCGATACCGAGGCCCCAGCCTGCTCCACGGCTTTCCGGTACCAGCCTGCGCCGGCCGCCTCCATGAATCCGAGACCTTCGTCCTTCGCCACGACCTCGCTGACGCCCAGCTCTGCGGACCGGGCGATCCACTCCCTTTGCGTCGGGGTATACGGGTGGGTAGCGGTGTGATCGGGAAGGACACCACTCAGGAAGAGGGCCACGTCGCCGAGACGTCGGTAGCCGCCGGGACGCTCCGCCGGGGGAAGCAGCTCGACCATCTCGGCGAGGCCTACGGGGTCCAGTTCGCTGAACCGCCGGTGGCGGATGCCTTCCCTGGTCTGGACCACGAATGTCCCGCTCGCCACCGTGGTGAACGAGTTGAGGAACTCGACGAGGAAGTAGCGCCGCGCTCCGTCGTCGAGGAACTCACGCAAACACTCGACGTCGAACACCGGGAGACGCTTGCCCGGGCCCGACCATTCCGACACGTAGCTCGCATCGTGCAGGTCTGACGCCGACCGATTGACCAGCGCGGCAAAGGCTAGAAATGACGACGAGCCCGGGTCGAGAAGATCGCGGGAGGAGTCGAAGATGACTTCGAAGAGCCGCCGCGAGGCGAGCAGGTCATCGATCACCTCCGGGCGTTGCAGCATTCGCTGCCTGATGGCCCCACTGTCGGTCCCGGCGATCTGGGCCAACAGCTCGAGGTCTCCCTGGGAGAGATGCTCCAGATAGAGCAGTGGATAGTTCATATCGCGCCCCGACCTCTAGACCTCGCCCGGACCATGGGACCCGGGCCCGCTGGTTGCAGTTCACCATAGGAATCGGCCGCTCATGTGTGCGGCATCACGGGTCTATCGACCCAAACCGATCAGATGGCGGCGAACCACCCCATCGCCCCCCGCTCGGCGAGCCAGTGCTGATGGGGATGGAACATGTACCTTCCGATGGTGGGCAGGGTGAACTCGAGCATGGCCCGCTGCGCCATCCCCAACAGGAGCGTGTCCTCGCGGGAGGCGGGCGAGTTACCCATGCCACCCGGGTACACGTCGAAGGTCTCCGCATGTAGGTGGAACGAGGCCATCGGCTCGTGCTCGAGCATGTTGACCAGATAGAGCCGCACCGGTCCCCCGGACGGGACCTTGATCGGATGGTGCTGGTAGAAGCCGGCCACACCGTTCCAGGCAACGATGGCATTGCGCCCCATCTCGTCGTTGGAGAATCCGGAGAGGAGAAGAGCGATCTCGGTAGCCGGGGATCGACCGCCGGGCGGGTCCACGATCATCATCCCGTACAGGCCACGGGCGATGTGCTCGGCGAGCGGCGCGGTGTGGCAGTGATAGGGGTGGACCCCGGCCGGGCCGGCCAGGATCTCGTATGTGGTCTCACCCCCCGGGGGGACTGGCTCCCAGCCGTCGTGCTCGGGAAGGGGAGATCCGTGGAAGTGGATGTTGTGTGGTTTGCCGGTGTTGTTGCGCAGACGCACATGCAGGGTGTCACCCTCGGTCGCACGGATGATCGCGGCAGGTACGGTCCCGCCATAAGTCCAGGCCTCGATGTACGCGCCGCTGCCGACCTCGATCAGACGCTCTTCGACGGTGATCTCGACCTCACGGGCCGATCCAGGGGGAAGGCCGTCGGGTGGGGGTGGAAAGGTATGTGCGTCCAGGGCACCGGGCCCCAGTTCCTTGGGCGGGGTATAGATGTCTCCATAGAGGTGGCCTTCGCCAGCCTCGTGCATCGTCGAGTGGCCGACCAGACCCGGGTTGGCGTAGTCGCCCTCGGCGGCATCGGCCCGGTGCTGCACCGTATGGCCGAGCACTGATCCACCGATGAAGACAGCTCCGCCCAGCCCGGCCTTCCTCAGGAGCTCGCGACGGGAGATGCCGTCGGTCATAGTTCAGACGATCCCCCCGACCACCATGCCCAGGCCGAGGAACAGCAGGTACACCAGCATGCCCCCGGCCATGAGCACCCAGCGCTGCCAGACCGGGATGGTGCTCCTGCCGAAGACGTAATAGGCGACGACCCCGAGGAAGGGAATGATCAGGATGGCAGCCATCCAGGCAATCGTCGTGCCCCGGGTGAGATCTTCACGTTTGGCCAGATCCCACAGCGCCAGCACAACCCATGACGTGTAGAGGACGAGAGGAAGGACGTAGGCGTATAGGCCAAAGAACACCCCCGCGGCCGAGGCGAAGCTGACGCCCATGATGTTGATTCCTTTCTGCTGAGTGACTTCCAGATCCGAGGGCATCTCAGGCATGGCGATGGCATCGACGTCGGGTCGGGTCGAGGCGAAGACGTCCACTGCGGGCATGACGGGAGCGGTCGCAGCGTCTGGCATGTTGGGCTGTGGGCCCGGGCGGGGCACGGCGGTCAAGTCCAAATCCGGTTGCTGGCCGACACCGCTCTCGAAGAGACGGCCCAGCTGTGCGGTGGTGGAGCCGATCTCGAACAGGGCGGGGAAACGCAACCCTTCACATGGCTGCTTGACCTCTAGGGCAGCGGGAAGGGTCGAGGTGAACTCGTTGTCCTCGAAGCAATTGCCCGAGTCGGAGGGACCACCCAGGGTCAGGTCGGCCAGACCCGACCCTTCCACCACGTTCTCCACCACTTGGTGGTCGTAGGACATGTAGAGGTTGGCGTCGAGCATGGGGAATATCGCGATCCCGCTCTGGGGGTGGTTGACGACCCGGTTCCTGGCCACATAAGAGTCCCCACCTCCGGCGAGGAGGATCCCGTTCCCCTGAGCCGCCCACTCGAAGGCAAGCGCGGGTGCCTCGATGTTCCCGTTGTCGTGGACCAGGTTGCCGACGACGTTCACGTTGTGGAAGGGAGGCAGGAGCTCACCGTCCAGGGTGTTGGGGGCGATCCCGGCGACGTTGTGCCGGAACACGGAGTCGACGATGTTCAGCTCCGAGGATGCATTCGTCCCCGAGTAGCCGAGGCCGTTCCACTCCGAGATGGAGGTTGTGATGCTGGCCTGACATGGGTCACATTGCCCGATGTAGAAGCCGGCGTCGGGTGAGCCCGAGGCGTACGAGTGCTCGAAAAGCCCATCGCTCGAGTCGAATGCGTAGATCCCGTAGACACCGTTGTTCACCGCAGTGAGGTACGACCCGCGGTATCCCCGGACGCCACTCCAGAAGAACCCGTTTGACGTGTTGTTCCTTGCGGTGATGTTCTCCACCACGACGCCGTCTGCGAAGAGGACACTGACGCCGTTGGGCCGTTGGAACTCGCCGTCGATCACGACCTCGTTGCGATCCACGCCTCGCAAGGTGATCCCCGGTGTGGTCACCTGGACCTCCTCGTGATAGGTCCCCCGGTTGACGAGGATCATGTCCCCCGGGTTGGCGGCATCGACGGCCGACTGGATCGTCGGGTAGTCCCTCGGGACCTGAAGAGTCTCGCCTGTCGATACGGAAGGTGAGTCGGTCGCCGGGTCGCCGAGAGCCGCGGACGACGCCTCTCCCTCGGGCGGGCCCGCACACGCGCCGACCGTCATGGCTGTTCCCGCGAGGAGCAGGAGCCAGCCCCACTTCATCCCTCGGAGGAACCCACGATCAGGGTGCCGGCCATACCATCACCTTCGGGATTGCCGTGAAAGGTGCAGAAGAAGACGTACTCACCGGGCTGATCGAAGATGAGGGCCGCCTCGTCGCCGTCGAGCTGCTCCAGGCTGCCAAACACATCCTCGGTCGACCATGACTCGTCGGCCGAAACGGCATTGTGCGGGTTGCGCCCTGCCCCAACGAAGGTGACAGTCCCACCCACGGGGACTGTGACCTCGGTGAACTCGTAGCGGTTGTCGAACATCTGCACGACGACGTCGTCGCCGCTCACCGTCTCGCCATCGTCACCACCGCACGACACGATCAGCAGGACCCCCAACAAGGCCAGAGAGGCGCCTCGCACGACTACTGGCCTCCCCGACCAAACAGACCCTTGATCCAGCTCCACAACGAGACGAAGAACAGAGAGATGCCACGTACCTCCCCGGCCTCCACCTTGGCCGCCTCGGCGTGTGACTCGGCGGCGAGCTTGGCCTCGAGACACTGGACGAACTCACCGATAAGCCGCTTCGACATCTCGTTGACCAGACCGGTCCGCCCGAACTGGGCCACCGGGCCGGAGAGGGTGACGTCGGCGTCGACACCCACCTTCGAGCCCGCGCCTTCGGGCACGATCTTATAGCTCACCTTCACCTGGCCCCGGGAGCCACCGGTCTTGTCCACGCCCTTGCCCTCGATGACCGCTGTCCTCGTCTCGGGATCGGGCATCACCGTCGCCTTACCTTCGAACGACGCGGACATGGGCCCCAGCTTCACGGCCAGCTTGCCGTCATAGGTTCCGTCTTCGGAGGCACCCAGCAGTTCCGCTCCAGGCAGGCATTGGGCCACAGACGGGATGTCCTGGAAGAAATCCCAGACCTGTTCTGGGCGGCGGGCCACGGTGAATTCGTGCTCGATCTTCATTCTTCTCCGGGTACGAGGCGGCCTGCACGGTAGTTACCTGGGTCCGCGTAGCACTAACGGTGCTCGGTGTCCCCCATCAGGAGATCGAGCACATGTGGGATGAGGTCGATGATCGCCTCCAACCCCTCAACCGCTCCGACGGTGGATCCCGGGAGATTGACCACGAGGCACGATCCCACACTTCCCGCCCGCGCCCGGGACAGGGCTGCCTTCGTGGTCGATTCGATTCCCCTGGCCAGCATCAAATGGACGAGCCCCGGTGCTTCCCTCTCCAGCACCAGTGCGGTGGCCTCCGGGGTGACATCCCTGGGGCCGAAGCCGGTGCCACCGGTAGTGACCACCAGGCGAGATTGCTCGATCGCCTCATGAAGGGCAGAAACGATGGCGTTCTCCTCGTCCGGGACCACCATTCGCCTGACCGCGAACCCCGACGTGGCCAGGATCTCGGCCAGGGCGTCACCGGAGCGATCCTCCCTCACCCCGGCGGCCACCCCATCGCTGATGGTGACCACGCAGGCGACTTGAGACGTCAACCCCAAAGCGCGGGGTTGACCGACACCCCACCACGGAGAACGAGCTGTTCGAAGAGGAGGATGACCAGCAGAGTACCGGCCAGGCCCCATGGCCAGGGGGTTTCGGTGTGATCCTCCGGCCCGTACACGGTGGTGGTGCCGGGTGCTGCGGCGAGGGTCGCCAGGAAGATCACTGCTGTCAGCGGCAGGGCGGGCACCACCCCGCTGCCGGCATCCGGGACGAAGAACGGGATGGCGAGGAACACGGCGGCTATGGCCGGCACCAGTGCGATCCAGAAGGCGAAGCTGAGCCGTTTTCCCGGGGTGGAGATGATCTTGTGATGAGGGGTGAATGCCAGGAAGGCCGAGGCTGCGGAGAGGGCCACGAGGAGGAGTCCAAGGCCGCCTCCAGCGGCGATGACATAGTCGAGCCCGGCCGGCGCCTCGAGGGTCTGATAGGCCCGTGCCAGCTGGCTGTCAGGGGAGAAGGGGACGATCACGGCCTGCATGAAGGCCTGCCGGAGGAGATGAAGCACCATCCATAGGAGACCCAGCCGACCGACACCATGCCCTCTCGCCGTCGGGTAGGAGAACAGGGTGAAGAAGCCCAGGATCAGGCACAGGACGAAGCCACCAGCCAGGTAGAGGTCGGACGAGGCGCCGGTGACCTCGACGCGGTTGTTGTAGACGACGGCATTGCCGCCCAGGATCAACCCGAGGATCCCGTCGCCGAGGTCGTCCACGAACTGGGCGACG
>JAICRU010000137.1 GCA_025937235.1 Acidimicrobiia bacterium
GCGGGTTGCATCCGAAAGTGATGCCCTCGGCCACGATCGCCTCGATCCCTCCCTCGTGGATGTTCCCGTCGTCGTCGACGAAGGTCCCGCCGGGCGGCAGCAATGCCGCCAGGATCGTCACGGCCAGGATCGGGACTCGCACCATCGTCAGTCTGGTCTTTGTTTGATCGATCAGTCCCGTTCCTCTGGCGGGATCGGAGGTAGGTCGCCGGGAGGCGGGTAGTCGGGGACCGCCGGGACCGAGCCCAGGCCGAACGGCTGGTCGAGGTCGTCGACACGGACGAAGAATGCTGCCGACTCGGCCCGGGTCAGTCGGCGGTTGGGGCAGAAGACGTCGGTGCCACAGCCCCTCGTGATGCCCGCTGCGGCGAAGGCGTCGATGGCCGATTCGGCCCAGTGGCCGTTGTCGTCGGAAAAGGCGTTGGGCACGTCTCGGGACAGCCCTAAGGCCCTCACCGCCATCGCGGCGAACTCGGCCCGGGTCAGGAGCCGGTCCGGGCAGAAGGACCTCGGGGCGCACCCCCTGACCACCCCGGCGGCGGCGAGGCGGTTGATGGCGTCCTCGAACCTGTTGTTCCCGTCGTCGGCGAAGAAGTCCCGGTCGGTGGGGGGCAGGGCGAGGACCCGACGGAACAGGGCGGCAGCTTCACCCCTGGAGATTGTGCGGTTCGGGCAGGCCAGCCGGTAGCCGCAGCCGTCGAGAAGCCCGCGGGCATGGAGCTCGGTGATGGCCCTCCGGTGCAAGCTGGCGTTGTCGTCGGTGAAGGGGTCCATGCAGCCGACGCGGGCCTGGGTGGAGACCGCCACCTGGTCCACGATGAGCGACAGGCGGTTTGGGGTGGGCCAGTCACCTCCAAAGTAGACGTTGTGCCACATGTGCCTGACCCGGATTCCCGACTCACCGGAGCGGCGGTACTGGATCCCGGTCTGGCTGATGCGCTTGTCGCCGTTGACCCATCCTTCGAACAGGCCGTCGTTCCGGCCCGGGGTGTTGAGACGAACCCGGCCCTCGATGCAATACCACTTGCCCTGCTGCAACGAGGTCTTGGGCCACCACAACTCGTCGCCACAAATGCCGGCCTGGTCGACGTGATAGAGATAGGTCCCGATCGGCACACTGCCGGCCGGGGCTCCCGCGGTGCCCGGGGGGCCGAACAGGCCCCGTGCCGACCACCCCGGCCTGTCGGGGGTCGATGGTATGCAGCCCCGCCCCGACGACGAGTACAGGCCGGCCAGCCCGGGCAGTTTGCCGATGAAGGCCGCGTTCCATTCGAGCAGTCTGATGTGGTATCGATAGAAGGCCTCCACCGGCGCGGGCTCCAGCCGGTCCAAAGGGCCGAGGCCGCGGAACCCGCCTTCGGGGATCAGCACCTCCAGCCCGTTGCCGGCGAACCCGTTGGCCACCACTTCGGTGCGGGTGAGGTCGAGGGCCCTGACGTCGATCATGCCCTCGTGCCAGGTCTCGTCCTCGAAGGGACGGCCGATCTCCGTCTCGGCCATGGCGGGCAGCGCCAGGGCGGTGCACAAGACCGCGGCCACGGCGACAGTGAGACGACGGGGCTCCCGCTTCACCGGAGGCACCGTAGCCGGGGCGGGTCGGTTTGAACACACTGGGTGTTGGGCAACCACCCGGGGAGAGCGTGGGCGCAACTGCGTGCTTCCGATAGGCTGGCGCCCGATGCTGCGCAGGGTCGTCTCCGTCCTCCTCATGGCGCTGCTGCTCGTGCCGATCATCCCGGCCGGGTGGGCATCCGCTCAAGAGGGCCCATTCGTCCCCGAAGGTGAGCTGGCGACCTACTCGTCAGGTGTGGCCCGGCTCCAACAGGCGCTCAAGGAGAAGAAGCTCTATCGCGGCTCCATCGACGGCATCTACGGCGCGCAGACCCAGCAGGCGGTGATGGCGTTCCGCAAGGAGATCGGCGCCAGCCGTTCCTTCAGCTGGAGCGATTCGCTCTGGGACGAGCTGGAGATCTACCAGGCCCCGTACACCAGGTTCTCCGAGCCCGACCGGGTGGAGGTCAACCTGAGCAAGCAGACCGCCCATCTCTATCGGAGTGGGGAGCTGGTGGCCACCTTCCCCATCTCCTCAGGCAATGGAGAGCTGTATTACGACAACGTCGGGAACCTGAAGCGGGCGGTCACTCCCACCGGAGACTTCGAGATATACCGCCACGTCTCCGGATGGTATGAGTCCACGCTGGGGCTGGGCATGATGCTGAGCCCGTGGTTCTTCACCGGGGGGATCGCGCTCCACGGGTCGCTTTCGGTCCCGTCGGGCCCGGCGTCCCACGGATGCATCCGGCTCACCACCTGGGACAGCGGGTTCCTCGACCGGTACGCCTACCGGGGGATGCCGGTGCATGTGTACTACTCCAACGAGTCACCGGTCTATGGCAGCGACGGCCCGTTCGCCGACGTCCCCGCCGACCACACCTTCGTGGCCGCGGTGCAATGGATGGTCGACACCGACGTCACGGATGGCTGCAGTCTCTATTTCTTCTGCCCTGATGCCCCGGCCAGCCGCGGCCAAATTGCAGCCTTCATGAAACGTGTGCTGCAGCCGCATCTGGGGAACGGGCCGCCGGCCAGCTTCGCCGATACCGAAGGGCACCGCTTCGAAGCGGCGGTGGAGTGGATGGCCGGGTTGGAGATAACCAAGGGGTGCAATCCACCCGACAACACGTTGTTCTGCCCGGACCGGTCGGTGACCCGCGGTGAGATGGCCGCGATGTTCATGCGCGCCAGCGAGGAGCTCTTGGGGGTCAGCTCCGACGACGTGAACCTCGGTCGCTTCGTTGACACCGGGGGCCACAACTTCCAGAGGGCGGCGGCGTGGATGGCGGCGGCCGGGCTCAGCCTCGGATGCAACCCGCCGACGAACAACCTGTACTGCCCGGACCAGAAGGTGACCCGCGCCCAGCTCTCCGCTTTCCTCAAGCGGCTCGTCGACTCACTCTGAGGTGACTGGTTTCGATTTCCCGGGTCGGGTCTCCCGGTTGCAGGAGGCCATGGTTGCCGAAGACGTCGACGCAGTCCTCCTCTCCATCGGGGCCGATCTCCCGTATTTCACCGGCTACGAGGCGATGGACTCGGAGCGGCCAACCATCCTCGTAGTCAGGGGCGCGGGCCCCCCGTTGCTGGTGATCCCCCTTCTCGAGGCTCCCCGGGTTGGCGGGGGAGATTTCGAGGTGGCGGCCTGGGCCGAGACCGATGACCCGTACCGCCTCATCGCCGCCGCGGTGGGTGGGGCCCGGCGGATCGCGGTAGGAGATCAGACACGCGCCGCCAACCTGCTCGCGGTCCAGAGCCTGCTTCCGGGCGTCACCTGGGAGCGCGCCTCGGAGCTGATCGCCCGTCTCCGGGTGCTCAAGGAGCCGGAGGAGGTCGAGCTGCTTCGCGCCGCCGCCCACGCTGTGGACCGGGTCCTCGCTCGTGTGCCCGACGAGGTGGAGTTCTCGGGGCAGACCGAGATGGACCTGGCCCGTGAATTCCAGGCCATGACGGTGGAGGAGGGTCACGACGTCGCTTCCTTCGCCATCGTGGCCGGCGGCCCAAACGGCGCCTCCCCCCATCACGAGCCGGGAGATCGAGTGATCCAGCCTGGCGACCTGGTGGTCTGTGACTTCGGGGGGAGATGGCAGATGTACAGCTCGGACGTCACCCGCACCTTCGCCGTGGGTCCACCTTCGGGGAGACAGGAAGAGGTCCACGGCATCGTGCATGCCGCCAGCCAGGCGGCCCGTGAGGCTGTCCGTCCGGGCACGACGTGTGAGGACATAGATCGGGCGGCGCGACATGTGATCGAAGACGCCGGCCTGGGCGAGGCGTTCATCCATCGCACCGGCCACGGGATCGGGCTCGAGGTCCACGAACACCCCTACATGGTCGAGGGCAACGAGACGCCGCTGGAACCTGGCATGACCTTCTCGATCGAGCCCGGCATCTATCTGCGCGGCTCGTTCGGGGTGAGGATCGAGGATATCGTCGCCTGTGGCGCCGACGGCGTCGACGAGCTGAACCAGGCTGACCGCTCGCTCATCGTCGTCGGGTAGCGACCTGCGCGGCCCCGAAACCTAGCTGCCGGGGGAATCCCTCGAAGCACTCGTGGGCCTCGCCCTCCGGCAGCCCTCGAGTGGGGCCCCGACCGTCTCGGTGGTCCAGGGGGCTGTCGTCGATGTGAAGGCGACGCTGCCGTTCCCCGCCAGAACGGCCCGGAGGGTCCCACAGAGACCGGGGCCGGCAAGGCCAGTCGGAAGAAGCCGTTGCCGACGAACCGAACCGCCACCCGAGATAACCCCATGTGGCTTGTGAGGACGGCTCTTAGGGCAGTCTCAGAGGTCGAGGGCTCGGATCAGGAAGGCGGCCATCTGGCCTCTGGTGACCGGCTGGTCGGGGCAGAAGTTGGTGTTGGCCGGGGGGTTGCAGCCGAGGGTGACTCCGGCGGTGGCGAGACGGTCGATGGCTGCTTCGAAGACAC
>JAICRU010000087.1 GCA_025937235.1 Acidimicrobiia bacterium
GACGGCAGATGCTCGGTGGTAGGCCCACCTCCGTCGCGGTACTCACGCCAGGACGACCCGTAGAGATATCCGCGCACCACACACTCGACGGGGATCACCTCCGCCCGCCGCACGACCATCGACCTTCCCCGGAGCTCGTCGAGCTCTTCATCGTCGAGACCGGGCACCTGGGAGAGATCGGTGCCAACCAGATGGTTCGGTGTGTCGAGGAAGTCGAAGAAATGAAGGCTGAGACCGGCGAGGACCTTCCCCTTGTCCGGGATCCGCTGGTTGAGGATCACGTCGTAGGCGGAGATCCGGTCGGTGGCCACGAAGAGGAGGTGCTCCCCATCGACCTCGTAGATCTCCCTGACCTTCCCCGACGCGATGTGAGGTAGAGCCGGCACGTGGCGGCAGCGTAGTGCCGGCACTTCCCCGTCGAAATTGGGAGCGGGAGTGACGACATGGGAAGGCTCTGGCTCCCAATTACACGTAGGGTGCTGACGGTGTCGGGGTTTTCGTCCGCGCGAGTCTCGGGGCTTCTATCCGCCGACCCATACGCAAGCGCCCTAGGCGTCGAGTTGATCTCGGTCACCGACGACAAGATCGTGGTCGGGCTCGAGGTCGGCGATTCCCACGTCAACTTCCTCGGGGTGGGCCACGGGAGCATGGTCTTCTCGCTGGCCGACTGCGCCTTCTCGCTGGCCTCCAACAACGCCGGCGACCGGGCGGTGGCGATCGACACTCATCTGGTGCTCACTGCGCCGACCAAGCCGGGCGACCGGCTAATGGCCTCGGTCACGGAGACCTCGCGGGGCCGCACCCTGGGCACCTACCGGGTCGACGTCACCAGGGATGATGGGCGCATCGTCGCTTTGTTCACCGGGACCGTCCACATCACCCCGGGCGACGGTTAGAGCTTCAGATCGGCGAGACGCTCGAACACCACCCGGGCGGAGGTCCCGACCCGATCGAGCGAGAAGCAGGAATCCAGATCGTCCTCGCTGAGGCCCACCGAAGTGTCGGCCGCCAACACTTCGCGCAGACTCTGGCCACCGTCCCATGCCTTCATCGCGTTCCCCTGGACGATCCGGTACGCCTCGTCACGACTGAGACCTCTGTCCACCAGCGCCAGCAGCACCGCCTGGCTGAACACCAGACCCCGGGTCGCCTCGAGATTGGCGGTCATCCTCTCCTCGTCGACCACCAGGTCCCGGATCAAGCCGTCGAACTTCACCAGCATGTAGTGGAGAGCGATCGAGGCGTCGGGCAGCACGACCCTCTCCGCCGAGGAGTGGGAGATGTCGCGCTCGTGCCATAGGGCTACGTCTTCCAGGCCGACCTGGGCGTAACCCCGCAGCAGGCGGGCCATGCCAGTCATCCGTTCCGACATGATCGGATTTCGTTTGTGAGGCATCGCCGACGAGCCTTTCTGACCGGAGCCGAAGGCTTCCCTCACCTCTGCCACCTCGGAGCGCTGCAGATGGCGGATCTCGGTCGCCATCCGCTCGATCGAGGCGCCGATGAGCGCGATCGTCTGCAGGTATTGGGCGTGGCGGTCCCGGGCCGTGACCTGGGTCGAGGCAGGCTCTGCCTCGATACCGAGGGCGTCACACACGTGCTGCTCGACCTCCGGCGGGACATGCGCGTATGTGCCGACCGCACCCGAGATCTTGCCCACCGCCACCGCCTCACGTGCCTGGGTCAATCGGACGTGGCCGCGGGCCAATTCGAAGGCCCATCCGGCCAGCTTCAGCCCGAACGTGGTCGGCTCTGCCCAGATCCCATGGGTCCGGCCGATCATGAAGGTCCGCTGGTGCTCCTCCGACCTGGCTTTGACGGTGTCGAAGAGGGTCGCCAAAGCGCCGAGAAGGAGATCGGCCGACTCGGCCAGCTGGACCCCTCCGGCGGTGTCCAACACATCGGAAGAGGTGAGCCCGTAATGGACCCAGCCCGCTGCCTCGGCCCCTGCCCGCTCACCGAGAAGATCGACGAATGCGGCCAGATCGTGGTTGGTCACCTTCTCCCGCTCGGCCACCTCCTCTGGGCGCGGGCAGTCGGCGCCACGCGTTGCCGCGGCCACCCCGGCAGGGATCTTGCCCAGGCTTTCCCAGGCCTCGAGGGAGAGGGTCTCGACCTCCTTCCAGAGCTCGAGCCTGCGCTGCTCCGACCACACAGCGGCCATCTCCGGAAGCGTGTAGCGCGCGATCACCGCGGCATCATCGCACACCTTTTCGGGGAACTGTCACGATGGCGGACGGGTGTTGTCCGTCATCGGCATTAGGTTGCCCGCCGATGCGGAGGCTCACCATCGATCAGGCCCGTCGCTATGCCCTGGCGGCCCAGGGTTTCGCTGAGGCGCGCCCGGATGGGCGGGTCGACGTCCGGCATTTTCGAAGGGTGGTGAATCGAATCGGCCTCGTCCAGCTCGACTCGGTGAACGTGTTCAGCCGCACCCACTACATGCCTTTCTTCGCCCGACTCGGGAGCTACGACCGTGCCGCCCTGGATGCGTGGCTCTGGGAATCGGGAGAGATGTTCGAGTACTGGGGTCACGAGGCCTCCCTGATCCCGACTCAAGATCACCCGTTATGGCGATGGCGCATGAACGGCACCTTGAACTGGCAGCGGCTGGAGCGGATGCGTCAGGAGCATCCCGAGTATCTCGCCGAGGTCCTCGCCCAAGTCAAAGAGAGGGGCCCGCTCAGGACCGCCGAGCTGCACGACCCAGGGGAGCGGGACGGGACGTCGATGTGGGGCTGGTCGAAGGGAAAGGTCGCCCTCGAGGCCCTGTTCATGAGCGGGAAGGTCAGCACGGCACATCGCCGGAACTTCGTCCGGATGTATGACCTGAGCGAGAGGGTGATCCCCGCCGAGCACTTCGAGGCCGAGGATCTCGACCGGGACAGAGCCCAGTCGATCCTGCTGCTTCGAGCAGCTAGATCGATGGGTGTTGCCACCGCCGCCGACATGGCCGACTATCCCCGAATCAGGATGCCGGAGGCCAGGCCGTTGATCGAGAGGCTCGCCGAAGCCGGCGAGCTCGTCGAAGTAGAGGTTGAAGGCTGGAGGCGCACCGCCTATCTCCATCCGGACGCGGTCTTGCCCCGCGAAGTGAACGGACGTGCCTTGCTCTCCCCGTTCGACAATCTGATCTGGTTCCGGGAGCGGGTGGAGCGGATGTGGGATTTCATCTATCGGATCGAGATCTATGTACCCGAGCCGAAGCGCCTGCACGGGTACTACGTGCTCCCGTTCCTGCTCGACGGAGACCTGGTGGCGCGGGTCGACCTCAAGACCGACCGCAAGGCGGGTGCCCTTCTGGTCAGGGGGGCGTTCGCCGAGGAGGGGGTCGACCGAATGAGGGTGGGCCCCGAGCTGCGCGCCGAGCTGGAGCACGTGGCCGCCTGGCTCGGCGTGTCCGATGTGGTCGTCAGCCGGAACGGCAACCTGGCAGCCGCCCTCAGCTCGATTTGATCCGTTCGAATACCTCGGCCGACTCCTCGATCACGGTGCCCAGGACGCCGCCGGGGCGGTGGTTGTCGAAGCCTACGAAGAACAAGCCGCGGTATCGACCGTTCCCCACGGCGGCCCGAGGCAGTCCGTTCTCGTCGAGCAGGTCCTGTCCGTCTGGGAGAAGGCCTTCGAGCATCGGCCGGTAGCCGGTGGCGAGAATCACGGAGTCGTACCAGCCCTCGCTGCCATCGGTGAACACGACCCGATCGGACTCGAGGTGGTCGATCGCCGGGCGAACCGTGATCCTGCCATCCTTTATGGCCTCCACGGTCCCTACATCGATCACCGGTGTCTTGCCCCGCTCCCGGAGCTGCGCCAGGGGGGCGATCTCGGGTGTGGCGATGCCGTACGGGGTGAGATCGCCGACCGTCACCCGGCGAATCAGCGTCCCGACGCGGTCGCCGAGGCCGACGGGGAGTCGGGCAAGCATTCGGGCGGTGAGCTGTGTGGGTCGCCCCAGCACGTCGCGGGGGACGATATTGACTGGCCCCCGAACCGAGATGGATGTCTCGACTCCCGCCTCGCTCAGATCGAGCGCTATCTCCGCACCCGTGTTGCCCATTCCCACCACCAACACCGACTCACCGGCAAAGGGATCGGCGTTGCGAAACTCCTTGGAGTGGATGAGCCGCCTGGAGAAGACCTCCGCTCCGGGGTGGGAAGGCTGGACCGGAGCCTGGTTGAGCCCGGTGGCGATGACGACGTTGTCGGACAGTACGACGGGACCGGTTCCAGTCGTGGTCAGCCACCTGCCATCCGACCTCCGCACCGTCTTCGCCTCTTCCCCGAACCGAGGCTCGATCGAGAAGGTCCGGGCGTAGTCGGCGTAGTACTCGGCGAGCCTGTCTCTCGGCACATATCGGGGGTAGTCGTGAGGGAACGCGAGACCGGGCAGGTGGGAGAGCTGCTTGACGGTGTGGAGGTGGAGGCGGTCGTAGTGGCGATGCCAGGAGTCACCCACCCGATCCGATTTCTCGATCATCACGAAGTCGAGACCGGCCTGCCGCAACCGCCCGGCAACGGCCAGGCCGGCAGGGCCTGCTCCGATGATCAGGGTCGCGGTCTCGATCAAAGCGACGTCAGGTGAAGGCGTTCAGACCGGTTATGGCCTGGCCCATGACCAGAGAGTGGATCTCGTTGGTGCCTTCGTAGGTGTAGACGGTCTCCAGGTTGGCCATATGACGGAACACCGGGTACTCGAGCGTGATCCCGTTTGCGCCGAGGATGGAACGAGCGGTCCGTGCCACCTCCAGGGCATTGCGCACGTTGTCGAACTTGCCAAAGCTGACCTGCTCCGGGGTCAGCTTCCCGTCGTCCTTGCGCCGGCCGAGATGCAAGGCCAGCAGCGTCCCTCGTTGCACCGCCACCATCATCTCGACCAGCTTCTTCTGGGTCAGCTGGAAGGAGGCGATGGGCCGGTCGAACTGGTGCCGCTCGATCGAGTAGTCGAGGGCCGACTCGTAACAGGCTCGGGCGGCACCGATGGCGCCGAACGCGATCCCGAAGCGTGCCTCGTTGAGACAGGACAACGGCCCACGCATCGATGACACGCCGGGAAGCGCGAAATCGTCCGGCACCCGGACCTCGTCGAGGATCAGCTCCGAGGTGACGGAGGCTCGAAGTGATGCCTTTTTCTTGATCACGGGCGCCGAGAAACCAGGTGTGTCGGTGGGGATGAGGAACCCACGGACGCCTTCGTCGGTGCGAGCCCACACCACCGCCACATCAGCGATCGACCCGTTGGTGATCCACATCTTCGTGCCGTTGATGACCCAATCCGAGCCGTCACGACGGGCGCTGGTGCGCATCGAGGCGGGGTCCGAGCCCGAGTCCTGCTCGGTGAGACCGAAACAGCCGATCACCTCGCCATTGGCCATGCGGGGCAGCCAGGTCTCCTTCTGTTCCTCGGAGCCGAACTTCCAGATCGGGAACATGACCAGCGAGCCCTGGACCGAGACGAAGGACCGAATCCCGGAGTCGCCGGCCTCCAGCTCGAGACAGGCGAGCCCATAGGCCGTAGCGGAGGTTCCGGCGCACCCGTAACCCTCCAGATGCATACCGAGCAGCCCTATGCCACCGAAAGCCTTGGCCAGTGCCTCGGAAGGGAGCTCGCCCTCCTCCCACCAATCGCCGACGTTGGGGACGATCTCCTTTCGCACATAGGTCCTGACAGTGTCCCGCAACATGATCTCTTCCTCTGAGAGCAGGGAGTCGATGTCGAGGAAGTCACGAGGGTCGGGCCGCTCGAAGGAGATATCACTCATGTGGACGCGATGGTATCGGGTGCCTTGATCCTCTACCCGGCCAGCGTCTTCTCGGCGAGGTCGTGGCGGTATTGGGCCAGCCTGGAACGAAGGTCGTCGTCACCCACGGCGAGGATGGCGACCGCGAGGAGGGCGGCATTGGTGGCTCCGTCTATGGCCACCGTCGCCACCGGGATCCCGGTTGGCATCTGCACCGTGGCCAGCAGGGAGTCCATCCCGTCCAGCGAAGCGTTGATGGGCACGCCGATGACGGGGAGCAGAGACTTGGCCGCCATGACCCCGGCCAGATGCGCCGCTTTCCCGGCGCCGGCGATGATCACCTCGAACCCCTGGTCGGAAGCCGACGCAGCGAACTCCAGTGCCTGGTCGGGTGTCTTGTGAGCGGAGAGGACCCTGACCTCACTGGTGATGCCGAAGGTCTCGAGCGTGTCAGCTGCCTTCTCCATCACGGGGCGGTCGCTGCCCGAGCCCATGACGATGGCGACTTTGTGACTCATGCCGAGACGGTAACCGATCGCCTCCGCTGGCCGTTTCCCGGGAAGCTTGGTATCATCGAACGTATGTTCGCAGTAGAGCCACTGCAGCCCTCCCTGTTCGCCGAGTCCGAGCCGGTCGCCGACACAGCCTTCGCCACGCTGGAGCGGGTTGACCTCGATCCTGAGTCGTGGCTCGACTTCGCCCCGGGCTGGCTGGCAGGGGATGCCAGGTTGTTCGATCTATTGACCGAGAGTGTCGAATGGCGTCAGCCCGAGGTCCGAATGTACGACCGTATGGTGAAGACGCCACGTCTCGTGGGGACCGTGGACCCCGAGGCTCACCCGGTGATCCCTCGTCTCGTCGAGATCCTCTCCAACCGATACGGGATCCGGTTGGATCGGGTGAGCGCGGGCTGGTATCGGACCGGGATCGACTCGGTGGCCTGGCATGGCGACCGCATCGCCCGGGACCTGCCACATTCGATAGTGGCCACCGTCTCGTTGGGGGGGCCGCGACGGTTCTTGATCCGACCCAAGGGCGGTGGCCGGTCGATCGGTTTCGACCTGGGCCGGGGCGATCTCGTCGTGATGGGTGGCGCATGTCAGCGGTTGTGGGAACACACCATTCCCAAGACGGCGGCCGCCCCACCCCGCATCGCCTTGATGTTCCGTCACTCCTACGACTGAAGGCCTACATCGGTCCGGTACTGCATCCCGGGCCAGTGCACCATGCCCGCCGCGGCGTAGGCCCGGTCTCTCGCCAGGTCCATCGTGTCTCCGACTCCGACGAGGCTGAGCACACGGCCGCCATCCACCAAGATCCTCCTCCGGTCACGTCTCGTGCCGGCGTGGAAGACATGCACGTCGCCGGGCACTTCGGCCAGGCCATCGATGACTGAGCCTTTGACCGGCCCCTCCGGGTAGCCCTCGGCGGCCAGCACGACGTTGACTGACGCTGTGTCCGACCACTCCGGCGTCTTTCCCTCGAGCACATCGACCAGATCGTTCTCCAGGCGGGGCAGGATGGCCTGCGTTTCCGGGTCGCCGAGCCGGACGTTGAACTCGAGGACCTTCGGCCCCTGGCCGGTGAGGACGAGGCCGGCGTAGAGAAATCCAAGGAAAGGCTGGCCAGCCTCGGACATGGCGGCCAGGGTCGGCTCGATGACAGTGCTCATCGTCTCCTCCACGAGACCGGCGGGCAGATCGTCTACCGGGGAGTAGGAGCCCATCCCGCCGGTATTGGGGCCCTCATCCCCGTCGAGCAGCCGCTTGTAGTCCCTGGCCGGCTCCAGGGGGACGGCTCCAGCCTCGGTGCAGACGGCGAAAACGCTCACTTCCGGGCCGTCGAGGAACTCCTCGATCACGATCGGGCCTTCCGGGAGCCAGCGACTGGCCCATGAGGCGGCTTCGGCCCGATCGTCGGTGACCAAGACCCCCTTGCCCGCGGCCAGGCCATCGGCCTTGACCACATATGGCCCTTCCCGGGTCGACAGGTGCTCCATCACGGCGTCGATGGCATGGAATGTCTCAGAGAGGGCGGTGGCCACACCCGCCCGGGCCATGATCTCCTTGGCGAAGCCCTTGGACGACTCCAATCGGGCCGCTGCCCTGCTCGGCCCGAATGTCGGGATCCCGAGGGCAGCCACCGCATCGACCACCCCGGCGGCCAGTGGGACCTCCGGGCCGACTACCACCAGGTCGACAAGCTGCACCCGGGCCATGGCGGCAATGGCCCCTACATCGGTGACCGAGATGCCCTCCACCACCGGGCCCAGCTCGGCCAAGCCCGGGTTGCCCGGGAGCGACATCAGTTCGTGGACACGGGGTGAGGCGGCCAGCTTCCATCCCAAGGCGTGCTCACGGGCGCCGTTGCCGACGACTAGGACCTTCATGAGATCCCGATCAACTGGCTTCGCTCCGGGCCGACCGAAACCCAACCCACCGGCACCCCCGCGCCCTCCTGTATGTACTCGATGTAGGCACGGGCCTCCGCAGGAAGGTCGCCAAATGAGCGAACTCCGCTGATGTCACCTCCCCACCCGGGTAGCTCTGCGTACTCGGGCTCACAGTGATAGAGCACGCTCTGCTGGGCAGGGAAATGGTCGTGCCGCTCTCCTCGACTGGTGTAGGCGGTGGCCACCTTGATGGTGTCGAAGGCGGAGAGGATGTCCATCTTGGTGATGAAGAGACTGGTGAAGGTGTTGACCCGGCAGGCGTAGCGCAATGCCACCAGGTCGAGCCAGCCGCATCGCCGCCGCCGGCCGGTGACGGTGCCGTACTCCCCGCCGAGCTCGATCATCTTGTCACCGACCTCGTCGTGCAGCTCTGTGGGGAAAGGCCCGGTCCCCACGCGTGAGATGTAGGCCTTCGCCACCCCGACGATCTGGTCGATCGCCTTGGGCCCGATTCCCGATCCCACCGATGCCCCGCCCGCGGTCGGGTTGGAGGAGGTCACGAAGGGGTAGGTCCCGTGATCGATGTCGAGCAAGGTGCCTTGGGCCCCCTCGAACAGGACTTCCTTACCGGCCTCCAATCCCTCCCAGAGCAGGAGCGAGGTGTCGGCAACGTGCGGCCCAAGCCGCTCCGCATAGCCGGTGTACTCCTCGATGATCTCGTCGGCCTCGACCGGCAGGGTGTTGTAGACGCGGGGGAGGACCTTGTTCTTCTCCACCAGAGCCGCTTCCACCTTCTCGCGGAAGATCTTCGGGTCGAACAGGTCCTGGACCCGTATGCCGAATCGGGCGTACTTGTCGGTATAGGCAGGCCCGATTCCCTTCGTGGTGGTGCCGATCTGGTTCTTTCCCAGATACCGCTCGATGGCGGCGTCGAGCTTGCGGTGGTAGGGCATGATCAGATGGGCGTTGGATGAAATGCGGACCCGGGAGGGGTCGAGGTTCTTCTCCTTCGCCATGTCCAGTTCTGCGATCAGGACCCTGGGGTCGATCACCGTCCCCGAGGCGATGACCGGGGTGCAACTCGGATACATGATTCCCGAGGGAATCATGGAGAGCGCGAGTCGTTGCTCCCCGACCATGATGGTGTGCCCGGCGTTGTTGCCACCCTGATAGCGGACGACGAAGTCGGCTGACTCGGCGAAGTAGTCGACGACGCGGCCCTTCCCCTCGTCACCCCACTGCGCGCCCAAGACGACGGTGGCTGGCATGACGTGGAGCGACGGTAATACCGTGGCCGACGCGTGTCTGTCGTCGGACAGACGCTGCCAGGGTTCGAAACCGGCTTGGGCAACAATGTCCGTGATGGCTGAGACGCTGACCAGGGTCTATCGCGCCGGAGTGCTCGAGGCCGAGTCCTTCCCGGTGGCCGGAGTGTCCGACTATCTGGACGAGCGGGACACGGTGGTGTGGGTCGACATCTCAGATCCAAGCTCCGAGGAGCTCGCCGAACTGGCGGAGGAGCTCGGCCTGCACGAGCTGGCGGTCGAAGATGTGATGGGCCCGGAGCAACGGCCCAAGCTCGACCGGTATCAGACCCATCTCTTCCTCACCACCTACCACCTGTCACTCGATCTCGATGCGCCCCATCTGGAGGGCCTCGAGGTATATGCCTTCTTCAACGATCGCTGGCTGGTTACCGTCCGTCGGGGCGATGGATTCCCGATCAGGGAGGTCATGGCGCGCTGTGACCGTTCGCCCAAGCTCCAGGTCTATGGCGTCGGGTTCCTGCTCTACGGCCTCCTCGACGTCATCGTCGACGAGTATTTCTCGATTCTCTCCGCCTTCGACGACTACTACGACGATGTGACCGATGATCTGTTCGCCGAGCACTCGGTGGAGCCATCCCGGCAGCGTCACTGGTTCGAGATGCGGCGGGAGACGGTTCGCTTTCACCGGATCGTGGTCCCGATGCGGGAGACGGTCAGCGCGCTGATGCGTCACGAACGGGAGATCGTGCCCGAGGGGCTCTATCCCTATTACCAGGATGTGTATGACCACATCCTGCGGGTCACCGAGGCCTCCGATGGCCTGCGCGACCTCGTCACCGCCATCGCCGAGACCAACTTCAGCCTGAGGGACTACCGGCAGAACCTGATCGTGAAGAAGGTGTCTGGCTGGGCGGCGATCATCGCGGTGCCGGCCATGATCACCGGCTACTTCGGGATGAACGTTCCCTTCCCCGGGTCGGGTCAGATGGCGGGAGTGATCATCTCCACCCTTCTCATCGCCGGGGCGTCCCTGGCCCTCTATTTCGTGTTTCGACGCAACGACTGGCTCTGACCCGTCCTCGAGCCTTTCGTATTGGGACCGGGAGCTACCACATACGCCACTGGGCAACCCAATTTCGGATGGTCTGAAACACAGCGTTCACACTCAGGCAACGGCATCGAAACCGGTGGGCGGCTAGAAACTCCACGTTCACGTATGGCAAACCGAACGAAAGGAGCATCGTGAGCAAGACGGCTGCCGACGTCTTGTCCCTTGTCGCCGACGAGGGCTACGAGTTCGTCGACCTTCGCTTCTGCGACCTGCCCGGCCAGGTTCAGCACTTCACCGTCCCGGTCAAGCAATTGACCGAGGATTCCTTCGAAGATGGGTTCGGTTTCGACGGCTCGTCGATCAGGGGGTTCCAGCAGATCCAGGAGTCGGACATGCTGCTGATCCCGGACCCGGGCACCGCGATCGACGACCCCTTCCGGGCCCGCCGGACACTGATCCTGTATTGCTTCGTGAACGACCCGGTCACGGGCAGCCCCTACGACCGTGACCCCCGGTACATCGCCCGGAAGGCCGAGGAGTACCTGATCAGCACCGGGATCGCAGACACCTCGTACTGGGGCCCCGAAGCCGAGTTCTACATCTTCGACGACGTCCGCTTCGGGCAGAACCAGTTCTCGGGCTTCTATTACCTCGATTCCGTCGAAGGCGCCTGGAACTCAGGCGAATACGAGGAAGGCGGCAACCTCGGATACAAGCCCCGTTACAAGGAGGGCTACTTCCCCGTTCCACCCACCGACCACTTCCAGGATCTGCGCTCGGAGATGACCGCCAAACTCGAGGCCGCCGGCATCGAGATCGAAGTGCAGCATCACGAGGTCGGCACCGCCGGTCAGGCCGAGATCGACATGCGTTATGACACGCTGCTCCGAACTGCCGACAACGTGACGCTCTACAAGTACATCGTCAAGAACACCGCCTGGGAGTACGGCAAGTCGGTGACCTTCATGCCCAAGCCGATCTTCGAGGACAACGGCTCCGGGATGCACACCCACCAGTCGCTCTGGAAGGACGGGGAGCCGCTGTTCTTCGATGAGTCCGGCTACGCCGGCCTGTCTGACCTGGCCCGGTGGTACATCGGTGGCCTCCTCAAGCATGCCTCGGCGATCCTGGCCTTCGCCGCCCCGACCACCAACTCCTACCACCGGCTGGTCCCGGGATACGAGGCCCCGGTCAACCTGGTGTACTCGAGCCGGAACCGCTCGGCGGCGATCCGGATCCCCCAGTACTCACAGGCGCCGGGGGCCAAGCGGCTCGAGTTCCGTTGCCCCGACCCGTCGTGCAACCCGTACCTTGCCTTCTCGGCCATGTTGTTGGCCGGGCTCGACGGGGTGCAGAATCGGATCGAGCCCCATGATCCGGTAGACAAGGACATCTACGACCTGCCACCCGCCGAGCTGGCCGGTCTGCCATCGGTGCCGGGCAGCCTCCCCGAGGCGCTCGAAGCGCTGAGGGACGACCACGAGTTCCTGCTCCAGGGCGGGGTGTTCTCCCAGGAGCTGATCGACGCCTGGATCGACTACAAGATCGAGCATGAGGTCGACCCGGTCCGGCTCCGCCCTCATCCCCATGAATTCCATCTCTACTACGACATCTGAGATGGGGCCATCTGGCCCATCTCACGTCTTACGTCCTACGTTCCGCGTAGCGCGTAGGCCGAGGGTCCGTCGGCAGACGGGCCCTCGTGTCGCCTCAGCTGCCGCCTGGCCCTACCAGTGAATCGCCACCGGGC
>JAICRU010000077.1 GCA_025937235.1 Acidimicrobiia bacterium
ATAACCGCCGACCTGATCTTGTGCTTTCTCCGCCACCTCTCGGGTGAAGAGGCGGTGGCGACGATCATCGAGGCGGAGCCCTTTCTCGATGGTGTCATTGGGGTCGGGATCGACTCGTCGGAGAGGGGTCGTCCCCCGGAACTGTTCGAGGACGCCTACGCCCGGTCTCGGGAGCTCGGGTTGCGTGCAGTGGCTCATGCCGGGGAGGAAGGACCGCCCGAGTACGTGAAATCCGCTCTCGACGCGCTAGGTGCTGAGCGGATCGATCACGGAGTGAGGAGTCTCGAGGACGCCGAGCTGGTCGACCGGTTGCGACGCGAGCGGATCCCGCTGACGGTTTGCCCGCTGTCCAATGTCGCACTCCGCGTGGTCGAGGACATGTCGCTTCACCCGCTGCCCGCCATGATCGACGCCGGTCTCCTGGTATCCATCAACTCGGATGACCCGGCGTATTTCGGCGGCTACATCGGTGACAACTACCGGAAGGCACAAATCGCCCTGGGGCTGGGCGAAGAGACCGTCATCACTCTGGCCCGGAACTCGATCGAGTCCTCCTTCCTCGACCGGCCACGCAAGACGGCTCTGCTCGAGGAGTTGGAGGTGGTCTCAGCGTGGGACGAGGGCTAGCTGGCGGGAGATGGCCACGAGACGCCCGCTCTCGTCCCAGATCTCGCCGTCCTCCTCGAGCAGCCCGCCGCTCACGAACCTCGTGGAGAATCGACAGCGGAGCCAGCCTTCGGCCGGCACTGCCCTCACCTGGGTAGTCATCTCGAGTGTGGGGGTCCAGGCCAGGGGGAGATCGGCATTGAACACTGCGGGCGGGAACGCATCGGCAACCAGTAGGAGGGTGAACGCGTCGATCGGCTCTCGATCGTGGAGCCGGAACCAGCCGCGCACCCGGCCTACCCCACTTGGGCGTCCCTGAAATGGGCCTGCGTCGTCGGGATGGATGCGCTCCTCGAACTGGCCAACGAGTGGCGGGGGTAGCGGGCCGTCGGGGGCGGGGAGAGCGCGAGGGCACTCCTCGGGCGGGGGCAGATCGGGTGGCCGAGCGCTCACGTAGAGGTCCTCTGTTCTCAGGGCACCAGGCTCGGCGAAGCTTCCCAGCAGAGCCATCGAATCGGAGGTGGCGGCGATCGTGGCCCGTAGGGTGGAGAAGGTGCGGCCCGTCTTGAGCCTCGCCACCGCCACCTCGACCGGACCGGCCGACAGAGGGCGTAGGAAATGGGCGGTGAGGCTCACCGGCCGTCTGCCTTGTGACGACCCGGACATCGCGCGTGCCCCAATAGCCATGAGATAGCCGCCGTTGCTCACTCCGAAGATGTCCCAGTCCGGCTGGACCTCGGCCGTCCAGACCCCGTCCCCGGCCGGGGTGACGGCACTTGCCTCGCCGAAATTCATCCGATCGTCACGCCGTCCTCGGCGACCACATCGCCAATGACCCTCGCCGAGTGCTCGGCGAGGCCCTCCAGCACCTGGCGTTCGACTGACGGGTCGACGATCAGGCAGAACCCGATGCCCATGTTGAAAGTCGACCACATCTCGGGTGCTGGCACGCCCCTTGCGGCGATCAGGTCGAACACTCGCGGTCTCTCCCATGTCGTCGGGTCGACCCTGGCGCCCAGCCCAGGAGGCAAGACCCGGCCCAGGTTCCCCCGCAGCCCGCCACCGGTGATGTGGGCCGCGGCGTGGACTCCCTCGCTCTCCACTGTGGCCAGCGCGACCGGGGCGTAGATGACGGAGGGCTGGAGCAGGAGCTCGACGTGCTCATCGATGTCGTCACCAAGTACCGCCCGGACCAGGGAGAATCCGTTGGAGCGCAGGTTCGGGGAGGTCAGCCCGATGACGACGTCGCCGTCGGCCACGAGGTGCGGCCCGAGCTCCGACCCTCGCTCGAGCACACCCATGACCGCGCCGGCCAGATCCACCGCGTCGGGCTCCATCACCCCGGGGTGCTCCGCCGTCTCACCACCGAGGAGTGGGCAGCCTGCGATGCGGCAGGCGGCGGCAACCGACTCGACGATGGTCCGGTCCCGATCGGCATCGAGTGACCCAACGGCCAGGTAGTCGACGAAACCGATCGAGCGGGCCCCGACCGCAGCCAGGTCGTCGACACACATGGCCACAAGGTCGTATCCGACACCATCCCACCTACCCCCGCGTCGGGCCAGCTCCAGCTTGGTCCCCACGCCGTCGGTCGACATCATCAGCACCGGCTCCACGTAGCCAGGCGGGATGGTGACACCGGCGGCGAACCCACCGAATTCGCCAACCACGCTGTCGGTCCAGGTCGCTGTGACAGGGGAGCTGATGGCGCGCACATGACGCTCGGCACCACCCAGGTCGACCCCGGCCTGCCGGTAGCCGGTCACGTCAGAAACGCTCGAGCTGGAACTTGTCGGCGTTCTCGGGCACGTCGGTCGGGTAATCGCCGGAGAGACATGCGGCGCAGAAGCCGGCGTCGGCCACACCGGTGGCGTCGAGCAGGCCCTGAAGGGACAAATAGCCGAGCGAATCCGCCCCGACATGATCCCGGATCTCCTCCACGTCGAGTGATGCCGCGATCAGGGTGGACCGGTCCGAGGTGTCCATTCCGTAGTAGCAAGGCCAGCGGTAGGGGGGAGACGAGACACGGAGATGGACCTCATCGGCGCCGGCGTCCCTGAGCATCTGGACCAGCTTCCTGGTCGTCGAACCTCTGACGATCGAGTCGTCGACGAGAACGACCCGCCGTCCCCTCAGGTTGTCCGGGATCGGATTCAGCTTGAGCCGTATCCCGCGGTCCCGCAGGGTCTGGCTCGGCTCGATGAAGGTGCGTCCGATATACCGGTTCTTGACCAAGCCATCGGCGTAGGGGATCCCGCTGGCGGCGGCGAACCCCTGCGCTGCGGGGAGACCCGACTCCGGTACCGGGACCACCACATCGGCCTCGGCCGGGTGCTCGGCGGCCAGCCTCTCGCCCATCTGACGGCGAGCTGCGTGAATCCCGCGCCCATACATCTGGCTGTCGGGTCGGGCGAAGTAGACGAACTCGAAGATGCACAGTCTCGGGTCGGTGCCGGCGAACGGGTAAAAGCTGTGCACCCCGCCGGCGTCGATCACCACCATCTCACCCGCCGCCACCTCACGTACGAACCTGGCTCCGACCAGATCGAGCGCCGCTGTCTCCGAGGCGAGCACCCAACCCCCATCCGGCAGCGACCCCAGACAGAGGGGCCGGAAGCCGTTGGAATCTCGAAGGCCGATGATGCGGCCCTGATCCATGATCACCAGCGAGAAGGCGCCTTCCCAGGTCGGCGCCACCTCCATGACGGCCACCTCGAGCCCACGCTGGTCCGAGCGCTCGTCGTCGATGGCCCTGGCGATCCCCTCGGCCATGAGGTCCGAGTCGGTGCTGGCGCCGCGAATTCCGAGGCGCTCGGCCAGGTCGGGGGTGTTGGTCAGGTTGCCGTTGTGACCGAGGGCGATGCTGGTGGAGCCGACCTGGCGATGGGCAGGCTGGGCGTTGGCCCAGTTGTTGGACCCAGTCGTCGAGTAGCGGGTGTGGCCGATGCCGAGATGCCCATCGAGCCCGGCCAGGGCCGGTTCGTCGAATACCTCGGAGACCAGCCCGAGATCCTTGAAGACGGTAACCGTCTCGCCATTGGAGGTGGCGATGCCGGCCGACTCCTGGCCCCGATGCTGGAGACCGTAGAGACCGACGTAGATCAGGCTCGATGCACGTTGGCGGGGGGTGTACGCAGCGAAGACCCCACACGCCTCGCGGGGCCCGGCGGTGAGAACGGCACTCTCCTCGGCCACGGCCCCATCGTAGGGCGCGACCGCCGGTCGACCTATTCAGCTCCGAACCGGGCGCGGTAGAGATCACGCAGCTCCCGGTAGTGGTCGACCCCCTCGTCCTGTCTCCGGATCTCTTCCTCGGTCAACTCCCGAACCGGCTTGGCCGGGGTGCCCATGCCAAGGGTCCAGGGCGGTATCCCTCGGCCCTCGGAGAGCACCGATCCGGCGGCCAGCCATGCGCCCTCGCCGAGACGGGATCGATTGAGCAGCTTCGCCCCGATCCCGACCAGGCATCGATCACCGACCAGGGCCCCGTGCACCACCGCGGCATGCCCCACGGTCACCCTCTTCCCGATCACACAGGGGATGTCCTCATCGCAGTGCACGACCGTATTGTCCTGGATGTTGGTATCGGCACCGATCTCGACTCGGTCGAGCTCGGCCCTGATCACCACCCCGAACAGGACGAAGGCCCCGGGCCCGATGGTCACGTCGCCGTGGATCTCCACTCCAGGCAGGATCACTGCCTCGGGGTCGATACGGGGCTCCGCCGGGTCGGGCACGGGCGGCAGGTTAGGGCGCCGTCATGGATTCAGGTTCGGTACCTGTCCCGGCCCATGGTCACCGAACGAGCGTGCAGGGCGATGTCGAGGAACAGGCCGAGGATGATGCCGAATATGCCCCAGGGCGCGGCTGTGCCACCGGATGCGATGTAGCCCACCGTGTAGAGGACCGTGGTCCACGGCAGGAAGATGATGCCGAGGACAGGGATCAGCCACCCGTTGAAGGCACGATCCACCCAATCCGAGACCAGCCAGATGAAGAGCATCGCCAGACGCGGGCTGATGATGATCATCGCCAGGAACAGACACCCCACCTCGACCTCCCTCTCGATCCTCGAACTCCGACGCGAGGCAGGCGTCCGGTCGTCCGGATGTGCTGCCAGGCGTGGGGACATTCTGATTCAGGTGACGAGACTTACAAGTGAATGAACGACGGCGACCACAACTCGGCGATCGAGTCGGTGTTCCGGTACTCCTACGCCGTGGTCCTGGCGCGGCTCGCCACACGTTTCCGTGACATCGATCTGGCCGAGGAGGCGATCCAGGACGCACTCGTCGAGGCATTGCGCACCTGGCCGGTCAAGGGGACCCCGCACAATCCGCCGGGCTGGATCTCCGCTGTGGC
This sequence comes from Acidimicrobiia bacterium, assembly GCA_025937235.1. Classification (GTDB taxonomy): domain Bacteria; phylum Actinomycetota; class Acidimicrobiia; order Spongiisociales; family ZC4RG35; genus JARDZU01. The sequence goes on from JAICRU010000077.1 coordinate 4,969, forward strand.
CACCCGTCGTGGGATCGACCGATTGCGCCGCCAGGCAACCCTCACCAGAAAAACCGTTCTCCTGGCCGCCCTGGAGAGAGAGGAGCCTTCCGACCCTTCGGATCGGTCGGATGAAAGAGAGCTCGGTGACGACCGGCTCCAGATGCTCTTCGCCTGTTGTCATCCATCCCTGGCGATCGACAAGCAGGTGGCCCTCACGCTGCGCACCGTGGGCGGGTTGACCACGACTGAGATAGCCCGTGCGTTTGTCGTCCCCGAATCGACCATGGCCCAGCGGTTGGTCAGGGCGAAGGCCAAGATCCGAGATGCGGCGATCCCGTTCCGCGTGCCGGCCGGCGACGAGCTCACCGATCGCTTGTCCGCTGTCCTCGCCGTGGTGTATCTCGTCTTCAACGAGGGCTACCTGGCCACCAGCGGCGACCAATTGATCCGTGCCGAGCTGGCCGGATCGGCGGTCGAGCTCGGTTACCTGCTGACGACTGTGTTGCCCGACGAGCCCGAGGTGCTCGGCCTCCAGTCGCTCATGCTCCTCCACCACAGTCGCCGTCGCTCCCGCGTCGACGAGCATGGCGGGCTCGTCCTCCTCGCCGATCAGGATCGGGGCCTCTGGGACGCCGAGGCGATTCGAGCCGGCCTGGATCTGTTGGGGAAGGCGATGCGTATCGGTGGCGAAGGCCCCTATCTACTTCAGGCGCAGATCGCGGCCCAGCACGCCACCGCACCATCCGCCGATGAGACCGACTGGCGGCGGATCGTGGAGCTGTACGACCGTCTCATCGCGGTTCTTCCGTCACCGGTGGCACGGCTCAACCGCGCCGTCGCGGTCTTCGAGGAATACGGTGCGGCCGAGGGCCTGGCTGCCCTCGAGGACCTCGCCGACGATCTCGACGGCTATCACCTCTTCCATGTCGCCAAGGCCGAGATGTGGGGCGAGCTAGGAGAGGATGGCAAGGCGGAGGCCTCGCTCCAAAGAGCGCTGGCCCTTGCCACGAACGAGGCGGAGCGTCGGTTCCTCGAGGCGAAGGCCGGCTGACCTCAACCAAATCGTCTCAGACCCTCGTCCAGGGCCTGGGATGTGTCGGCCGAGAACCAGGAACGACCGTCTTCACCCCACTCCTCCCATTCATCGGGGGTCACCGGGAGAAAGGACACACGGTCGAGCATCGTCTGGATCGAACCACCGCTCTCCGCCTCTTCTCGGGCGACCCCAGCCACCTGACGCGGGTAGACGGCGCATGTGACCTGACGAACACCGGCCCGATCCACCGGCACCACGGGGAGGTCCGACACGATGGTGGTCAGGTGGGTCAGCGTCTCGGGGCGGACGAAGACGTTGTCGACGGCCACCACGAGGACCCGGTCCTCTTCCATCCGGCCCAGGGCGGTGGCAACGCCGGCCAAAGGCCCCGATCCCGAGACCTGGTCGGGCCAGGTCTCATACCCCGCGCGCCCTGCGCCGAGCACGACGACGTGATCGGCGACTACCCCGAGTGAAGTCGCCACCCTGTCCAGGAAGGACACGCCGGAGACCTCGACCTCTGCCTTGTCCTTCCCCATGCGCCGGCCCTGGCCACCGGCCAGAACCGCGCCAAGTAGAGCCATGAGGAGAGGCTAGGGAGTCGTCCTTCGTGTGATCAGTCTCCGAGGACGATTCCCAGGCTTCGGGCCGAGTCGATCCAGGGATGGTCGTGGGGGACGAACTTGGTCACTCCGGCGATCTCCTTCAACGGCACCGCCTCCGTCGACTCGCCTCGCGCCGCCACGAGGACACCATGCATCCCCTCGGCGATGTAGGAAGCCGTCGCCGTGCCGAGTCGGGTCGCCAGCAGCCGATCGGCGGGCGAGGGGGTGCCGCCCCGCTGGACATGCCCGAGGATGGTGACCCTGGACTCGAGACCGGTGGCCTCTTCCAGCGCGTCGGCGAGGTTTTCCGTCCTGGGCGCTTTGTCGAGAGCGCTTAGCCTTGCCTTCAGATCGCGTTTCCGATCGTCATCTGCATCCTCCAGGTCGGCCCGAAGAGCGGAGCGGGCCTGGGCGTCCTCCCTCGAGTAGGCGCCCTCGGCCGCCGCGATGATGGAGAAGGCGCTGCCCGCCGCCTTGCGTGCCTGGATCGAGGAGGCGATGGCCGGGATGTCGTAAGGGATCTCGGGGATGAGGATGACATCGGCACCGCCGGCCAACCCCGCCCCTAGGGCAAGCCACCCGACGTCGTGCCCCATCACCTCGGCCAGGATGATGCGGTGGTGGGAGTGGGCCGTGGAGTGGAGGCGGTCGATGGCTTCGGTTGCGATGCCCATGGCGGTGTCGAAGCCGAAGGTGACGTCGGTCCCGCTCACGTCGTTGTCGATGGTCTTGGGCAGGGCCAGCACGTTGATCCCCACCTCTTCGAGCTTCAGCGCGTTGCGCATGGTGCCGTCGCCACCGAGCACCACCAGCGCCTCCAGATCGTGCTGGTCGACGACGTCACGCATGAGGGGCCGCATGTCCATACGCCGGCCGTCGCCCATCTCCATCTTGTCGACCTTGGCCCGGCTGGTTCCGAGCACGGTCCCTCCCTTGGTGAGGATGCCGGAGAGGGAGTCGGAGTCGAATCGGATGTAGCGGTTCTGCATCAGACCGAGAAATCCGTCGTAGAACCCGATGACATGCATCCCGTAGGCCCGCTGGGCCGCCTTGCCCACGGCCCTGATCGCCGCGTTCAGACCGGGGCTGTCGCCCCCGGCAGTGAGGATCCCAATGCTCCTGGCCACGCTGTCATGGTATCGGCGCCTCCACTCACCCAGATTGAGACGGTGAGTGCCGTGTATGACACGTCACCGTCTCAAATTTCGCACCGGAACTCAGGCGGACTCCTTGCGGAAGACCCACGACCCGTAGAGAACCCCGACCAGGAGGAGACCTACGGTGACCGCGCTTCCAATAACCACCTCGTTCGAGGCGAGGTCATCGATATACAGCGCCCGGACACCGTCGACCACATGGGTGAGAGGATTGACGTCGGCCACGGTCTGCAGCCAGCCCGGGGCCAGGGCCATCGGGAGGAGGATGCCCGACAGCAGCAGGATCGGAAGCAGCAGGCCGTTGATGACGGGGGCGAAGGAGTCTTCGCTCTTCAGCTTCAGCGCCGTCCCGTAAGAGAGTGCGCTGAAAGCCCCACCGAGGAGGGCGACTATCGCCACACCGGCGATCAGGCTCCCCATCGGGGCCTCGAGCCCGAAGAACACCACTGCCACCAAGCTGAGCATGGCGCCTTGGACGACGATCACCACGACGTCACGGAGGACCCGGCCGAGGAGCAGGGCCCCTCGGCTGGCCGGGGTTACCCGCATCCGCTCGACCACCCCGGCCCGCCATTCGGCGATGAGCCCGAATCCCGCGAACGCAGCCCCGAACACGGCGAGCTGCACGAGCAGCCCGGGCACGAAGACCTGCCAGGCGGTTCCCGGAGGGAAGCCGGGAGCATTCGCCACCGGCTCCAGAAGCGGCCCGAACAGGGTCAAGTAGAGGATGGGCTGTAGCAACCCCAGGATCACCCACACCGGGTTGCGCAGTGAGAGACGCATGGCCCGGCTGAACACCAGCCAGGTGTCGGTCATGAATCGCATGTTGATCTCCTTTCAGGCAGCAGCCCGGTCGGTGGCACTCTCGGCCCCGTCACGCAGCGAACGGCCGGTCATGATGAGGAACACATCATCCAGGGTGGGCCGATGCACCTGGACCCCGGTCGCGTCGACATTTCGCTCCACCATGGCCCGCAGAAGCATGGGGAGGGCGCTGGCCCCTTCGGGCACCTGGAACCTGACCTCTGTCCCATCGATGACCGGCTCGGTCGCCCCCTCCAGATGGGATACGAGCTCGGCAACCACCACGGTGCTTCGCTGATCCTCGAGGCTCAGGACGACGGAATCGCCGGCCACCTTTCGCTTGAGCCCGTCCGGTGTGCCCTGGGCCACGATCAACCCGTCGTCGATGACGAGGATGCGGTCACAAAGGACATCCGCCTCGTCCATGTAATGAGTGGTGAGGAACACAGTTGTGCCGAGGTCGGTGCGCAGTCTGGCGATGTGCTCCCATAGATTGGCCCTCGACTGTGGGTCGAGACCGGTCGACGGCTCGTCGAGGAAGATCAGCTGAGGCTGATGGACCAGCCCCATTGCGATGTCGAGACGCCGCCGCTGCCCACCGGAGAGGGTCTTGCATCGACGATCCCACATCCCGTCGAGATCGAGCTGCCTGAAGAGTGCCTCACCGTTGCCCCGGGCCACGGACAGCTCTGTCCCATACATGCGGGCGTGGTCGACGATCTCCTCACCCGCCCTCACCTCGGGGTCGGTGGACCCACCCTGGGCGACGTAGCCGATGCTGCGCCTCACTCCCAATGGGTCCAGTCTCAAGTCGGAGCCCGCCACCATCGCCTCCCCACCGCTGGGCTCGAGCAACGTGGTCAGCATGCGCAGGGTGGTTGTCTTCCCGGCCCCATTAGGGCCCAGGAACCCAACGATTTCCCCTTGCTCGACGGCGAAGTCGACCCGGCGCACCGCTTCGACTTCTTGCCTATTCGTCTTGTAGACCCGGCGCAGCCCCCGGGACACGATCATGGTCTCTGGCATCGGAATCTCCTTCCGGCTATACTTCAAACCTTGAGTATCTTATGAAGCAAGATATTAACTTGTCAAGAGAACAGCGACAGGCCGCTGTCCGCCGTTTGGTGGAAGCCCTCCGGGCCCTCCAGTTGGCCAGTGATCTCCTCGATGAGGCATACGCCGATTTCGTCGGCATCAACCGCACCGATCTGCGCTGCATGGACATCGTCGATCAGCGGGGCCGGGTCACCGCAGGGGAACTGGCTCGTGAGGCAGGGTTGACAACCGGTGCGGTGACGGCCGTCGTGGACAGAATGGAGAGCGCCGGCCTTCTCCTCAGGACCTATGACGCCAATGACCGGCGCAAGGTGTGGATCGAGCTCACCCCCGATGCGGAGAAGCTGGGTGAGGAGGTCTATGGGCCGCTGGATCAGGCCGGGCAGACGCACCTCGCCTCGTTGGGTGACGAGCAGGTCTTGACCATCATCGGCTTTCTCGAAGTCAGCCGCCGCATCACCATGGAGAACGTCGAGGCGATCCGGTCACGTACCAGCACCAAGAAGATGCCGCTTCGCTACCGGCTCGAGCAGGCCCGCATGATCAAGGACGACGCCAAGGCGCTGGCCAAGAGGATCAAGCACGAGCTCAAGGAGATGAAGGTGATCGTCCTCGACCTCCATGGCTCGAAATGGGAGCAAGACGAGGACGGTCGCTGGGTGGAGCGAAGGGGGCTGAGCTAGCCGGCCATCCTCCTCGGGATGGCGTCGCGGTGGGTCCTCGTCAGCGTCTCCAGATCGATCGATCCGGAACGGCCGAGAATCAGGCTATCGCCGCCGATGACCCCCACCTGGCGGGCCAGGTCTATGGGCAGGACGACCGTCCCCGGATCGAACACCGCTATCACCCGGTGCGGGTCCTCGGAGAAGAGGGGGCCCGGGTCGTCGACTGCCACGCGGGCCCCGATCCCCGAGGCGATGCATACCTCGGCCACCGCTACCGCCAGACCGCCATCCGATACATCGTGAAGCACGGGTACCCGATGCGCCAGCCCGTTGGTGAGCGCTATCACCTGCCGGGCTGCACCCGGATCGGGTGGTGTGGGACGCCCGATCAGCTCGTCGTTGACCACACGCTGCGCCGCCGAGCCGGCCAGGTTGCTCGTCGGACCGGTCCCGATCTCCCAGATCTCCATTCCCTCGGCTGCCCGAGACAGACGAGGCGGTTGCCGGGGCATGGGGTCGGCCAGGCCGAGCAGGCCGACCACCGGGGTTGGGTGGATGTCGACCCCTTCGGTCTCGTTGTAGAACGAGACATTCCCCCCAATGACGGGGATGGCCAGGGCCTCGCATGCCTCCGAGATGCCCTCGACGCTCTCCCGGAACTGCCACATGACCTCCGGCTTTTCCGGGTTGCCAAAGTTGAGGTTGTCCACCACGGCCAGAGGCCTGGCCCCGGTGACGGCCACATTGAGCGCCGCCTCGTAGACCAGACGCGCACTCCCCGCCCGCGGGTCGAGATGACATAGCCGTCCGTTCCCGTCGCTGGAGACGGCGAGCCCTTTTTCCGTTCCCCTGATCCGGATGAGCGATCCGTCAGAGCCGGGACCGATCACCGTGTTGAGGAACAACATGTGATCGTATTGCTCGTGCACCCACGCCGTGGAGCCGATGGCGGGGTCGTCGAGCAGTCGAAGGAGCACATCGGCCGGGTCGCCCCCTAGCGGGAGGGCCGGGGTTGCCCACAGGTCATCGATCCAATCCGGCCGTCGCATAGGTCGGTCGTACAGCGGGGCGTCATCCGCCAGCGACGCGGCGGGGACCTCGGCTACCACCTCACCTTGGTGACGCACCTTGAGAGTTCCCCCGGTCGTCACCGTCCCGACGACGGCCGAATCGATCTCCCAGCGCTCGGCGACGCCGAGGACCGCATCGACCTTCTCGGAAGGAACGAAGGCCATCATTCGCTCCTGGGATTCGGACATGAGCAACTCGGGTGCCGTCATATCCATCTCGCGGACATGGACCTGATCGAGGTCGACGTCGAGCCCCACTCCGGCCCTCCCCGCCGGTTCCGAGGTGGCGCAAGACAGCCCGGCCGCTCCCAGGTCCTGGACGCCGGCGACCAGCCCTCTCTGGTACATCTCGAGACACGCCTCGATCAGCTTCTTCTCTTCGAACGGGTCGCCCACCTGGACACTCGGTCTCTTCTCCTGGGACTCGTCGTCGAACGATGCCGAAGCCAGCACCGATGCCCCCCCGATCCCGTCCCGTCCCGTGGCCCGGCCGAGCAGCACGGCCACGGTCCCCGGGGGCCCGGCCGTGCCCAGGGTCAACTGCTCGCGGCGCAGCACACCCAGGCACATCACGTTGACCAGCGGGTTTCCCGTGTAGCAGGGGTCGAACTCGATCTCCCCGCCTACGGTGGGCACCCCGACGGCGTTGCCGTAGCCGGCGATGCCAGACACCACCCCGTTGAAGAGATAGCGGTTCTTCGGGTCGTCCAGCGGGCCGAAACGGATCTGATCCCATAGTGCGATGGGGCGTGCCCCCATGGTGAAGACGTCGCGGAGGATGCCGCCTACCCCCGTGGCAGCTCCCTGGTATGGCTCGACGAAGGAGGGATGGTTGTGGCTCTCGATCCTGAGCGCAGCGAGCCAGCCGTCGCCCAGGTCGACCACTCCAGCATTCTCCCCGGGGCCGACCACGACCCAGGGCGCCTCGGTGGGGAAGCGACGGAGGTGGGCCCGGGACGACTTGTAGGAGCAATGCTCGGACCACATCACCGAGTACATGGCGAGCTCGGCCGGTAGGGGATCCCGCCGCAGCAGACCGAGGACCGACTCGTGCTCTTCGTCGGTCATGCCCAACCGGCGATGGAGGGGCTGAGCGGCAGTGGTCACGCCGGGACCAGCGAGTGGAGGAACCCTTCGAGGAGGGCTCTGCCGTCGCCGGAGCCGAGTAGCTCGTCGATGCCGCGCTCGGGATGGGGCATGACCCCGACCACGTTGCCGCCGTCATTGGCCACCGCGGCGGCGCGCTGCTGAGAGCCATTGGGGTCGTCGAGATAGCGGAGGGCGACCCGGCCGCTGTTGCTCGGGTCGACCCAGTTGCCCTCGTAGGAATTGAGCGGAATGCGAATTCGCTGGCCGAGCTCGGTGGAACGAGTGAGCACGGTGTCGGTGTCGGTCACTTCGAGGTCGACGAACCGGCAGATGAAAGCCAGATCGCGGTTGGCGATTAGGGCGCCGGGTAGGAGCCCTGCCTCGCAGAGGATCTGGAATCCGTTGCAGATCCCGAGGACCGGCCTGCCCTCGGCGGCCATCCGCCCCACCTCGTCCATGACCGGGGAAAAGCGGGCGATTGCCCCGGTCCGCAGATAGTCACCGTGGGCGAACCCGCCGGGGAGGATCACCCCGTCGAAATTGGACAGGTCTTCGTGGCGGTGCCAGACCAGTTCCGTCTCGCCGCCGAGGGCGGTGATGGCGTGGGCGACATCCATCTCGCAGTTGGTGCCCGGGAACACCACGACGGCAGTTCTCATTCGGAGACCTCCACTGCGAAATCCTCGAGAACCGGGTTGGCCAGCACCTGACGGCACATCTCCTCGACCCTGGCCCGGACGTCATTCGGATCGTCGTCTTGGACCTCGAGGTGGATGACCCGATCGACCCGCACCGACATCACCTCATTGTGCCCCAGGTCGTGGAGCGCCCGCTGGATCGTGGTGCCCTGGGGATCGGCGATCTCGGGACGCCGAGTTATCTCGACGGTGACCTTCATCAGCTCCGTGCCAGGTAGTCGTCGAAGCTCTCACCGGTGATCCGCTCATAAGCCTCGACATAGCGACTGCGGGTGCCCTCGACGATCTCGTCGGGAAGATCCGGCGGCGGCGGTGTCTTGTCCCAATCGGTGGTGTCGAGCCACTCCCTGACGTACTGCTTGTCGAAGGATGGGACGTCCCGACCGGGCACCCACTGGTCCGCCGGCCAGTAGCGGGACGAGTCAGGGGTGAGCACCTCGTCGATCAGGAGAAGCTCTTCGCCGGCGAAGCCGAACTCGAACTTGGTGTCCGCCAGGATCACGCCCCGGGTGGCCGCATGTTCGGATGCGCGGAGATAGATGTCGACCGATCGGTTCCGCAGCTCTTCGTAGAGGTCGTCGCCGAGGAGCTCTCGTGTCTCCGACTCGGTGATGTTCTCGTCGTGACCGGTGGCCGCCTTGGTTGCCGGGGTGAAGATGGGCTCGGGTAGGCGATCGGCCAGGGCCAGGCCCGACGGCAGATGCTCGGTGGTAGGCCCACCTCCGTCGCGGTACTCACGCCAGGACGACCCGTAGAGATATCCGCGCACCACACACTCGACGGGGATCACCTCCGCCCGCCGCACGACCATCGAC
>JAICRU010000161.1 GCA_025937235.1 Acidimicrobiia bacterium
ACCGCCTCTTCACCCGAGAGGTGGCGGAGAAAGCACAAGATCAGGTCGGCGGTTATCCGAGTCTGCGTCGGGCGTCGGAGATCGCATCGCGAAACCCCCTCATGAATATCTCGAAGCCGATGCCCCGGCCCGTGTGGCTCTGCGGGTCGAAGAAGATCTCGGCGTGCCGCACCCCGTCACCGGCAGCGTTCTCGAGATACGCGGCCATGAGATCGTAGAAGTCGTCCGGTGTCATGAGGACCGCGGCCCCCTGGTAGTAGATGTCGAGGAACGACTGCAGATCCCTGAACCGATATGCGGCTCGCACCTCCTCCACGTCGGCGTAGGGGAGATCGACTCCATTCCTGGCGGCGAGGCTGAACATCATCTCCGGTTCGAGGGTGCCCTCGATGTGGACATGTAGCTCCGCCTTGGGCAGACGCCCGGCCAGATCGCTCCCTCCGGGCCAGGTCACGGCAGTGCGATGTCCTGGGGACGGACCGGGACTCTTTCGATCCCCCGGCCGGAGGCGTCTCGGATGGCAGCGGCGACGGCGGCGGTGGACGAGATAGTGGGCGGCTCGCCCACTCCCTTTGCCCCGTAGGGGCCCCACGAGCCCTGCTGCTCGATGAGCAGGGCCTCGACATCGGGGGCATCCAGCATGGTGGGGAGCAGGTAGTCGGTGAACGTCGGGTTGAGGATGACACCGTCCCCCATTACCAGCTCCTCCATGACCGCCAGCCCCACGCCCTGAAGGATGCCACCTTCGATCTGGCCGCGCACCGACTGCGGGTTGAGGGCAAGCCCGACGTCCTGGGCGGTGTCGACGCGGACCACCTTGACCAAACCGAGCTCGACATCCACGTCGACGACAGCCCTGTGCCCGGCAACTGCGAAATCGGCGTGCGCCACGCCCTGACCGTTCTCGTCGGTCATGGCGGTAGGCGGGTGCCTGAACGTGACCGTCTCCGTCCAATCCCCGGCAGCGAGAGCAGCCCATGGCGTGATCAGGGTGTCGCCGCGCCAAACCCCTTCATCGTCCATGACGTCGCCATCGAACTGCTCCAGGATCCGCTCCCGGAGGCGTTGCGCCGCCTCGAGGGTCGCCCCTCCCGACACCTGAGTCTGACGGGACGCCGAGGTCGAGCCCGCCGAATCGATCTTCGATGTGTCGAGATGAGCTACCTCGACCTGGCTGATGCCGAGGGCACTGCGGGCGATCTGGGCCAGGACGGTGACCAGGCCTTGCCCGACCTCGACCGCTGCGGTCTCGACCAGGGCGCCGCTGTCGGTGATCCTGACCCGGGCCTGGGCGTAGTCGTCAGCGCCCTCGGAGAAGCCGAGGTTCTTGATCCCGAGGGCGTAGCCCACTCCCCTGGTCACATGCCGAGCCTCACTGGTCAGACCCGACCCGCCCGGAAGCTCGCTGGGGCGATCGCCCGGGCCGGCCTCGGGCATGGGCATGGCCTGCAGGCTCTCGATCACTTCTACGGTGGGAAGGGGGGTCTGGATCACCTGGCCGGTGGTGGGCATCGGGTCACCCGTCTCCAAGGCGTTGATCTTCCGCACAGCGAGCGGGTCCATACCCAGGGCGTGGGCGAGGCGATCCATCTGCGACTCGTAGCCAAAGCACACCTGTACCGCACCGAACCCCCTCATCGCCCCGCAGGGCGGGTTGTTGGTTCGAACCCCTGCCCCGTCGACGGCCACGGAATCACACTTGTACGGGCCGACCGCGAAGTAACAGGCATTGGCCAGGACGGCGGAGGTGGTGGAGGCATAGGCCCCACCGTCGATGAGGACCCTCGCCTCGACTCTGACCAGACGGCCGTCCCGATCGGCCTCATGCCGATAGCGGAGCCAAGCCGGGTGCCGGTGCACATGCCCGGTGAACGACTCTGACCGCCGGTAGACCATCTTCACCGGCCGGCCGGTGTGAAGAGCGAGCAGACACAGATGGATGTGGAGGTTCACGTCCTCCCTGGCGCCAAAGGCGCCGCCGATGCCGGTCGGATGGGACCGGACCTGGTCGGGGCGAAGACCGAGGCTGGCCACGACCTGCTCCTGGTCGACGTGGACGTACTGACTGGTCGCATAGAGGTCGACCCCGCCCTGACCATCGGGAATGGCCAGGCCCGCCTCAGTGCCAAGAGGCGCCTGGTCCTGCATCCCGACCTCGTATTCACCCTCGACGACGATCGCGCCGCGCACTCCCTGGTCCCCGCGACGGATGCGCATCCGTCGGAAGACGTCGTCCCGCCGGTCGGCCTCTTCGGGGTCGGTCAGCGCATCGAGCGGCTCGTAGCGCACCTCGACGGCGGCGGCGGCGCGTCGCGCCGTGTCGGCGTCCTCGGCGGCGAGCACGGCCACTGGCTCGCCCCAAAACCGGGCTTCCCCGCCCGCCAGCACGGGCTGATCGGG
>JAICRU010000100.1 GCA_025937235.1 Acidimicrobiia bacterium
ACACCATCGACGAGCTCACTCCGTACACGTCGAGATCGACGCCGTCCCCGCCGTCGGCCAGGTCACGCTTCCACTCCTTGAGCAGACGCGCCGGCGACGGCTGGTTCATGATCCCGTGAACGAAGGTGATGTGCCCCATTGAGTCCCCTTTCGGCTCCGGAGCCTACGCCGAGGGCTCAGCCCAAGAGGGTCGTCGTGGTGACCGGGATGGTGCTGCTTGTGGCGATCGTGCCCTGCTGACCGAAGTAGAGGTATGCGTTGTCGCTGTCGAAGTCGGCCAAGAACTCGAGTACTGCGGTGGGGATGTCTGCACAGCCACCCACCCGGCTCCCGTCATCCGAGAAGTTCTCGATCACATAGGCCTCCAGGGCGGGCTCCCCCTCGAAAGGACTCCCAGCGCAGTCAAGTCTCACCGACCCCGAGACACCCTCGATGTCCACGTCCACTTCGGACCCGTCGGCGGTGCCCCCGACTGCGAATCCCTCGGCTGTGTCGAACACCAGGAGGAAGCTGCTTCGGGCACCGCCGTACTCCAGACTGGTCGGGATCGGAGGGTCGAACCACCGATCGGGCTCGCCCTGTCTGGGACCGAAGCCGCCGGCGACGAAGTCGACCTGGTTACCTCCGAGCTGCACCGGGAATCCGCCGATGATGCATACAGCCTGGCCGTCCCGCGGTAACGGGGCGTCGAGCTCGCAGATGTCCTCGCCCAAGAACGAGCCGGCGTCGAAGCCGGAGATGTCGAGATCGGTCAACGTTGCATTGAGCTGGTCGGTGTTGGTGATGTCGAATCTGACCCAGTAGCTCGGCCCGGTGAGCGTCGGGGTCTCATCCGAGAATCCGGCGGGCAACCAGGGTCCATCGGGGCTCTCGCCGACAGAAACCTCGACCAGCACCCGGGGGTCGTCGCCTGTGGCAAAGGCGAATGCGACCTGGGCGACCACCGGGGGCACCGTCCCTTGGGGGCCAGTGGTCGAACTGGCTCCTTCTGTGGTCGTCGCACCGGGGGCCGAGGTCGTGGTGGTCGGTAGCGATGTGGAGGTGGTCGAGCCACTCGCCGTCGTTGTCGTCCCGGTATCACCGCTGCAGGCGACAACGAATAGTGCGACCACTGCAACGGCCGCGGTGTACTTCATCCCCCTGCTTCCTGCCGACCGAATCCGAATCCTACGCCTCGCTCACGGCGTGGTGCACTGGATGGGATCGAGTGGAGGGCCGGGCAGCGATTCCGCCTCCCGGAGATACGTCTGTGCCATTTCGGGTTGGCCGAGCTGGCAGAGGTATATGACAGCTATGGAGTAATAGAAGCCACGTTTGCGCACGTCGTTGCGAGTGGTGTCAATCGCAGTCTCGAACTCGTTGATCGCCGCGTCCTGGTCCCCTTTGAGCAGGTGGTAGACGCCCAGCGAGAAATGGGCATCCGCGGTCAGGTCGACCAGCCTGGTCTCGTCCGAGATATCGCCGATGACGCCCTCGAGAGTCTCCCGGGCCTTTTCCAGGTGGCCGCCGCCATTCAAATGGAGACACTCATAGATCTTTCCGATCTCGACCCGGGCCCGCTCGGGGATGAAGGCGAGGGTGGGACCGGGAAGGTCGATGACCCCTTCGAATTGCGCCACCGCTTCCTCGAGCCCGGACACATCTGCGTCGCCGCTCCCGCCACACGCCATGCCCCTGGCTCGCTGGTAGCTCACCTCGGCGGCCCCGAAGAGGGCACGGGCAAAGTCCGGGTCGAGACTCAGGGCGTCGGAGAAGTACCCCTCCGCAGCATCGAGATCGTCCTGAAGACCATTGACATTGCCGAGAAGGCTGAGGATCACCTCCCGACCGTTGCTGCCAGGCCAGAGAGCCAGGGCCTCCTCGAACAGCGTTTCGGCCTCCGGGTACTCGTTGAGCTGATAGTGGCTGAGGCCGAGCGCAAGCTGGGTGAGAGCGCGGATCCTGGGCTGGAGATGCTGGGCGGTGCTGCGCTGGACCGCAATCGGGTCGGTGGTGGACAGCTCGACCGTGTCGAGGGGGTAGACCCCGGCGAGCTCTTCAGCCCCGGTCAACCCCCGGTCGGACACAAAGAACTCGGCCGATATATCGGTCTGGCCGCCCGTCATCGCCACGATCCCGAACACCACCACGTCGGCCTCGATTCTCTCCGCCAGCTCGGCGGCAGCCTCGGCGCGGGTCTCGGAGGTGTCGCCACGTAACACTCCAACCATCTCCGGCTCGGCCACTTTGATATCGACGTCGGTCTCGATGAGATCCTCTGAGATCTGGTCGTATATGGCATTCGATATATCCAATCCCACCTCTGGCTCCGCTCCGGACACGATCAGCTCTGCCACCGCCACGTTGAACGCCCCATCCATGGCGCCGAGTAACACGTCGACATGAGCCGTCCCCGCGGATTCCAAGCGGCCGGCGTCCCTCACACGGAAATCGAATGAGTCGTCGCCATAGAAGTCTCGTGGAGCTGTGTAGAGCACCCGCCCGTTGCCGAGATCCTCTACCGATCCCTTGTTCTCCGAACCCGATTCGGGAAGGAGCGTGAGGACCCCTTCGCGGTCGTCCTTCACCCAGGAGAGGAGATCTATTTCTGTGGGCACTCCGGCCACCGCCTCTACCCGCACGGGATCGATCAAAGGGGCCATGTTCCTTCTCACCAGGAAGGCGAGTAACAGGAGCCCGGCCACCGCGGTGATGGCGACGGCCCAAGCCCAAAGAGGAAACCCGCGCCAGCGTCGTCGCCAACCTCCGATTCGGCGGACCAGTTCCTTGACGTCGTCGTCGAACCGTTCTGGCCTGACCTCGATGGCCTGGCGGCCTGGGAGCGCCTGCAACGGTTCCGGCAATTCCTCGACCGCAGGCAACTTGGCGTGACCGACGAGGACCGGGGTCACCACGGCACGACCGGAAAGGCCCGCAGTGATCTCGCGCCGCACCCAATCCTCCGGGTCCTCGAGTCGGCGAGCACCATCCTTCTCGGCGGTCAGCCAGTCAGGTCCGATGACGGCGAGGAGAACGTCGCTTTGGGCAAGGGCATCGGCCAGGGCTTTGGCGAACTCCTCACCAGGCTTGATCTTGTCGTGATCCAGCCAGGCGGCGCGGGGGCCGTAGTAGTCGCTGAGCTCATTCGTGAGCGCCAACGCATGGCCCCCGGTGTCGCTCCGGCGATAGCTGATGAAGATCCTCGGGCTGGCCAGACCACGCTTGATCCAGTCTCTCAGTCCGATGAGCGCAGCCTGCTTTCAGGGATCGGGAGTACCACGGCGCGGGCAGTAGCGAGGGCCCTCAATGCCTCGTCGGGATCGTCGTCGTCCGCTTCGAGCAAGATCGCCCCACCGTGGGTCTCGGGACCGAGTATCGAGTCGAGCAGGGCACGATCGGTGCTCGGATCGACGAGGAGGACTGTCCGGCTCAATGCTCCACGTGAGGCGAGCAGTTGGAGCTCGTGGGTGGACCCCTCGTTGTCGGCGCCAAAGGAACGGAGGTCCATGACCACGCTGTCGGATCGCGCAAGAAGCTCATCCACGGTAGGTCGCCAGGTGTCGTCGAAACAGAAGAACTCATCGATCCGGTAGCGGGCGTCCCGGTCGGTCCGTGTATCCAGGGTCCGTACCCTCTCGGCGAGGTCTGCGGGACCCCTGACGAAGAGTCTCCGGGTTCGGCCGCTCACAAAGGTGAGGAATTCGTCCGGCTCGACGTTGCTGATCGCCAGGTCGGGGCCACCGATCATCATGACCGGGCCGAGATAGCGCCAGCTGGATGCGATCCGGTCGAGGAGCCGCTGATGGGCTGGGTCGGCGGAGAACACCCTGAGCACCAGCAGACAGGTCGGGGCGAGGGGCCGGCGATGGATGAGGCGATACAGGCCGAAGGCGACCACGCCGGCAAGCAGATAGATGATCAGCCCGATCCCGAACGGCGCGGCCTCGGTCGTGCTCGCCGACCCGGATTGATCGATGGCGAAGACCAGAAAGGTCGCCCCGAGGAGGAGCATCTCATCCGAGAAGCCGTATCGGGTATACCAACCGGCCAGCAGCCTTGTGGCTAGGACCCCGAGTAAGAGGGACAAGACGAATCCCACCCCGACCAGAGCCAACCAGGCCACCATGCCGTCGGTGACACCGAGCCCGGTGAGGAGATCGGCCCAGGCCGTGATCAATGTCTCGTCACCGAGGACGGCGAAGGCAAAGGCCTGAGAACCGGCGAGGGCCACCATCATCGTGCCGAGCATGAGGGCGCCGACGCCGCGAAAGCGACGGGAGAGGAAACCGATTATGGCCGCGGTGGGGACCAGGCTGAACAGGAACAACTGCGCCGGCACGCGCCAAGATCCGCCCCCGATGATCACGGCGATGGCCAGCGCGAGGAAGTAGGCCGCCAGCGCGGTGAGCACCCACCGCCGACGCCCGGAGGTGACGATCCAGATGCCGATCACCGCCGGCCAGGAGTAGAGGATCGTGAACGTGGCGAGCCGCCAGACTGAGAGGCGGACCTCGGTCCAGACCAGGAACAAAGCGGCGAAAGCAAACGCTGAGACCAATGCGACGATGACGACCACGAGCACGTTCCGCCGCATCCCCACCCTGACAGCGTCGGTATCTGGCGATGGCGATGGCCGGGGGTGGTCCGGGACCGGGCCAAAGCCCTCCCTCTCCTCACCGCTCGAGGATCGCTCGCTCATGAGTCGGAGAATCGACCGTCGGTAACGACGGAGGAGAAACCAGCTGGTGGGCAGGGCCAAGAGCGCGGCGAACAGCGCCAGGAAATAGGTCGCCCCCCAAAGCGATGTGCTTCCGGTCATGTCCCCCTGTCCGGCAGGCAGCATCAGCCTACGCCACGTCCTCGTCGCGTTGGATCAAATGCGGTTCAGCTCAGGCCCCCCGCCAAACATGCTGGTGCGCCGAAAGATGGAAGCACGCCCCGGTCGGAGGGGCGACCGGTTACCGCTGGGGTCAACCCCCGAGTGCCGCAAACGCCTCGTACACCATCCAAGCCGGCCAGAACAGCCCTTGCACGATTGCCAGGAGGTACTCCCAGAAGACATCGGCTTGCTGCCAGTAGTAGACGAGAGCCCCGAAGATCCCCAGGCCATAGATCGCTCCGCCGCCAACAGCGCCCGCATTGTTGCTCATGACAACCAGTCTCCACGAAGCGGTCTCGGGTCCCAGAGTCAAAAGTCCTCAGGAGCTCAGGGGCGGTGCGTCGAGTCCCCTCCGCCCCGGCCCGAAGCCGAACGATCGCGCTCGATGACGAGAGCCTCGATAACGTTGCCCGCCATATGCCCACTACGAGACACCGCACACTGACCAACTGGGGTGCGTATGAGGTGGAGACCGACGGGGTGGAGATCACCGCAGTGCATCCCTTTGCCAAGGATCCCGATCCCTCTCCAATCGGGCAATCACTGAAAGCAGTTCGTCGCAGCCGGGTCGAAAAGCCGGCGATCAGGGAGTCCTGGTTCCGGGAGGGCCCGGGGGCAAGGCCCGAGCTGCGGGGACGGGAGCCCTTCGTGGAAGTGGAATGGGAGGTGGCCCTCGACCGGGTCGCCGCCGAGCTGGACCGGGTGCGCACCGAATATGGCAACCAGGCGATCTTCGGGGGCAGCTACGGCTGGGCGAGCGCCGGCCGTTTCCATCACGCCCAGAGCCAGATCCACCGCTTCCTCAACTCGATCGGCGGCTACACCTACTCGGTCGACGATTACTCGATCGCCGCGGGCCATATCATCACCCCCCATATCTTCGGTTTCTCCTTCGACGACTACATGGACCAACAGCCCCACTTCGTCGAGATAGCCGAGCACACCGAGTTGGTGGTGGCATTCGGGGGCATGCCGATCAAGAACAGCCAGGTCCAGTACGGAGGGCAGGGTCGGCACATGCTGAACAGCCGCCTCGAGACATGCCGTGACCGTGGGGTCAGGTTCGTCAACCTCTCCCCATTGGGGGAGGACCTGATCGAGGCGGTCGAGGCGGAATGGATCCCACTCAGACCCAGCACGGACACCGCCCTGATGCTCGGTCTGGCACACAGCCTGCTCAGCGCCGGCCGATGCGACGAAGATTTCCTCGACACCTACTGCATCGGGTGGGATCGGCTTCGCTCCTACCTCTTGGGCGACCCCGACGGCGTCCCGAAGGACGCGGAGTGGGCGGGTCGCATCAGCGGGGTGGATCCGCTCCGGATCCGCTCGCTGGCCATCGAGATGGCAGATGAGCGAACGCTCATCACGTTGAGCTGGTCGGTGCAACGCACCCACCACGGGGAGCACGCTTACTGGACCGCTGCGGCCCTGGCGGCGATGCTGGGCCAGATCGGACTTCCCGGGGGTGGGGTCGGCTACGGCTATGGGGCAGTCGGGCTCAACGGGCATCCTGTCGGCTATCACTCCCTCCCGCGTCTGCCCCAGGGCAAGAACCCGGTCCCCGACTTCATCCCCGTGGCCAGGATCTCGGACCTTCTCCTCCACGGCGGGGAGGAGTTCGACTACGACGGGAGACGACTCACCTATCCGGACATACATCTCGTCTACTGGGCCGGCGGCAATCCGTTCCACCACCACCAGGATCTCAACCGCCTGGCCGAAGCGTGGCGATCGCCTGACACCACCATCTGCCATGAGCCGTTCTGGAACGCCCTAGCCCGACATTGCGACGTCGTCCTGCCCGCCACCACGCCCTTGGAAAGGGAGGATGTCGGAGGCAGCGGCGAAGACGACTTCGTCTTCTGGATGGAACAGGTGATCGAGCCGGTGGGCGAAGCCAGGAATGACTATTGGATCTTCTCCGATCTGGCCGACCGGCTCGGTGTCGGAGAGCAGTTCACCCAAAGGAGAACCGTCGAACAATGGATCGAGCACATATACGCCCGCTTCCAGGCCCACCACCCCGACTATCCCAGCCTGGCCCAGCTCAAGGAGGCGGGGCACTTCCAGATCCCTGAGGAGTGGATCCCTCCATCGCCTTCACAGCTGGTGGCGTTCCGAAACGATCCCTCAGGCGCACCCTTGGCCACCCCCTCGGGAAAGATCGAGCTGTACTCGGCCACCATCGAAGGATTCGGTTACGACGACTGCCCTCCTCACCCGAGCTGGCTGGAGCCCTACGAATGGCTGGGAAACGCCGGCGGCTATCCGCTCCACTTGATCTCGAACCAACCCAAGACTCGCCTGCACTCGCAATGGGATCACGGCGAGACCAGTCTCAACGGGAAGGTCGACGGCCGGGAGCGACTCGGGATCAACCCCGACGATGCCGGGCGACGTGGTCTGGCCACCGGGGATCTGGTCCGGGTGTTCAACGAGCGGGGATCCTGCCTCGCGTCGGTCGCGATCAGGGAGGACCTGATGGCCGGGGTGGTCCAGCTGCCCACCGGAGCCTGGTGGGACCCGGTCGAGCCGGAGGGTATTTGCCGTGCCGGAAACCCCAACGTCCTCACCCGGGACGTCGGCACGTCCCGACTGGCTCAGGGCCCCACCGCCCAGACCTGCCTGGTCGAGGTGGAGCGCTACCGGGGGGAGCCCCCTCTCGTCCAATCCCACGTAGCTCCGGTGCTCCTGTCGGAGTAGGAGGAATCCACCAGAGAGCGGATCCGGTCTACATGGACATCGCTTCGTAGATCTCGACACTGGTCACGATCGGGCAGTTGGTCAGGAGCTTTTCGGCGCCGTCCAGGGTGTCTGCCTCGACGATGCTGTAGCCGGTGGTCGACTCCGGTCCGAGCGGAAGGTCTCTCGATCCGGTATTGGTCACTTCACGGCCCTGCCCGAAGGGATTCCCACTATCGACGAGGCTGTCGCCGATCTCAGCCATCCAGTTGGTCCAGGCGTCCATCATCTCTTTGTTCCCCGGCTCCCAGAGCCCTTGGTAGAGAAAGACGAACTTCTTCATGGTCGCTCCTTTCGGCATCGCGTCCGCCGAAATGGCGGGCGTAGTTCTCCAGGCTCTCCTTGTCATCACCCCAGTACGGGTTGAACGCTCCGACCCACTCCTGCAGGTCGCGGAGTGGTGTTCTGCTGAGGGCGAGGAAGTTGGTCCGTCCCGCTTTCTTGCGGATCAACATCCCCGCATCCTCGAGCACCCGGATGTGCTTGTGGATCGCGGGCAGTGAGAGCCCCTGCATCGAGGCCAACTGGCTGATCGAGTGCGGTCGCAGACTGAGAGCGTGAATGACAGCCCGCCGGTGTGGGTTGGCGAGCGCTTCGAACACAGCATCCAGTCCGGTCTCTGCACGGATCTCCATAGTTAACCTCACGGTTAAGTATAAAGGTGAGGGTGGAGAGCCGTCAACACAGACAGGGCGAGCGAGCTGCCCAGCCGAGTAGCGGACGCGCCGAGATGACCTGCTAAACGGCCACTGAAGCAAGATGACGACGAGCCGCCTCGACCGCATCGAGACCGGCGAAGCCGACGGTAGTTATCGACCGGGACACCGCCTCTCCCACCCGCGCCGCTACCTGTTGTCCTGCCCGCCGGCCGATCCATCTCGCATGGAGGTTGAGCACGAAACCGAAGAGAAGACTCAAGACGAGCGCGCCCGTGATGAGGAGGAGGGGCGTCGGAACCGGTCCCAGATAGGGAGCCTCAACGGTGGCCACCGGCAGTTGGCCCGGCCCGAAGATGACGAGCAAATACCAGGCGATCGCGAAGAGAAGAACCGCCCCCGCCAACAACTGCACGAACCCGACCACCGGCCAGAGCATCGAACGGGGCACGGTCAGTTCGCCGGCGGACTGACGCGTGGCACGGTCGAGGGCCCTGGTCACCTCGGTCTCGGCGTTGTCCGCTCCAAGCGTTCTCAGGACCGCGGGCCTGGTGGCGGGCGGAACCGCCGCCGCCGCGGTCACCAGGGCCGAACGAACCGGGTTGAGGACATGGCCCAGACTCCCCCGCCGTCGCCACTCGAGCAGATAGGCGCC
>JAICRU010000064.1 GCA_025937235.1 Acidimicrobiia bacterium
GGCGGGCCCACGACGACGGTCGGTTTCACCACCAGCTCCAACCCCGACGAGCCGGTCGACGACGATGACGATCAGCCGATAGTCGAGCCGGGGCCGCCGGGGTCGATTCCCCAGCCCCGACCCCCGATCGACGGCAACACCGAGGGTGAAGTGTGGATCACGTCCGCCGATCTGAGGATCATGGAGAGCTTTCCTATTCAGGTAATCCTCGACGTCAACGGTGACAAGCCGACTCCATGCCACGAGTTGTTCTGGACGGCGGAGGATGACGGCGGGACGATCGACATCACGATGATCTCACAGGTCGCACCCGAGCAGGTTTGCACAGAGGTGATCGAGCCGTTCACCATCGCCGTGCCCCTGGGTAGTTGGGCCGGGGAGACACGCCAGGTCCGGCTCAACGGCGAGATAGTCGGCTCCTTCGAGAGCTGACGCCTCACAACTAAAGGGGGGCCTCCCTGTGGTAGGCCCCCCTTAGGTGATTTCAGGAACCTCGACCAGGCACATTCGACCTGCAAGCCAAATGCCGAAGGGGTGATCCCCCAGTGTCGGTCCCCGACTTGCGCTCTCTCCCAGCGCCCTCACCAATCTCCCCGTCGCCCGGCACTCTGAACAGGACCGTTGCGAATTCACCCACTCTGACTAGTCCAAGCGGGTGCACACTCCGAAATTGGACCGGGAGCATCGGTATGCGGCATTGCGCAACCCAATTTCACGGCCGGCCTCCCCCTCTTACAAACGAACGTTCGTTTGTAGTATTGTAAGGATATGACCCCCGAAGAGAGGTTCGAGGCCATCATCGCCGCCGAGGAGAAGATCGAGCCGCCGGATTGGATGCCGGATGCGTATCGAAACACCCTGATCCGCCAAATCGCGCAGCATGCCCACTCGGAGATCATCGGGATGCAACCCGAGGGGAATTGGATCAGCCGCGCCCCGACGCTTCACCGGAAGGCGATCCTGATGGCGAAGGTGCAGGACGAGGCCGGGCACGGCCTGTATCTCTATTCGGCGGCAGAGACCCTTGGTGTGAAGCGTGACGAGCTGCAGACCCTTCTCCATCAGGGAAAACACAAATACTCGTCGATCTTCAACTATCCGACGCTGAGCTGGGCCGACATCGGCACCATCGGCTGGCTCGTCGACGGGGCGGCCATCACCAATCAGGTGATGCTCACACGCTGCTCCTACGGTCCTTACGCCCGGGCCATGGTGCGGATCTGCAAGGAGGAATCGTTCCATCAGCGTCAGGGATACGAGAGCCTGATCGCACTCTGCTCGGGCTCGCCGCAGCAGAAGGCGATGGCCCAGGACGCGCTCGACCGGTGGTGGTGGCCGTCGCTGATGATGTTCGGCCCGCACGACACCGACTCGACGCATACCGAGCAGTCGATGGAGTGGAAGATCAAGAGGGTCTCCAACGACGACCTGCGTCAGCAGTTCGTCGACATGACCGTTCCCCAGGCCGACTACCTCGGCCTCACCATCCCCGATCCGGAGCTGCGCTGGAACGAGGAGCGTGGTCATTACGACTTCGGGGAGATCGACTGGGACGAGTTCTGGGCTGTGGTCAAGGGCAACGGGCCGATGAATCGAGACCGCGTCGACCACAAGGTCGCCGCCTGGGACGAGGGTTCCTGGGTCAGGGAGGCCGCCCTGGCCCATGCCGCCAAGCGAGCCGAGTCGGCGGCTTAGGAAGGCTCATGACCTACGACGTGCCGGTGGCGCCCGGCGAGAGCGCGGTGGTGGAGGAGAGAGCGGAGTTGTCAGCGGAGACCTGGCCGATGTGGGAGGTCTTCGTGAGGGCGCGGCGGGGCATCGCCCATGTCCATATCGGGAGCCTTCATGCCGCCGATGCCGAGACGGCCCTGCAGAACGCACGTGACGTGTACACGAGAAGGGGCGAGGGCGCCAGTCTGTGGGTGGTGCGTAGCAGCGAGGTGCATGCCTTCGAGCCCGAGGAGATCTCCGATTTCGTCGACGCCAACGAGAAGCCCTACCGGCTGGCCACCACCTATGACATTCCGGACGAAGTGGGGCACATGTGAGCGCACACCCTCTTGTCGGTCACCACCTGTCCGAGGCCGAGCACCTGCTCGCCCATGCCGACGACAACCTCGTCCTCGCCCAGCGTCTCGGTGAGTGGATATCCCGGGCTCCGGAGCTGGAGGAGGACATCGCCATCGGCAACATCGCCCTCGACCATCTGGGGGTCGCCCGCGCCCTGTACACCCGGGCGGGGGAGCTGGAGGGGCTGGGGCGGGGTGAGGACGACTTCGCCATGAGCCGTCCCGAGCGGGAGTACCGCAACCTCCTCCTCGTGGAGCAGCCCAACGGGGACTTCGCCCAGACCATGGTGCGCGGTCTCTTCTTCGACGCATATCAGGTCGGGCTCTGGGACGGCATGGCGGGTGTCGACGACACCGAGCTGACCGGGATCGCCGGTCGCGCCCTGAAAGAGGCGCGTTACCACCTGCTCCACTCGTCCACCTGGGTGGTCCGGCTCGGCGACGGGACGGACGAGTCCCATCGCCGAGCTCAGGAAGCCGTCGACCGATTGTGGCGGTACACCGATGAGATGTTGGAGGAGTTGATCCCGATCCGACGTCACGCCTGGGGGCGGGTTGTGAGTGCTGTCCTCGCCGAGGCCACGCTGCAGGTGCCCGAGGACCCCTATCAGCGGGGCGGGGGCCGACGCGGGCTCCACTCCGAGCATCTCGGGCCTCTTCTAGCCGAGATGCAATGGATGCAGCGCAGCTATGCGGGGCTTCGATGGTGACGGTGAGTGCTGCTGACGATCTGGAGCGGGCGAGGCTCGCCGCCGAGCAGGTCGTGGACCCCGAGATACCGATCCTGACCATCGCCGATCTCGGCATCCTGCGCGATCTCGTCGTGGTCGGAGGGCGGGTGGTGGCCACGATCACCCCCACCTACTCGGGCTGCCCGGCCCTGGCCCAGATCGAGGACGATCTTCGCCGGGCACTCGACCACGCCGGGTTCGACCAGATCGAGGTGGTGATGACCCAAGACCCGGCCTGGAGCAGCGACTGGATGACCGATGAGGGTAGGGAGAAGCTGGCCCGATTCGGGATCGCCCCTCCGTCACCTGTGGGCGAGGTGTCGTGCCCGCGATGTCGGGCCGCATCACCACGTGAGCTGTCGCATTTCGGGTCGACCGCCTGCAAGGCGCTGATGGTCTGCACCTCTTGTGGAGACCCGTTCGATCGCTTCAAGGAGTACTGATCGATGAGCGTGGAGTTCCACCATCTCCGGATACTGGAGGTATCACCACTCACGGATGAATCGGTGACCGTCACCTTCGACGTCCCCGAGGAGTTGGCCGGGAGGTTCGATTACCTCCCCGGGCATCACGTCACCTTGCGGGCCGGCATCGACGGTGAGGATGTGCGTAGGTCCTATTCGATCTGCTCGAATGCCAACGGAGGAAAGCTGCGAGTCGGCATCAAACGGCTTCCCGGCGGCGTCTTCTCATCCTGGGCGATCGAGAACATGAAGGCGGGGGACTTCGTGGAGGTGATGCCTCCGGTGGGTGAGTTCACCATCGACCCGGATCCGGGCTTTACCGGGCACCGTGTGGCCATTGCCGCCGGTTCCGGCATCACCCCGGTGATCTCATTGATCTGCACGACCCTCGAGTCCGAGCCAGAGGCTTCATGGACCCTCCTCTTCGGAAACAGGACCGCCAACAGCGTCATGTTCCTCGAGGAGCTCGAGGGCCTGAAGGACAGGTACCCCGACCGCTTCCAGCTCCTCCATGTCCTGAGCAGGGAGGGGTCGGACCTGCCGCTTCTCTCGGGCCGGATCGACGACACCAAGATCAGGGTGGTCCACGACCATCTGCTCGGCGGGCGGAAGGTAGACGCCTGGTACCTCTGCGGTCCCTACGAGATGGTCATGGCCGTCAGACGGAGTCTCAGCGAGCTCGGGGTGGACCAGGAGCGGATTCATGACGAGCTCTTCTTCGCCGGGCCCCTCGACCAGGCCAGTCTCCCACCCGAACCGCCCCCGGGCGAGGGCTCGGTCGATCTCACTGTCATCCTGGACGGACGGGCGGTAGAGACGCGGATGAATCCCGAGACCTCGATACTCGACGCCGCTCTCAGGGTTCGGACGGAGCTCCCCTTCTCCTGCAAGGGCGGCATGTGCGCCACCTGCAAGGGGCGTATCGAGGAGGGCGAGGTGCGTATGGACAAGAACTATGCCCTGGTGGACTCCGAGCTGGAGGCCGGTTACGTCCTCACTTGCCAATCCCACCCGCTGTCCGAACGCGTAGTCGTCCGCTACGACCACCGCTGATGGTCACTACGAGGAACAGTCGGGCCGACGTGGTCGCGGCCGCCGGACGGCTGTTCGCGGAACGGGGCTATCACGGCACCTCGATGCGGGACCTGGGTCGTGAGCTCGGGCTTCTCGGTTCTTCGTTGTATGCCCACGTCGAGTCGAAGCAGGATCTACTGGTAGAGGTGGTCGAAGAAGGGGCACGGCTCTTCGAGGCATCGGCGGCGTCAGCCCTCGCCGGCGACGGGAGTGCGACCGAGCGTCTCCGGGCGCTGATGGCGGGACACGTCGAAGTCGTGCTCGACAATCTCGACATCGCCCGCACCTTCCTCAACGAAGCCCGCGCTCTGGACACCCCTCGTCGGGCGAGGGTGATCGAGGCGAGGGACCATTACGAAGCCGGGTTCCGCTCCGTACTCCAGGAGGGCATCGAGGCCGGACTGTTCCGGACCGATCTGGATCCGAAGACCTGCTCGATTTTCGTGCTGTCCATCCTGAATGCCATCGAGCGCTGGTATCACCCGACCGGGGAGATGGGGCGTGATGACCTGGTGGAGCGGGTGACCGGTTTCGTGTTGTTCGGTGTGATCGCCAGTCGGTAACGATCGGGTAACGGCTCCCGGTTAGAAATCACGTCGTGTCGAACGCGACCGGCATCGGCAAGCCCGGGACGGCGGCTGCGGCGGCGGTTTGGGTCGTGGGTCGGCGTGGTCTCCGAGACGATGCAGGCGTCGTCAGGCGGGCGTGGGTCCGGTCGGCTCCCGCTAACCCCCGTTGGAGGAAGGGTCCTTGACCGTCCAGGTGCCCTGGCTGGCGATTAGCGCCGCCAAGTCTCCCTCACCGCGCTTCTCCCTGGCCGCCTCGACCTGGGCGTTCAACTGAGATTCGTAGGTGGGACGGCTCACGTTTCGGAAGATGCCGAGCGGGGTGGGCCCGTAGGGCCCGTGGGAGAGACGGCTGAGGGCGAACGCCATCGCCGGGTCCGGCCTGGTCGAGTCGTGGACCAGGATCGCACCAGGGTCCACGGTCGACGAGTCGACGATGGTGGCTTGGCCATCGCGCAGGACCACCGCCTTGGCCCCCTGGTCGAACACGATCGGCTTGCCCTCCTCGAGATCGATCCGGTTGGAAACCCGCTCCTCCTTGCCGGTGAGCTGGATGAACGCCTTGTCGTTGAAGACGTTGCAGTTCTGGTAGATCTCGATGAAAGCCGATCCCTCGTGCTCGTAGGCTGCCTGAAGCAACGACTGGGTGTGGTTACGGTCCATGTCCAGGGTCCGGGCCACGAAGGTGGCCTCGGCCCCGATGGCGAGGGACACCGGGTTGAACGGGTAGTCGATAGACCCATGGGGGGAGGACTTGGTGGTCTTGCCTGCCTCGGAGGTGGGCGAGTACTGACCTTTGGTCAAGCCGTAGATCTGGTTGTTGAACAGCAAGATCTTCATATTGACGTTCCGTCGCAGCGCATGGATCAGGTGGTTGCCGCCTATGGACAGAGCGTCACCATCGCCGGTGATGACCCACACCGACAGATTGGGGTTCGTCGACACGATGCCCGAGGCGATGGCAGGAGCCCGGCCGTGGATCGAGTGCATCCCGTAGGTGTTCATGTAGTAGGGGAAGCGCGAGGCGCACCCGATGCCGGAGACGAAGACGAACTCCTCCCGGGGCCGGCCGAGGCCGGCGAGGAACTGCTGGACCGAGGCCAGGATGGTGTAATCGCCACAGCCCGGGCACCAGCGAACCTCTTGATCGGTCTGGAAATCGGCACGGGTATAGGACGGGGCGGTCACTTCGTCATCTCCACGATCTTCTCTGTTATCTCCGATATCTTGAACGGCTCCCCGGCGATCTTGTTCAGGCCTTTGGCATCGACGAGATACTCGGCTCTGATCACCTTGCGCAACTGGCCGGTGTTGAGCTCGGGGATGAGGATCTTCTCGTAGCGGTGCAGGAGATCGCCCAGGTTCTGGGGCATCGGGTTGAGGTGACGGAGATGGAGCGTCGCCACCTTCCCGCCCTCGAGCCGAACCCGCCTCGCCGCAGCGCGAATCGAGCCAAAGGTCGATCCCCAGCCCAGGACGAGGATGTCGGCATCCTCGTCGCCGGCCACTTCGAGATCGGGAATGTCGTTGACGATGTTGGCCACCTTCCACGCCCGCGAGTCGGTCATGAGCTGGTGGTTGGCCGGGTCATAGGACACGTTCCCCGTGATCGCCTCCTTCTCCAGCCCACCGATCCGATGCTCCAGCCCGGGGGTGCCGGGCAGGGCCCAGGGCCGGGCGAAGGTGTCGATGTCCCTCATGTATGGGAGGAAGGTCCCGTTGCGGCCGTTCGGGTGCTTGGCGAACTCGACCTCGATCGGGGCGAGTGAGCTCACATCGGGCAGCATCCAAGGCTCCGACCCGTTCGCCACCTGGTTGTCGCTGAGCAACAACACAGGCGTCATGTACTTGATGGCGATCCGGGCGGCCTCGATGGTGAGGTCGAAGGCATCCGAGGGTGAAGCGATGGCCAGCACCGGGATAGGCGATTCTCCGTGACGCCCGTAGAGAGAGAACAGAAGGTCGGACTGCTCCGGCTTGGTGGGCATGCCGGTAGAAGGGCCCGCTCTCTGCACATTCACCACGATCAGGGGCAGCTCCATCATGAAAGCCATCGAGATGGCCTCGCTCTTGAGTGCGATCCCGGGGCCGGACGAGCCCGTGACCGCCAGTGAGCCGGCGAAAGCCGCTCCGATGGCGCTGCCGACACCGGCGATCTCATCTTCGGCCTGGAACGTCCGGACGCCGAAGTGCTTGTGACGAGCCAGTTCGTGGAGGATGTCGGAGGCCGGGGTGATGGGGTAGCTGCCGTAGAAGAGGGGCAGACCGGAAAGCTGTGAGGCGGCGATCAGGGCCCAGGCGAGGGCGGTGTTGCCGTTGATGTTGGTGTAGGTGCCAGGCTGGAGGGCGGCGGGCTTGACCTCAAAGGTGATCTTGGCCGCCTCGGTGGCCTCCCCGAAGGTGTACCCGGCCTGAAACGCGGCGACGTTGGCCTCGGCGACCTCGGGGGTCCGAGCGAACTTCTTCCGCGCCCACTCGATGGTGGGCTCGGTGGGTCGGTGGAACAGCCAGGCGAGCAGGCCTAGTGCGAAGAAGTTCTTGGAACGAAGCACGCTGCGGCCGGACACACCGGTGTTCTTCACCGCCTCCTGGGTGAGCTCGTCCATGGGGACCTCGATCACCCGGAAGCTCTCTAGCGTCCCATCCTCGATCGGGTTCGACTCGTAGCCGGCCTTGGCCAGGTTGCGCTCGTCGAAGGCATTGATGTTGATGAGCAGCGTCCCACCCTGACGGAGGTCCTTGAGGTTCTTCTTCAGGGCAGCGGGGTTCATCGCCACCAGGCAGTCGGGCTCGTCCCCGGCGGTGAGGATGTCGAAGTCTGCGATCTGCACCTGGAAGCTCGACACACCGGGCAGGGTGCCGGCAGGGGCACGGATCTCGGCTGGGAACGAGGGGAGCGTGGCCAGGTCGTTCCCGAACAGCGCGCTGGCGTCGGTGAACCGGGATCCGGCTACCTGCATCCCGTCGCCGGAGTCCCCGGCGAATCGAATTACTACCTTGTCGAGTGTCTCTGTCGTGGTGGTGGTGGAAGGTTCTGCTGTGGCGATCTCGTCGGCCACTTTGGGTCACATCCTTGGGTTGTCATGAGCGCGCGTCTCGGCGGGGCGTCGACAGTGCTTTGGTGAGAAGACCGCATCGTCCCGGTTTGCCGCGTGCTCCAAGTGTATCGGCGTCACGTGCTACCGAAAGCCTTTGGCGCGGGTTGAAAACCGGCCAGGCCGGAGTCCACCAGAGATCTACCCAGTCCGATCAGCAATGTCTCTGAGCCGATCGGCCCAATGGCCTGGAGCGAAACCGGGGGCGCCCCGGTGCCGGTCAGGGGGAGGGCGATGGCGGGGAGAAGGGCGTGATTGACCAAGGCGGTGAACCAGGAGAGGACGGCCCGGTAATGACGGTCGCCGATCATGTCCTCGCCGATGACCTTTCTCATCACCGGCGTGGTGGGGGTGACCAGCAGATCCACCGTGTCGAAGGCTTGGGCGAAGAGCCGACGGATCGTCTTCTGCCACTCCTTGCCCGCCGCGATCCGCTCCGGTCCGGTGGCGAGGCAATCATCCACCCGCTTGGCCACGTCCTCTCCGTAGGGCAGCCCTTGGGCCCGGAACTCCCCATGCACGTCAGACACCTCGCCCGCGATCGAATCGATCAGCTCCGGTGCGGGCAGGGCGGCATCCATTTCGACGACCGAGACGACATGGCCCAGATTCTCGATGGATCGCACCGCTTCATCGAAGGCGGCGCCGACATCTGAATCCATCGGGCCCTTGTCGAGCCAGGGCTGGGGGAGTCCGATACGGGCCTTTTCGGGCAGGATCGGCGCCCGCTCGTCGCCGGACATCACCCGGTAGGAGGATTCCAGGTTGTCGATCGAATCGGCCAGTGGGCCGACGGTGTCGATGGATGAAGCCAGGGGGAACACTCCGTCGATCGGGATGCGGCCATGAGTCACCTTGAGGCCGAAGCACCCACAGAGGGCAGCAGGCACCCGGACCGACCCTCCGGTGTCGGTCCCGATCGCCACCGGGGTGATCCCGGCCGCGACTGCGGCCGCCGAGCCCCCCGAAGAGCCGCCCACGGAGGTATCGGTGTCCCACGGGTTCCGCACCGGGCCAAAATGAGGATTCTCGGACGAGAACCCGAAGGCGAACTCGTGCAGCCCGGTGCGGCCGACGATCACGGCGCCGGCATCCTCCAGCCTCGCCACCACCGGCGACGATCGATCCGCTCGGTGCCGATAGAAGGCCGATCCAGCCGTTGTGACCCGCCCTTCGTGGTCGAGGAGGTCCTTGAGCCCGATCGGCATCCCGGTGAGGGGACCCACCGGCGCCCCCTGCCCAGTCGCCTCGTCGACCCGGGCCGCTCGTGAGCGGGCCGGCTCGTCGTCGATCGAGGTGAAGGTATTCAGAATTGGCTGAGTGGCATGAACCGCGTTGAGGGAGCGCTCCACCCGATCGACCGACGACACGATTAGCGAACCTAGCGCGGGGCCGTTACTCGATCTCGAAGGCGGCCCCGGTCGGCACGAGCGAGACCCACGCCTGACCCGGAGGCACCGCGATCGGGTTGCCCTCGGTGTCGGTGAGCGTGTACCACTCGTCCTCGGTGGCCCGCTCCCAGGTCCCCTCGATGTACTTCCCGTCTGCGAACACGTAGGCCTGACCGGTGCCTGTGGTGTGAGAGCTGGGGAGGCCGTTGTTGGAGTACTGCTCCGAGAACAGCGCGATCAGCACCGGGAACCCGATGCGCCCTTCGGTGCCGTCTTCGTCTCTCCAGTTCGATTCCCGCCCGTCGGTGGTTCGCAGCCATGTTGCCTCGTCCCACGTCCACAGGGTGGTGGTGCCCTGGAAGCTCATCGCCACGCTGGCCGCGGCCGGGGCATCGGCAGGCATCGGCCCGAACTCCCAGATGGGCCCGCTGGGTGGCTCGTCCTCGTACTGGCGGGCATCGGCGTCGGCTCGCAGGCCGTCCGTCGTGGTGTACAGGTTGTGGGGTGCCGACCGGAAACCGACCCGGAACATGGCCGGAGTGGTCTCGGTCAGCAAGTTGATGTCGAGCGAGGTGATCATGTTCTGCACCCAGCCTTGAGCCCCGGAGATGGCGAAGGTGGGCTTGTTGAGCGCGCTGAGCAGGGTGGCGTCAGTTGGCCGCCCTGAGCGCACGGGGCCCAGGAACTCGGAGTCCGACTGCATCCAGAGGGTCAGGAACCTGGTGATTCCCTCGACCTTGATCTCGAACACCATGTCGGCATGGTTGATCCCCGAGTGGGGACGGGCGTTGGGATGGTTGTCGATCTTCACCGCCAGGAGGCGGCGGGCGAGCTGGGCAGGGTCGGTCACCGGCAACCCATTGATCGGAGAGATCGTGGAAGGCAACGTGGTGGTGGGCCCCTCGCTCGACTGGCTCGTCGTAGGCATCGAGGTGGACGAGGACGTGGTCGTCGATGGCTCGGTCGACGTGGTGGTCACGTCGGCCGAGGCGTTGGCGGCCATGAAGATGCCGGTGCCGACACCGACGACGAGCACGGCCGCGATGACGGATGAGATTGCTTTGTGGGAACTCACCCACTGGGTGATCGTTGAGAACATGGCGGGGCAGGGTATCGCTGCCCCGCCATTACACCACCAATACCCCGCCGGTTATCGGCAGCTCGGGCATCGCGTCGTCGGCCTGGTCTATCGAGATCGCGAACTCGATCCCTTCGGCGTTGGAGCGGAGGACGTAGATGGCTTCGATGTTGACATCGGCATCGGCGACGAGCCGGGTCAGCCGTGCCAGCTCGCCGGGGCGGTGGGGCAACTGAGCGGTCAGGACGGTGCGCTCCTCGTTGTGCAGGGCCGCCTCCTCGAGCACTCTTCGGGTGGTGGCGGCATCGTCGACGATGAGCCGGACCGTGCCTTCCCCGTTGTGCCCGTAGGCGGCCAGCGCCTCGATGTTGACACCAAAGGCGGCGAGAGCCTCGGTCAACGACGCGAGTCGGCCCGGACGATTCTCCATCTGGACCACGAACTCGGTCATGTCCCCGACTCTACGCACCTCGCCCGGATGGGTGCTCAACCGTCGGGTCGGGTGGCTCGACCCGACCCCGACTCGCCAGGTAGAAGTGCCAGATGATCCTTGCTGCCACCGCCCGCACCGGGCGCCAGGGGGTGGAGAGCAACTCGAGCTCTGCAACGTCTGGCACGCTGGTCAACCCGAGGACTTCACCCGTCCCCACTTGGAGCGCCCGGTCGCCGAGCGGGAATGCATCCGGGAGACGCAGGGCGGAGAGGAGGTAGACGTCGGCCGTCCAGGGGCCGATGCCCCGCACGTCGAGCAGCATCGACCTCGCTTGGTCCTGCGTTGCCCGACCCAGCTGCTCCAGGTCGAGGTCTCCATCCGCGATCAGGGCGGCCAGGTCGAGGAGGTAAGTGGCCTTCTGACGGGTGATGCCGATCGAGCGCAATCCCACTTCCCCTGAGCCAACCACCGCCTCCGGTGTGATCTCGCCGAGAAGCCCGTGGAGCCTGCGGTACATCTCAGCGCCGGACTCCAGCGACACCTGCTGCTCCATGATCAGCCAGACCAGGGTAGGGAAGCCCTCGGGCCGGTGCCAGAAGGGAGGTTGGCCATGCGCCCCGATGACCGAGGCGAACGCCTCTTCCTCGGCACCGAGCAGGTCAACGGCCTCGGTGAAGGTGGTCTCGTCGAGTCGGGTAACGACAGGCCGGAGGCCGGCGACCGGCACCGGCCCGAAGCGGCGGGAGTCGCTGACTCCGCCATCCGGGTTGTCGGAGAGGACCCACGCCTCCCCAGACCCGAGGGGCCCGACCCCGTCCACCGTCTCCCCGGGTCCGGCGGCGAGACGCTTCACCAGCCAGAAGTCCTCCCGGTCGGGGTGGGGGAGGGCGACGATGTCTCCTACCCGCGCCGGACGGGAGGCGGTGGCCACGAACTCATCACCCGGCACCAGGGTGGGCCGCATCGAGTCCTCGGATACACGAAACCGCTGCATGGGATTGGTCTCGAGAGGGTATGGTCGAAGAACCATCACGACAACGAAGGAGTGCCATGCGGCAGGTAACCGTTGCCCACGCCCACTGCGATCTCTTCTGTGGGGTCTATGACCCGGCGCAGGCCAAGATCGAGGCGATGTCGGTCCTGAAGTCCGCCGAGAAGTACCAGGCGTCCGACGACGAGGTGTTCCGGGCCCGGGCGATATCCATCAAGGAGGAGCGGGCCGAGTTGGTCAAGCATCATCTGATGGTGCTGTGGGTCGATTTCTTCACCGCGGAGCACCGCCAGGAGTTCCCGGATCTCGACGATCTCTTCTGGCGCGCGATCCTGCAGGCAGGCAACGCCAAGAAGTCGGTGGATCCCGCAGATGGTCAGAAACTGGTCGATCTCATCGATGAGATCGCAGACGTCTTCTGGAAGACGGAAAAGGCGAAGACCTCCGGGGTGTATCCGCCCGGCTAGTCGGTCTCTTCCGTGGCAGCGGCCTCGACCCGCCCCAGCTTCGTGGTGACGGTGTCGGTGATTCGCTTCGCCCAGGGCAGCTCTCGCCCCAACAGGGTGAGCCCACCGGCGATGGCGAGGACCCCCGGGCCGGGGAGCACGAGCATGGCCACGCCGGCACCGAGAAGTGCGAATCCTCCGGTGAGGTTGGCTGCTTTTCCCATCACTCGGATTGTATCGGTTGCCCGAGGATGGGGAACAACGGCGAATCACCCGTCGGTGAGGGCGTCAGGCTCCAGTTTGGTGAACAACGGGGTGATCTCGCCGAGGCGGGTCCCACCGGCGATCTCGAGGCGCAGCCATTCGCTCACCTCGGGGCCGATCCCCAGCATCTCGCCTATCCGGGCGGAGGTCCAGGGCAGGTAGGGGGTCAGGGCCAGTCTGATCCCGGAGATGGCCTGGATCGCGGCCCAGAGGACGGTGGCGGCGCGGTCGGGATCCACCTTCAAGGCTTTCCAAGGCTCCTCCGAGTTGAGATAGGCATTCACCTCGGCCGCGGCGTCCATCGCCGTCCTCAGCCCGGCGCGGAGCTCGACTGCTTCTATGTGGTCGGCCGCCGTGCCCAATGCCTTGTCGATCGATGCGATCAGCGCCTCGTCGGTGGGGGTGAGCCGGCCCGGTTGCGGCACCTTCCCCTCGAAGTTCCGCTCGCTGAGGGACAGGACCCTGTTGACCAGGTTGCCCCATGTGGCGACCAGCTCCTCGTTGACGCGGCGGATGATGTCTTCGTCGCTGAGATCGGTGTCGTTCTGCTCGGGGAGCACCGAGGCGATGGCGTAACGGAGTGCGTCGGGCTGAAGACGCTCGGCATACCAGCCGATCGACTTCCCCACCCCCGACGACTTCGATGCCTTCTGTCCCTTGAAGGTGATGTATTGGTTCGCGGGGACATCGGTAGGGAGGTTCAGGCCACCGTACCCCATGAGCATCGCCGGCCAGATCACGGTGTGGAACGGGATGTTGTCCTTGCCGATGAAGTAGTAGGACTGCGCCGCCGGGTCTTCCCACCATCTCTTCCAGGCCTCGGGGTCCTCGGTTCCGGACGCCCACTCCTTCGCCGCACTGAGGTATCCGATGACGGCGTCGAACCAGACGTAGATCCTCTTCCCCGGGCCCAGATCATCCACCGGGACCTCCACCCCCCAGTCGATGTCCCGTGTCATCGCCCTTTCTGGCATCCCTTCGTCGATCATCCCCAAGGCCCAGTTCTTGACGTGTCGGCGCCACGTGGTCTTCGACTCGAGCCAGGCACGTAGGGGCTCGGCGAACTCGGGGAGCTTGAAGAAATAGTGCTCGGTCTCCCTCAGGACGGGTGTGGCCCCGGTGAGACGCGACCGAGGGTCGATCAGATCGACGGCGTCGAGCGTTCGTCCGCAGTTCTCGCACTGATCCCCACGGGCGCGGGGATAATCACAATGCGGGCAGGTCCCCTCGACATAGCGGTCGGGAAGGAAGCGCTCTGCCTCGGGGTCGAAGAACTGGGTGGAGGTCCCTTTGACGAGGTGGCCCTTCTCCAGGAGGCGGAGGAAGACGTCCTGGGTCACCGCGGCGTGGTTCTCGGTCATCGTGGTGGTGAACAGGTCGAATGAGATCCCAAGCGCCTCCCAGTAGCCGAGGATCTCCGGGTGGTATCGGTTCACGACCTCCCTCGGGGTCAGGCCCTCCTCGTCGGCCTTGACCGTTATGGGGGTGCCGTGGGCGTCGGAGCCGGAGACCATGAGCACGTCGCTCCCGGCCAGCCGGTGATAACGGGCGAATATGTCGGCCGGCAGATAGGCCCCACCTAGGTGCCCGAGATGCAGCGACCCCGAGGCATAGGGCCAGGCCACCGCCACCAGGATCCGCTTGCTCATGGTCGGAGGGTAAACCTGACTCTGGTCCTGAGGTTGCGCGTAACCGACGCGTTGGGTAGGGCTTCAGGTTGGCTGCCAGACCCGCCTGGCGGAGTGTTCGGCCAGGATCACCCCGGTGATGATCAGAATCGCGCCGGCGACGATGGCCATGCTCGCGGCGGACCACAGTGGCCACTGCGAACTCTGGGATGACCAGTCCGTCGCCACCCACCGCGAGGGCAAAGCGACGGGTCAAGGTTCCACCGACTCCGGCCAGGCACACCGCGATCATCGACACCCCGACCCGCGCCACAGGTTGCCCACCGCCTCCAGCGAAGACCCGCCCAGGCCGACCAGCAGCGCGGTCCCGAGCAGCGAGAGCACGAGCCCGGGTATCGATCTCGGGTTGAACCGCTCTCCGGCGACGAGGAAATGGGCCGAGGCGACGGTCGCGATCGGGATCAGGGCGACGAGGCGCCGAGGCTGCCGGGATGTCCTCGAGCCCGACAGTGAACAGGACATTGGGCAGGCCCAGCGCCAGCACTCCCAGCACCGCGCCTCGTGCCCATTGCCGCGGATTGGAGGAGCCGAATCGCCTCCAGGAGCGGAAGACCACGAGGAGGATGGCATCCCCCACCCGAACCGCATCGTGACCACCATCGAGGTCGACAACCCGCTGGTCAGCAGAGCGCGGGTGAGTACCACGGCGGAGCCCCACCCTAGGGTCGCCACGACGAGTGGGGTCTACTGATTCATTCGAATCGGACCGTACCGCGCTGCTCCGGCTCAAAAACTAAGCCTCGGGCTGCCGATACTGTGGCCATATGAAACGTCTTCTTTCCCTGGCCATGGTGCTCTCGGTCGCAGCATGCGGCGGGGGCAGCGGCGAGCCCACTCCGGAAGCTCAGGCTGTCCTCCTCTCGTACTCCCTTTCCGCAGGGGATGAGTTCTCCTACGAGGTGGGACTCGACCAGCACATCGAGATGACCGCCTCGGGCGAGTCCTCCTTCATGGGCGAGGAGGTGCCCGGCAACGCTTCGGTCGACATCGCCGGCACCGCCAGCTTCACCCACGCCGTCTCGGCCGGGCCCGAGCCGGGGACCTACGAGGTCCACATCACCGGCGAGTTCGCCGACCTGACTGTCACCGGCGACGTCGATGGCGAGAGCATCGACCCCACCGACATCCCCGATTTCGCCCAGCACGAGCCGGTCGACGTCACCGTGGTCGTCGACGAACAGGGGAACGTCGTGCCTCAGGGCTCCGAAGGCGAGGGCCCCCTTGGCGATCTGTTCGGCGGCCTGGGTGGCCTGGGCGGGCTCGGCGGCGCCAACCCGGCACCCGGTCTCGACCCGGGGCAATTCATCGGCCCACCCCTGCCCGACGAGGAGGTTGCCGTGGGTGACACCTGGTCCGAGGACATCGAGACTCCAGGGTTCGGCGATGAGCCGGTCGTAACCAGCATCACCAGCACGGTGAGTGGGCTGGAAGAGCTCGAAGGTGCCGAGGTCATGGTCATCGACAGCAACGCAACGACGTCGCTCATCGAGTTCGACCTGGCCGAGCTCTTCGCCGGCATGTTCGGCGCCATGTCCGCGAACGACACGACCGGGGAGGACTCAGCGGAGTTCGAGCAGATGATGGAGCAGATGCGTCTCCAGATCACCATCGACGACACCACCTCCGAAAGCCGGACCTGGTTCGATCCCGCCGACGGCGTGGCCGAGAAGTCCGAGACCAACGCCGCGACCAGCATCTCGATGGACATGAACGTCCCCGACGAGAAGACCGGTGAGATGGCCGGGTTGATGATGGACATGACCCTCGACCAGGACGTCAGCTACCGGCTGATCAGCGGTCCCGACGCCTGATCTCCTACGGGATTACGGCGCCTAGGAGCTCGGGCGGAGGGCTGGCGGCAGTCTCAGAGCTCACCTGACCCGCTCCGAACCAGAGTGTGCAGTCGTCGATGACCGTCTGTAGCAGCTCGTAGAGCAGGGTGTCGGGGTCGGAGATGCAGGCTTCGCTGATCCCGGTCACGGCGACACGAACCATGCAGGGCGCCGAGTGGAGGCGGAACACCTTTGGGTCGATCGGGACGCCGGCGACGAAGCGCTCCGCCCAGCGTGTCGCGTGGGGCGCATGGGACAGGGCCTGGTCCACTGCTTCGATGAGATCCTCGGCGTGGAACTTCGAGGTTGCCAGCTCGTCGAGAGAAGGGAAGATCAGACGTGCTCCGAGCAGCCCTGTCGCCAGTGCCCGCTGTCGCGGCTCGGCCGCCACGGGAAGGGCGACCGCAGCACAGCGTGTCGCGATCCCGACGTCCACACGCGGGTCGGGCCCGTTGAGCCCAACCACCGTTGGGATGAGGGGGACCAGCCGGGATCGACCGGCATCGGACAAATGATCGTTGATGGCCCTGGCCACTCCGGCGAGGAGAGGATGGGTGCACCGGGGGTGATCGCTCCAACGCTCACCGGCAAGGAACGAGGCATACTCCATGAAGCACGCACCCTTGCGCGGGCTCCGGTGTTTCCCCTTGGACAGCACCGGGACCAGATCGGGCATCTCGTGCCGGTTCATGAGACGAGCCTACCGAATCGTTGTCGGATGCGGGCCCGGAGCTGACCGGTGGTCTGCGAACCGGCCCGTTCCAGGGCGATGTCACAGACCTGGCCAGCTAGTGCTTGGGGGAGATGGGTGGTCTGGTCGGCCAGGATCCAGGCCCGCGCCTGATCGATCAGACCAGCTGATAGTGCCTCCCACACTTGGGGGAGACGCTGACAGAGCAGATAGGCCAGATCGACATGCCTCTCCGCCGAACGTCGGGTCAGAGACAGGGCCGTGGAGATTTCGGAACTGGTGGTGTCATGGACGGTCCGCTCATCCGGAGCCGGATCGTTGATCAGGGTTCCGATCGCTTCTGAGATCGAATCGATGTCGGCCAGTAGTTCCGCTTGAAGATGAGCTATCTGCCGGGCCCGGGCCTGCAACAACAAGACCCGGTCGAAACCGGACAATCGGGACCGGTCGACCCGCTCCAAAGCTGTACCCAGCATCACCCCAGTCGGCAGCCAGCCCAGATCAGAGATCAGATCATCCGTCACCGGTTCCGGTTGGACATGATCCGTGGGGAGCAGATCGAACGGTGTCTCCGTATCGAACATATGTTCGTAGCGTACAACCCACCCCCGACAAGAACCACCC
>JAICRU010000009.1 GCA_025937235.1 Acidimicrobiia bacterium
CAGGCGGAGTGAGGTTTCGATCGCTCTCTGTGGTCGGGCTCGTGGTGTAGGTGTGTGGCCATCACCCCAGGAGGCAGCCCAGCTCGGCTACAAACGGATCCGACACCGGTTCCTGCAGAGAGCCTCCAGGCTGGTAGGAGTCGAAGGTTTCCATTATCGAACATATGTTCGTAGGGGTACAACCCGCCCGTCGACAGGGCCACCCCTACGTGAGGAAGAATCGCGGACTCTCTCGATTCGATGAGTAACGAGTCACCCGCCCCCTAAAGAAAAATGGCCGGGAATCCCGATAACGGCTGCATGGGGACGGACCGCTCACTCAGTCCAAAGGCAAGACGCCGAGCGGTGGGTGCCGCCATCGGGGCCACCCTGCTCCTGGTCGTCGTCGTGCTCGGTCTCGCCTTCGCCGATTCGGTGGGGGCATCGAAGGTGGCCGGTAACGCAGAGCAACTGCATCGGGCCAACGCCACCCTGGGCACCGCCGCTCTGACTCGCGCCGCAGTGGTGCAAGCGACGACCTTCACCGAGCTCGCCGCCAGCGATCTCGTCACAGCCGAAGATCTCGACGTTGCCCTATCCGAGGCGGTCGACGCACGCGATCGGCTCTCCGAGCTCCATGGGCTCTCGACTTCGGATCTGTGGGAGCCTCCACTGACTGACTTCGTTGCCACGATCCACCGAGCCCTGGTCGCCCTCGAGGCCGGAGACTATGACCAGGCCAAGTCGGTGCTCATGGATGATGGTGAGCCGGCCTACACCGAGCTCGTGGACATACTCCAGGACTCGCAGGCCGAGATCCAGGCGCGAATCGACGCCAACACCATGGGATCCCGCCGTACCAATGAGCTGATCCAGTTCTTCCTCATGCTCGCCATCCCCGGCTCGGCGGTCCTCATCTACCGGTTCATCGCACGGCGGCAGATGCGCGAGCTTCGGCTCAAGGTCGACCTCGAGCTGGAGAAGGAGCGTGAGATCGGCCGCGCCAAGGACGAGTTCATCGCAGGGCTCTCCCACGAGCTTCGCACCCCGCTCACTTCGATCTACGGATTCGCCGAGATCCTGACCGATGGCGGTGCCGAGGACACGACGACCGCGATCGAAGTGTCGAAGATCATCGCCAACGAGGCTGCCGAGATGACCCGAATGGTGGACGACCTCCTCGCTGTGGCCCGTCTCGAGAGCACCGGGATCCAGATCGAGATGAGCCCGACCCACGTCGCCGAGGTCGTCGACTCCGCCGTGCTCCCATTCGACCGCGCCGGCATGAAGGTGAGCCGGGCTGGTGGCGATGCCGTGGTGTCCACAGATGCCGCCCGCCTCCGCCACGTGCTGATCAACCTGATCTCCAATGCGGCACGTCACGGAGGGCCCAACGTCGGCATCGAGGTGTCGGTCGGGGAGGGCGTGGTCGACATCGAAGTATGGGACGACGGGCCGGGAGTTCCCGACGACCGGCTCGAGAACCTGTTCGACACCTTCATCCACAACGGGCGGGCGACGCTCATGACCGGGACTCTGGGTCTCGGCCTCGGTGTGGCCTCGAGGCTCACTGCCTTGGTCGGTGGGAAGCTTGTCTACCAGCGATTCTCCCAGAAGAGCTATTTCATCGTGACTCTTCCCCTGCTCGCCGGGGCGGAACAGTCGCCGGACGCCGACGATGACGTGCCCGTGGCCCATCTCATCCGGGCCATGTCGGCGTGAGACGGATCGCCGCCTCTCTTGGCCTCATCTGTCTCCTCATCCTCCCGCTGACCGCGTCTGCCTCCGGGACCGAGAAGTACAGAGACAAATTCGACTCGATCGGCTGGGGGGGCTCGGACGGATCGCTGCCCTGGCCCGGCCCATGGAGCGAAATCAACGACGACGGGGACGAAAAGAAGGGCAACGTGCGTGTGGTCTCATCTGGCAACTGCCCATCAGGCAACTGCATGTGGATCGGGGCGCTGACCACCCTTGGCGGCCCGATCGGCGCCCGGCGCGCCGCCGACACCAGCGGGTTCGAGGACCTTTCACTTCGCTTCGACCTCCACGCCACTTCCTCACTGCTCGCTTCGGCGCTGGAGGTGCAGGTGACGTCCGGCGGAAGTTGGACGACGGTCGCCGAATACCAGCTCGGGGCCGCGTTCGACATCAGCCCAGACCTCGACGTCAGCGACTTCCGCTCCGGGGACTTTCAGTTGCGGTTCCGCTTCAGCGGGCTCCTGCTCAGCAGCGAGGTCTACCTCGACAACGTCGAGATCTACGGGTCGACGGTCGAGCCGACCACCACCACGACCAGCACCGTCCACACCACCACGGCCAGCAACGTCCCGACCACGACGTCGACGACGGTCGTGACGACGACGACCCGCCCTGCCGGCGCCACTCCCACCACTAAGCCGGAGACCACTATCGGCACCCCCCAGGACGATGAGCGCGGAGAGGGTGGAGAAGCCACGACCACCACGACCCGTCCGTCGACGACCACCGACCAGGGTTCGGGTGGGACCTCGACTACGTCCTCGACGTCCACCACCACGACAACCGTGCCCTTCTCCGCTGGTACAGGTGGTTCCAGTGGGGGCGGGACTCCCGAAAGCGGCGGGCTGCGGCTTGCTACACGAGGCCTGCAGGCCAACTTCCAGGGCGACCTCTATGGCGAAGTCCGTGGTGTCACCTACCTGAGCGGGGTGGACCTGCAGGCGAACTACAACATGGCAGTCGAGATGATCGAGGCCTCCTGGGGCTGGATGGTGGTGCTTGGCCTCGTCGTCTCCTACTGCATCCTCTCCGGCCTCGACCGCCGCCGGCGTAACACCGAGATCACACTCCACCCCGGGTTGTGGCGGCAGCACCGGTAGCTTCCTCGTGATGAGTACGGAACCGGGCACCCCGAGAAAGGGCTACGGGATGGCCCTGGGCAACGCCCTGGCCGAATTCGAGGCAATGCTCAGCCCCGCGGCCGAGCATAGGGTCGAAGAGCAACGCCGGGTGGAGATCGCACCTGACGAGGTGGGGATCGAGCTCGACGAGACGAGCGGGAAGGTCCGCGTTGTCCCGCCCCAGGAGAAGACCGACCAGGCCTAGAGCGGTCCGGGGCGGGGGTCGTGGCGGGTCGCTCGCCCTGGTCGGCTCTTCGAGGCCCAAAGCGAGTCGCCGATCAGGATCGTCGCCCCGTCGCCACGGATCGGGTGGCTTCGTTGCCACGTGATCAGGGTTACGGTGCAGCCGTGCTCAACCATCACGGGGTGGACTCGTTCTCGGGGCGGATCACCGGCCTGATCGACGGTCTGCGCGGCGATATCGCCTCGGCGGCCACCTCTCCGTTCCGTCACGCCCCCTATCCCCTCGCCCACAGCCTCGAGTATCGGGGTGATCCTGGCCTGTTCGGGCCGGGCTCGATCTCCTGGCGTGTCATCGGTGACCCGGCGTCTTTCATCGGGGGGGTACGCGCCCTCCTCATCCAGGCGGCGCATCCCGAGGTGGTGGCAGGGGTGGGTGATCACTCCCGCTACCGGGAGGACCCGCTCGGTCGGCTGTCCCGGACCTCTGCCTACGTCACGGCGACCACGTATGGAGCCATGCCCGAAGTGGAGAAGGCCATCGCCCAGGTGCGTCGTGTCCATCGGGTCGTGTCAGGGGTGTCCAGCCGCGGCGTCGAGTACGACGCCGACGATCCGGGCTATTCGGCGTGGGTCCACAACGCCCTCACCGATTCCTTCCTGGTGGCCAACCAGACCTTCGGGGCCGATCGGCTCACTCCTGCCGAGGCCGATCGGTTTGTCACCGAACAGACGGAGGTGGGCGCGCTGCTCGATGCCGATCCGATGCCGGCCACTGCCAGCGAACTGAGCTCCTGGATCGAACGTCACCCTGAGCCGGCACCCTCACCAGAGATGAGGGACGCAGTCGACTTCCTCGTCGACCCGCCCTTGGACGACAACCTGAAGCTGGGATACAAGCTCATCATGGAGGCAGCGGTCGCCACCGTCCCGCCTCGGATCAGAGACATCCTCGAGCTCACCAAGGTGCCGGGGGCAATCCTGGCCGGGAGGGCCGTCGCAGCCGGGCTCCGCTGGGCTCTCGGGGCTTCACCGTCGTGGCATCTCGCCTTGGTCCGGGTGGGGGCTCCGGTCCCGGCCGGACGCTTCAAACAGCCACTCCCCGTCCCTTCGTGATCACCGGTCGCTGAGATACCCCTGGAGGATCTCTAGTTCCCGCTGGAGACCGTCGGCGCGCGCCATCTGCCCGATACGTTGGTACTCGGCCACCGATTCTGTCCATCCGTCGGCCTCGCGGCTGAGGATCCCGACGATTTCCTGGTCATCCAACACCCTGCGGGAGACATCCTGACAGCCCACGACACCCTGCACGGAGGAGACTCCTTCGACCGCCTCGGCGTTTTCGATCGCGGCCAGTGTGGTCCGAAGCACCTTGACCCGCGGCACATCGCGATCTCTCATCGCCCTTGCCAGGTCGGCGCGCATCCGGGCGCGGAGCTCACCCATTCTCAGCGCCCCGAGAGCTCACGATCGAGGGGGGCCGAGAACCTCGGGATCACCACCTTGTCGTCGAGCCAGGCTTCCAGCTCACCGGCCTGGCGCTCGATCTCGGCAACTTGTTCCCTACCGACATCCTCGAGCAAGGCAAACCGCACTTGATGCGTTTTCGTTTGGCCCCATCCACCGATGATCTTCCCGTCGGCCCAGATCGTCTGCCCGACGTTGCCGCTGCGATCGATCAACCTGGGCGCATGTGGGCCCAGGTACCAATCTCGCTCCTTCCATCCCATCGTGGTGGGATCGAGGCTAGGAAGGAAGGCGATCCAGGATTCGGTACCCTCGGCGGGAGCTTCGTCGTCATGGGAGACGTAGCCGGTTCCCTCTGCGAGACCCACTTCGATCGCTCCGAGCCTGGAGAGGGCGGTTCGCACCTGGGTCACCGGCCATCCGGTCCACCACTTCATGTCCAGCTCGGTGCCCGGGCCGAACGTGGTCAGCCACCTGCCGAGGACTGCGGCCTGCGCCTCGGCCCTGGGCACTTCGGCAAGGGGCTGACCCAGCCAGACGTCCATCGGCGCCCAGCGGTACATGCTGCTGACCCAAGACCCCTTGGGTCGCCCCCGGGCGACCCGCCCTTCCGCTGCCAGCAAGAACAGGATCCTGGTCGACATCCCCACTGTCGACAGGAGCGACCCGTCGCTCTTGTAGAAGGTGAGCTTCTCGTTGAGCTCCGGGACGTCCTTGGTCAGCTCGGTGGCCAGAGCCTCGCCTCGCTTCTCCAGAGCGGCGATGGTCTTGTCGGACACCATCTCGACCCATGCCGGCCCCTCGTCGGCGATCCCGTACTCCTCGACCCACTTCTCCAGACGTCGTCTTTCCGGGCCGACCAGGGCGGCCGTGGAGGAGCGAAACAACATCGGGGCCATCTCCACCGGGACCACGAACATCGTGCGCCGCATCGCGTGTATTCGGACCAATGACCGCTCCTCGTAGAGGGCGTGCTCCAGATCCCCCTGCTTGAAGCCGGGGACACGGGCCCGGGTCGACAGATAGACCGTGACCGGGTCCGAGGAATGCAGCGCGACCATCGAATCCGCCGCCTCGACGACGTCGGCGGCAGGGATGGCGAGCCGGTGCCGGGCGCCGAGCCGGGCCCGCCGCTCTTCGACACTCACCGTTCGCATCGGCCGATTCTGGCGCGGTCCGCGCCTCAGCCCGCCAGGATGACGATGGCGAAGACCAGAATCACGACGTTTCCGAGGACCGAGACCAGGCGTCGGGCCCGAATCGACAGGCGGTGCCCGGCGAATGCGCCGACTGCGGCGATCACCGTCTGCCAGGAGAGGCTGGCCAGGAATGCGCCCGTGACGAACAGGGCGCCCTCGCCTGCCGACAGGTTCCCGGCCACGCCGAGACCGATCACTATTGCGGCGAAATAGACCACCGTGGTCGGGTTGACCACGGTGAGGCCGACGAATCGCCCATAGGTCCTCGATAGATCCGCCGAGCGGGCCTTGGCTGCAGTGGCATTGCCCGATCTGCCGCTTCGGCCCAGGCCGACGACCCCGATGACCAGAAGCACGAGCCCGCTCACGATGCGGAGAGGCCTGCCGATCGACTCCACCGCTGCGGCCAGGGCGGTGCCGCCCACCACCGCCAGGCTGGCGTACACCAGGTCGGCCGTGGCCGCCCCCGCCCCGGCGGCGAATGCGGGCCAGAACCCCCGTCGGATCCCCAAGTCCATGATCAGGACGGCGATGGCTCCTACCGGGACTGCGATGCCGTACCCGGCGGCGACCCCGGTGAGGAACGCGTTCATGACATGGAAAATGTAGGAATTGGCGCCGGCCCCACCCGGTACCGTTTCGCCCGATGTGGGCTGACAGGGACGTCAGGCGGGTGGTCCTGGCCAGGTTCATCTCCCGGACCGGGGGTGAGGCGGCTTTCTTCGTCGGGATCTGGGGCAAGGCGGCTTTCGAGATGGAGGCCTCCGCCGCAGGGGTGGCAGCGGTGATGGCCGCGCTCGGTGTCGCCTCGCTGATCGGGTCTGCGGCGGCAGGTGTGCTCGTCGACAGATTCGACCCCCGCCG
This sequence comes from Acidimicrobiia bacterium, assembly GCA_025937235.1. Taxonomy (GTDB): domain Bacteria; phylum Actinomycetota; class Acidimicrobiia; order Spongiisociales; family ZC4RG35; genus JARDZU01. The sequence goes on from JAICRU010000009.1 coordinate 6,572, forward strand.
GGTCCTGATCGCATGTGAGATCATCTTCATCCCGGTGGCGATCGGCATGGTCTTTGCCGAGACCCTCCAGACACTGGTGATCGCGACGTTCTTGCTGGGTCTCGTCGGTATGCCGGTGTTCACCGCCATCTCCGCCTTCGGCCCATTTCTCACCGAGGACCCGGAGCGCTTGGCCCGCATCAATGGCTATATAGAAGGGGCCTCCTGGGCAGCCTTCGTGGTCGGTCCGGCACTCGGAGCGATCATCGCCGGCAGCGTCGGCCTCGACGGCATCTTCGTTCTAGATGCCGTCACGTCAGCGGTGGCCGCGTTGATCATCGTGCCGGTGAAGGTGCGGAAGATGGCCAGGGAGGAGAAAGAGAGGGAGGGTTTCCGCGAGCTGAGGGAAGGCTTCTCCTACGCCTACGGGCATCGGCGTCTTCGCTTCTACGTCTGGCTGGGATCCTCGGTGTGGGTCCTGTTCGGCACGTTCAGCGCCCTGGAGCCACTCTTCTACCGGGACATTCTCCAGGTGGAGCCCGAGACCCTCGGTTGGGTCAACTCGATCTTCGGGCTCGGTCTCGTGGCCGGCACCGTGATCTCGGCCCGTCTCCCGGCGCGGTATCGGACCGCTCGCACCCTGGTCTTGATGGTCGCCCTCAACTCGCTGGGAGTCCTCGCCTATGTCGGCACAGACCAACTGAGAGTGGTGGTGGTCGCCGGTGTGTTCTGGGGACTGCTCATCGGCGCCATGGCACCATTGCTGCGGACGCTGATCCAGTTGAACACCCCGGAGGCGCTGATGGGGAGGATCACCGGCGTCACCCAGGTCCACTCCGAGGTGGGGCATCTCCTCCCCTTGGCGATCGCACCTTTTCTCGCCGGTGTGTTCGGCGTGCAGCGCACCTTGATCTACACCGGGCTGGCACTGGCTGTCTTCGCCATGCTCTTCGTGCCCATGGCCACCAGGTTGGATCGGACTCGCACGGTCGATGTCCCACCCACCGGTCTCCCCGACCCCAGCGACGAGCCGCGCTCGGTGGGTCACTGAAGGGCCGGCCCGGAGAGCCTCGTTAGAGTCCGGCCGCCATGGGAGGAGCCAATCGACGGTTAGCCCGGAGCGGGCTCTCGATCCTCGCAGTAGTGGTGGCTTTCGTGCTCCTGTGGGAGGGGTACAAGTTGGTCTGGACCGCGATGGGCTGGGAGAACCCGGTCTCGCCCGATGACCGGACCATGCCCCACACTTGGGACATCTTCCTCACCCTCTTCCGCCCGGCGCAGCGGAACGGCCCCCCGTTCATCCTCGTCGAGTTGCGAGCGGCCCTGATGACGCTTCGAGAGGCGTTTGTCGGGTTCGTGATCGGTGGCGCGGTGGGGTTTGGCCTAGGGGTGCTCTTCGTGAGGTCGACCATGGCCGAGCGCGCCTTCATGCCGTATGTGGTCGCCTCCCAGACCGTCCCGATCATCGCAATCGCCCCAATGGTGGTGGTGTGGGGGGGAAGGATCGATCTTCCTCAGTGGCTGAGCGTCTCGCTGATCGCTGCCTATCTCACTTTCTTCCCGGTGGCGATCAACACGTTGCGCGGCCTGCGCTCCCCGCAGCCGACCGCCATGGAGCTGATGCGTAGCTACGCCAGCACCACCAACGAGACTTTGTGGAAGCTCCAGGTGCCGGCCGCCATGCCCTACATCTTCACCGCCCTCAAGGTGTCGGCGGCCGCCAGCGTGATCGGCGCCATAGTCGGCGAGCTCCCGGCCGGGCTGCGCGGCGGTCTGGGGCGAGACCTGCTCCAGTTCTCCCAGCAGTTCACCGCGGCGCCCGAGAAGCTGTTTGCAGCCGTGCTCATCGCCGGTCTGGCCGGTATCGCCTTCGTCGGCCTGGTCACCGCAATCGAGCACCGTTGGGTGCAGGCAAACCGGAGGCTTATCGGGTGAGCTCCCTCGTGGTGGAAGCGAGGGGCGTCGGCAAGACGTTCGGAACCGGAGACGGACAGATCGAGGCCCTTCGTGGCATCGACCTCCAGATCGACCAGGGCGACTTCATATCGCTGATCGGGCCATCGGGGTGTGGCAAGTCGACTCTGCTTCGTCTCATCGGTGACCTGGTCGGCCCGACCACCGGGACCCTGGTGGTGAACGGGAAGACTCCCGGGCAGGCACGCCTCGACCGTGACTACGGGATCGTCTTCCAGTCGGCCACCCTGCTCGACTGGCGTAGTGTCCAGAAGAACGTCGAGTTGCCGCTCGAGATCATGGACTTCCCCTCAGAGGAGCGCTCCACCCGGGCCACCGAGATGCTCGATCTGGTCCAGCTCGCGGCCTTCGCCGACCACTTTCCATGGCAGCTTTCCGGGGGAATGCAACAGAGAGTGGCGATCGCACGTGCTCTCGCCTTCCGACCCTCGCTCCTGCTCATGGACGAGCCGTTTGGCGCCCTCGACGAGATGACACGGGAGGCGATGCAGCAGGAGGTGTTACGGCTATGGGGGGAAACCGGCACCAGTGTCGTGTTCGTCACCCATTCCATCCCCGAAGCGGTGTTCCTCTCCACCCGCGTCGTCGTGATGTCCCCCCGGCCCGGGCGGATCAGCGACGAGATCATCGTCGACCTCCCTCGCCGACGTGACCAGGACACCCGTGAGCAGTCGAAATACTTCGACCTCGTTATCGAGGTCAGGGAAGCGTTGCGCAAAGGCGAAGCGGGAGGAGCTGCCACGTGACCGAACGTGACGACCTGATACGGGAGACAGCCGAGACCGACCTGTTCGCCTCATTCGAGGGAGATCTCCCTGCTAGCGGTCGGAGATCCTCGCCGGTGCGGCTGCTCCGCCGATACCTCCCCGCTGTCATCGCCTTCCTGGCGGTGATACTGATCTGGGAGGGCCTGACCCGGCTTCTAGGTGTGGAGTCGTTCGTCCTATCCAAACCGAGTGAGATCCTGACCAGCTTCACCGAGACGTTCGGGACCATCTGGGGCGCAGGGCTGCGGACCCTGTACGAGGCCACTGCGGGCTTCGTCATCGGAACCACCCTCGCCATTGCCACCTCTCTCGCCGCGGCAAGGTGGGTTGGGTTTCGAGAGGGGATGCTGCCCATCGCCATCGCCCTGAACGCGACCCCGATCGCAGCGCTGGCCCCCATCTTCAACAGCTGGTTCGGTCTGACCAACCCCTTCTCCAAGATGGCGGTGGTGGCGGTGGTCGTGTACTTCCCCGTGATGATCAACACCACCCGGGGTCTGCTCGAGGTGGACCCTGCCGAGCTGGAGTTGATGCGCTCCATCGCCGCCACTCCGGCCGAGGTCACCAGACGGATACGCATCCCGCGGGCATTGCCTTACTTCTTCTCTTCGATCAAGGTGGCCTCGGTGCTGTCCCTGATCGCCGCCATCATCTCCGAGTACTTCGGCGGCCCTCAAGATGTGCTGGGCCAGTACATCGTGAACCGCGCCCAGCTGTTCCAGTTTCCCGACGCCTGGGCGGCGATCCTGGTGGCATCGATTCTCGGTGTGACCTTCTACCTGCTCATCCTGGTGGCAGAGCGCCGGCTCATGCCGTGGCATGTCGCGTTCCGCTCGAGCGACTAGCCCACGACCGATTGCCGCGGGCAGGTCCCATCGACGGCCGATATCGTGACCCTCAATCTGGATCAGGAGGAAGCAGATGAACACGAGCAGATGGCGGCGTGGTCTCTTGTGGCTGCCGGTCTTCGCCCTCGTCCTGGCGGCGTGTGGAGACACCGATGGCGGCGATGATGGCGAAGGCGGCGGCGATGGAACCGCGGCTCCGGCCGAGTGCACCGAGCCCGACCCGGTGCGGCTCCAACTGCAGTGGTTCGCCCAGTCCCAGTTCGCCGGGTACTACGTGGCGCGGGACAACGGGTTCTACGAGGAGCAGTGTCTTGAGGTGGAGATCCTGGAGGGCGCGGTCGAGATCGTCCCCCAGCAGGTCCTGGCCACCGGGGGGGCGGAGTTCGGCATCGCCTGGGTGCCCAAGGCACTCGTCTCCAGGGAGGGGGGCGCCGACATCATCAACATCGCCCAGGTATTCGAGCGATCCGGGACCCTTCAGGTCTCCTGGGCCGACTCCGGCATCGAGACGCCGGCCGACTGGGAGGGCAAGAAAGTGGGGAACTGGGGTTTCGGCAACGAGTACGAGGTACTCGCCGCCATCGAGAAATTCGATGTCGAGGTCGGCGAGCTGGTCGCTCAGGACTTCACGATGAACGCCCTCCTCACCGATGAGATCGACGCAGCCGAGGCGATGATCTACAACGAGTACGCCCAGGTGCTGGAGGCGGTCAACCCGGACACGGGGGAGTTGTATCAGCCCGAGGACCTCAGTGTCATCGACTACAACGACGAGTCCGTCGCGACCGCCATGCTCCAGGACGGGCTGTGGGTGAACGCGGACTGGATCGCCGAGGAGGGCAACGAGGAGATCGCCACCAGGTTTCTCACCGCCACCTTCCAGGGCTGGATCCATTGCCTCGACGCCTTCGACGAATGTGTCGAGGTGGTCTTGAACAACGGCTCCACCCTTGGCCAAAGCCACCAGGAATGGCAGCTCAACGAGATCCTGGGCCTGATCTTCCCCGCCAGCAACGGCATCGGGGTCATGAACGAGGAGCTCTGGGATCAGACCGTCGCCATCGCCAACGAGCAGGTGGTCGAGCTGCAGGGCGTGGAGATCACCGATGATGTGTACCGGACCGATCTGGCCCAGGCCGCAGTCGACGCACTGGGTGACGCCGACGTCACCGGTGACGGCTACGAGCGCCGGGAAATCGAGCTCCAGGAGGGTGGAAGCTAGAGGCTCTGTGGACCTGATTCGGGCGCCACAGCCAAATTGGGTTCACAGAACCTCCGCTACCTTTCACAGAAGTCAAGGGAGGTCATATGCCCAACATCGTCAGGGCCGCCATCGTCCAGACCGAGTGGACCGGCGACAAAGACACGATGATCAAGAAGAACGCCGATTACGCCCGTGAGGCGGCCAAACAGGGCGCCCAGGTCATGTGCTTCCAGGAGTTGTTCTATGGCCCCTACTTCTGCCAGGTGCAGGAGAACGAGCACTTCGAATACGCCGAGCCCATTCCCGACGGTCCAACCACCAGGCTGATGCGGGACCTTGCTCGGGAGACCGGGATGGTTCTGGTGGTCCCCATCTTCGAGATGGAGCAGGAAGGCTTCTACTACAACACCGCAGCAGTGATCGATGCCGACGGCTCGTACCTAGGCAAATATCGCAAGACCCATATCCCGCACGTCAAGGGGTTCTGGGAGAAGTTCTACTTCCGCCCCGGCAACACGGGGTACCCCATCTTCGACACCGCGGTGGGCCGCATCGGGGTGTACATCTGCTACGACCGCCATTTTCCCGAGGGGTGGCGGGCCTTGGGGCTGAACGGGGCCAGGATCGTGTTCAACCCCTCGGCGACGAGCCGGGGTCTTTCGATGTATCTGTGGAACCTCGAGCAACCGGCCTCCGCCGTAGCCAACGAGTACTTCATCGGGGCCATCAACCGGGTGGGTAAGGAGCCGTTCGGGGACAACGACTTCTACGGGTCGTCCTACTTCGTCGACCCGCGGGGTCAGATGGTCGGCGAGTCGGCCTCGGACACCGATGAGGAGCTGGTGGTCCGGGACCTAGACCTCGACATGATCGAGGAGGTCCGCCAACAGTGGGCCTTCTATCGGGACCGTCGCCCGGATGCGTATGGCGACCTGGTAGCACCGTAAGGAGGAGGGATGGCAAGGACCGTCATCAAGGGGGGAACCGTCGTCACTTCGACCGAGCACAGCGTGGCCGACGTCCTGGTCGACGGGGAGAAGGTGGCGGCGCTGGCCGCGCCCGGCGCCCACGACTGGGAGAGTGGGGCGGACAAGGTGATCGATGCCGACAGGCGTTATGTCATCCCCGGTGGGATCGACGTCCACACCCACATGGAGCTCCCGTTCGGCGGGACCTTCGCAGCAGACACCTTCGAGACCGGGACCAGGGCCGCGGCCTGGGGCGGTACCACGACGATCATCGACTTCGCCGTCCAGACCAAGGGCCAGAACCTGATGGATGGCTTCGAATCGTGGATGGCCAAGGCGGACGGCAAATGCGCCATCGACTACGGGTTCCATCTCATCGTCGGTGACGTCACCGACCAGTCGCTGAAGGAGATGGACATCGCTATCGACGAGGGTGTCACCTCGTTCAAGATGTTCATGGCCTATCCGGGCGTCTTCTACTCGACCGATGGTGAGATCTTCCGGGCGATGCAGAAGGCGGCCGAGAACGGCTCGACCATCATGATGCATGCCGAGAATGGGATCGCCATCGATGTCCTCGTCGCCCAGGCCCTGGAGCGGGGAGAGACCGACCCGATCAACCACGGCCTGACCAGGCCATCGATCCTCGAAGGCGAGGCCACCCATCGCGCCATCAAGCTGGCCGAACTGGCCGGCTGCCCGCTCTACATCGTCCACATGTCGGCGGCAGAGGCTCTCTTCGAGCTGGCCAACGCGCGTGACGAGGGGCTGAACGCTTTCGGGGAGACCTGTCCCCAGTACCTGTTCCTCTCTCTCGACGACCTCGGGAACGGATTCGAGGGCGCCAAGTACGTCTGCTCTCCACCGATGCGGGACCGGGCCGAAGAGCATCAGGAGGCGTTGTGGCAGGGTTTGGCCACCAACGACCTCCAGGTCGTCTCCACCGACCATTGCCCGTTCTGCTGGGGCGATCATCCCCAATTCGGGACCCAGAAGCAGTTGGGTCGGGACTCTTTCGCCCAGATCCCCAATGGCCTGCCCGGGGTGGAGCATCGAATGGAGCTGATCTATCACGGTGGAGTCCACGAGGGCCGGCTCGGGCTCAACCGGTTCGTCGAGGTCACCTCGACCACACCGGCCAAGATGTTCGGGCTCTACCCGCAGAAGGGCACCATCGCGGTCGGTTCCGATGCCGACATCGTCGTGTTCGACCCCGATGCCGATCACGTCCTCTCCGCCGAGACCCATCACATGTGGGTCGATTACTCGTGCTATGAGGGGATGGAGATCACCGGAAAGGTGGAGACGGTGCTCAGCCGGGGCCGGACCATCATCGAGAACGACACATATCGGGGCTCACCGGGCGACGGCAGCTATCTCCGTCGAGGGACCAACCAGTGCCTGATCTAGGTCGTTGCCGTCGGCGAGCCGAGGGCTCGGGGTAGGGCTCAGTCGACCGCGAGTGCCGGCTTGACCGTCGGGGTAGCGGCCCAGCGGGCGAAGATGGCGAGGGTCATGTTGACGCCGGCGTGCACCGCCACCGGTACCCATATCGATCCGGTCTCGATCCGAAGCCAGACCAGGAAGGCTCCGGCGGCGGTGGTGGCAACCACGGTGATGGCCACGTGGAGGAATCGGGCCATGCTGCGTCTGTCGTTGGCATGAGCTTGATCCAGAGCAGGGCCGACGTGCCATAGCCCGAACAGCACGGCTCCTCCCCACAGGGCCAGCGGCTCGGGATAGAGAGCGATCAATGCCGCATGAAGGACCCCGCGGAACACAGCCTCTTCGATGACGACGGTGATCAGCGGGATCCGGACCAGGATGTGGGCTGCGGCGGCCCGAGTGGACATCAATCCCATACGGGGGTCGGCTAGATGGCCGCGTAGTTGGGGCCGGTTCATCATCACCACTCCTACCGTGGACATAGCCACCAGGGTTGCCGATCCCCAGGACGCGAGGAGCCCGCCGTCGGGGCCGGCCAGACCGATCGTCGTCGGGCCGAACCAGACCGCTGCAACCCCCACCATCGCCGTCCCCACCGAGCTAGTGGCGAGCGGCGCCCATGTGGGACGGAATCGGATCGGCAACAGCAGGTAGACCAGGGTTTGGAACCCGACCGCGTAGATGATCAGGGGGACGGCGGTGGTGAGTAATGACATAGTTCGAGGGATCAGAGGGCCGACGCAAGGGGGGTCTGCCGATCACCCTGCCACCGTATCGGTTTACCAGGCCTAAAGGAGGAGGGGGTTACTGAGCTGAGAACGTGTCGCAACTGCTCGGGGTGCCCGTGTCGAATCCCTGCTTCAACCACTGAAAGCGCTGCTCGGAGCTTCCGTGCGTCCATGACTCCGGATTCACCTGGCCAGAGGTCTGGCTCTGGATGGCATCGTCACCGACCGCAGCGGCGGCGTCGAGGGCTTCCTGGAGGTCGCCGTCCTCGAGGACGGCAGCCGAGGAGCCGGTGCGAAGCGTAGACAGCCAGACCCCCGCGAAGCAGTCGGCCTGAAGCTCGAGGGCGATGCTCGCTTGGTTGTCGCCGGGCTGCACGTTCTGTGTTATCTCGAGCACGTGCTGGACGTGGTGCCCGACCTCATGGGCAAGTATGTAGGCCTGGGCGGTGTCACCGGCCGCCCCGAACCTCCGCTGCAGCTCTCCGAGGAAGTCGAGATCCATGTAAACGAGCTCGTCGGCGGGGCAGTAGTGGGGACCGACTTGAGCCTGGGCGCCGCCGCACCCGGAGCTGGTGAGCCCCTCGAACAGGACCAGGTTGGTGGGCCGATACTCGAGCCCGGCATCCTCGAATATTCCCACCCACATCGCTTGTGTGTCCTGGAGCACCTCTTCGAGGAAAGCGCCCAGATCTGTCTCCGGATCGGCGTTGGGATCGATGGTCCCGGATTCGGGTGATACCGGGCTGGCGGGCTGTAGCACATCGGTCAGGGCCCCGGGATCGCCACCGCCGAACAGCGTCAGGAGCAGCACGATGATGGCCCCAATGGCACCGCCACCTATGCCCACGGTGCGGATCCCCGGACCGACGCCACCGCCGGATCCGCGTCTATCTATCACCTGCCCGGGCCCGGTCGCCTCTCTCTTGAACTTGACCACGGCGACAACATACCCACTGTCGTCGTTGGCCAACCCGCCTACGATTGGCTCATGAAGCAGATCCAGCATTGGATCGATGGAGGGCTCACCGGCGGGTCGTCCGATCGGGTCGGCCCGGTTTTCAACCCCGCCACCGGAGAGCAGACCGGCGAAGTCGTGCTCGGCTCGACGGCCGACGTGGATCGTGCCGTTCGCACCGCCCGGGATGCATTCGAGACCTGGCGGTTCTCATCACTCACTCAGCGTCAAAACGTGATGTTCGCCTTCCGTGAGTTGGTCGCCGGGCGGAGAATGGATTTCGCCAGGTTGCTGACCGCGGAGCACGGGAAGACCATCGACGATGCGATGGGGGAAGTGCAACGCGGTCTCGAAGTCGTCGAGTTCGCCTGCAACATCGCGCACGTGCTCAAGGGCGACTTCTCGGAGCAGGTCTCGACGGGGGTGGACACCTACACCATCCGGCAACCGCTCGGCGTCGTGGCCGGCATCACCCCCTTCAACTTCCCGGCCATGGTCCCGATGTGGATGTACCCGCTGGCCATAGCTTGCGGCAACACCTTCGTTCTCAAGCCATCCGAGAAGGACCCCTCGGCTTCGCTGCTCGCAGCCGAGCTATTGGCCGAGGCTGGGCTGCCAGATGGGGTGTTCAACGTGATTCACGGTGACAAGGAGGCCGTCGACGCCCTCCTCGAACATCCGCTGGTGGCAGCCGTCTCATTCGTGGGATCCACTCCGATCGCCCGTTACATCTATGAGACCGGGACCCGGAATGGGAAGCGCGTCCAGGCGCTGGGCGGGGCCAAGAATCACATGATCGTCCTCCCCGACGCGGACATGGATCTCGCCGCCGATGCCGCGGTGTCTGCGGGCTACGGCTCGGCGGGAGAACGATGCATGGCCATCTCGGCGGTGGTCGCCGTGGGCGACGCCGGGGACTCACTGGTCGACGGGGTGAAGACGAGGATCGGGAAGCTCAAGGTGGGGCCGGGCGACGAGACCGGCGTGGAGATGGGCCCGCTGGTGACCCGGCAACATCTGGAGAAGGTGCGTGGTTATGTGGACGCGGGCGAAGAGTCGGGCGCCCTCCTCGTGTCTGACGGGCGCGACTTGGTGGTGGAGGGACACGAGAACGGCTTCTTCCTCGGGCCGACGCTCCTGGATCACGTGACCACCGACATGTCCGTGTACACCGACGAGATCTTCGGGCCGGTGCTCTCGACCGTTCGCATGGAGCACTACGAAGAGGCGATCAGGCTGATCAATGAGAATCCCTACGGCAACGGGACCGCGGTGTTCACGAATGACGGGGGCGCGGCCCGCAAGTTCCAGGCAGAGGTCGAGGTGGGCATGGTCGGGATCAATGTCCCGATCCCCGTCCCGCTCTCCTTCTACAGCTTCGGGGGCTGGAAGGATTCCATCTTTGGCAGCCACGCCATCTATGGGCCCGAGGGGGTCCACTTCTACACCCGGCAGAAAGTGGTCATCTCCCGTTGGGCCGACCCGATCCATCGCGGTGTCGACCTCGGCTTCCCCACCCACGGGTGAGCAGAGGATCGGGTCGTGCCGGCAACCGTGAGTACGCGGCGACACGTTCCAGGTCGGTGTCACGTCTGCTCACAGGGTCCCTGATCGCGGGTCTACTTGCGATCTCTTGTGGGGACGGGGCGGGTGACTCCACCACCACCAGCACCGGCGTGGGCACCTCGATGCCAAGCACCATGACCAGCGTGCAGGCGACCACTTCCACACCTCCGATCCCGGTGCTCTCCGATCTCACCGGGAACTGGGAGAACGAGCGGGCAGTGCTCCGGGTCAACGACGCCGGTGACTACGTGGTGCTTGGCCCCGATGCAGACCCCGACCAGCCACTCACCGTCGGGTTTGTGGCGCGGGACGAGGTCAACGTCATCTTCGTGTCCGGCGTGGCAGGGGAATGCCCGGGACAGACCGGTGTGTACGGCGCCGTCGTCGATGATGACACGCTGACGCTCACCCTGGTCGACGACCCATGCGGCGCCCGAGCCGCCTGGTTCGAGCTGCCCTTCGCAGTGGAGGGCTAGCCGCCTCGTCTAGCCGGGACCGGCGACCAGATCGCGGGCGAGAAGGTCGTCGTTGGTCTCACGTCTGACCACGAGACGGGCCTCACCATCCATGACAAAGACCACCGCGGGACGACGGACCATGTTGTAGTTGGATCCCATCGAGTGGCCATAGGCGCCGCTGACCGGAGTGGCCAGATAGTCGCCAACCCCGACCTGCGCCGGGATGCGGGCGTCCCAGGCCAGCACATCGCCCGATTCGCAGTGTTTCCCCACCAGCCGGATGGAGCGGGGCCGGTCGGCTGCCGTCGCTGCCGGGGCGAACACCTCGTACCCGCTTCCGTACAGGACGGGCCGGGGATTGTCGCTCATCCCACCGTCGACCGAGACATAGGTCCTGACCCCGGGGATCTCCTTGATGGTGCCCACGGTGTAAACGGTCACCGCGGCCTGGGCGACGATGGCTCGTCCCGGTTCTGCCATGAGGCGGGCTTCGACGCCGGCCGCCGCGGCCCCATTTGCCACAGCCTCACCCCATTCAGAGATCGTGGGCGCTCTCTCGCCCTCCACATAGGCGACCCCCAGCCCTCCACCGATCGAGAGCTCTCCCAGGCCCAGCGGCCGGGCGAAGCGGGAGAGGATCTCGATCCCCTTCTCGAATGACTCCACGTCGAAGACCTGACTGCCCAGGTGGGCATGCAGGCCGACGAGGGACATGGCCGAGGAGGCTCGTGCCCGCGCGATCGCCTCGGCTGCCTCGCCTCCCGCGATCGCAATCCCGAATTTGGAGTCCGTGGCGCCGGTGCGGAGATACTCGTGGGTGTGTGCCTCCACTCCGGGGTTGACCCTGATCAGCACCGTGGGGGGGCGGGCACCCGATGCCACCAGTGCTTCGATCCGGTCCATCTCGATCGACGAATCGATCACTATGCGGCCGATACCGGCCTCGAGGGCGAGGCTCAGCTCGTTGGTCGACTTGTTGTTGCCATGGAAGATGAGACGCTCCGCGGGAACCCCCGAGGCGAGCGAGATGTGTATCTCGCCACCGGTGGCCACGTCGAGAAACATCCCCTCCTCGTGGGCCAATCTTGCCATCGCCCCGCATAAGAAGGCCTTGGTGGCGTAGGCGACACCGTCGGGGAAGGCGGCGACCGCCTCCCTGCAGCGGTTGCGAAGATGGGTCTCGTCGTAGACGAACAGGGGGGTGCCGTGCTCGTCGGCGAGATCGGCGATGTCGCACCCCCCGACGCTGAGCCTGCCTGCGTCATCGACTCCGGCCATGTCGGGAAGCAGACGGAGAGGTAGCGCGCTCACCGGTCTGCCTTGAAGGTCAGAAGGCCCAGGATGACCCTCGTCCGGCCCCCGTGGCGAGGTCGTCGGCCGGGGTGATCCCACGGGCCAGATCATGCTTGAAGCGGCTCACGATGCCATCCACGTTGGCCATGTCGATGAGAAACGAATCGTGGCCCTGGGGGGCATGAAGCATCTGATAGCGAGCGTTGGGCAGGGCGATGGCCAGCTCCTCCACCTCTGCCGCCGGGTAGAGGATGTCGCTCGAAATGCCGATGGTCAGGAATGGCGTCTTCATACCGCTCAGGACGTCGGACATCTCGCCGCGACCCCGGGCCAGGTCGTGACTGTCCATGGCATCGACGAGACGCAGATAGGTGTTGGCGTCGAAACGACCCACCAGCTTCATACCCTGGTAACGGAGGTAGGACTGGATCTCGAACTCGTCTTCGAGGGTCTTACGGCCGAATCTGGACTCGAAGTTGGCCCGGCCCCGATATGAGATCATGGCGATCATCCGGGCCACCGCCAGTCCGTTGTCGGGGCCCTCACCGGGCCGATATGCGCCGTCCAGGAATTTCGGGTCGGCCCATATCGCCGCCCTCTGCGCCTCGGAGAAGGCCACGCTCCATGCCGAGTGATGGGACCCGACCCCGATGGCGACCGCCCCCTCGACGCGGTCGGGGTGCATGGCGGCCCATTCCAGAGCCTGCATCCCACCCATCGAGCCCCCGATGACCAGACGAAGCTTGTCCACCTCGAGATGGTCGATGAGTCGGGCCTGCACCGCCACCATGTCCCGGATGGTGACGCGTGGGAAGTCACGCCCGTACCAGTCCTCTGAGCCGGGCCGCTTCGAGCTCGGGCCGGTGGTGCCGTAGCAGCCACCAAGCACGTTGCTGGCGATGATGTAGTCGTGCTCGGGGTCGAAGGTCCGGTTGGGGCCGAAGAGCCCCTCCCACCATTCGTCGGCGTCGGCGCTGCCAGTGAGGGCGTGACAGATCAGCGTGGCCTCGCTCCGGGGCTCACCCCAGGTCCGGTATCCCACCCGGACACCCTCCAGGGCCCCACCGCTCTCCAGGGTGAGTGGTTCGGGCTCGTGATAGAACTTCGTCTCGTCCGAGACCGGGTAGTCCAAAGCGCTCTCTCGCCTTCAACCTGTCCGTAATTGGGAGCGACAAGTGTCACATACGACACGCTGCGTCCCAATTACCCGAGACGATAACCGGGGAGGTCGGGATTGGTTCGGGTCTGCCCGGAGGTCTCCGGTACCGTTCTCACATGGATTTCGGTGTCGTCCTGCAGACCGATCCACCCGCCTCGAGGGTGATCGAGTTGACCAAGAGGGCCGAGGGAATGGGCTACACCCATGCCTGGACCTTCGACTCCCATGTGTTGTGGCAGGAGCCCTTCGTCATCTACTCGCGGATGCTCGCCGAGACGGAGAACATGATCGTCGGTCCGATGGTGACCAACCCGGGCACCCGTGATTGGACGGTCCTGGCGTCGTTGTTCGCCACGTTGAACGATATGTACGGGCCACGGACGATCTGCGGCATGGGTCGGGGTGATTCGGCGCTCCGGTACATCGGACGGCAGCCGAAGACCCTGCAGACGATGGTCGAGTCGATGCGGGTCATCAAGGGTTTGGTGGCTGGTCAGGAAGTCGAGTACAACGGTCGGAGCCTTCGCATTCCCTGGTTGACCCAGGGATGGGATCTGCCCGTGTGGGTGGCCGGGTACGGCCCAAACGCCCTGGCCACGGCCGGCGAGCATGCCGACGGTTACATCCTCCAACTGGCCGATCCGCAGATCCTGGAGTGGACGGTCGGGGCGGTGCGATCCGCCGCAGAGGCCGCGGGCCGGAGCCCCGAAGACATCGACATCTGCGTCGTCGCCCCCGCATACGTCGGTGCCGATGTGGACCATCAGCGGGACCAGTTGCGATGGTTCGGGGGCATGGTCGGCAACCACGTCGTGGACATGGTCAATCGCTATGGGGAGGACCGGGACAAGGTGCCCAGGGTGCTCTCCGATTACATCAGGGCGCGGGAGTCGTACGACTACGACCACCACGGGAAGTCGGGTAACCCATCCACGGAATTCGTCCCGGACGAGATCGTCGACCGATTCTGCGTGGTGGGCCCTGTCGAGGCTCACATCGAGAAGCTCTCCTTGCTCGAGTCGCTGGGTGTGGGGCACTTCGGGATCTACCTGATGCATGACGACATGGACGGGACTCTCGAGGCCTACGGCGAGAAGGTGATTCCCGCTCTGGGCTGAGCCGAGCAGATCCCAACTAACGTCTTGGCCGAGGTGTCACCGTCCAATGGCCATACGCTGCCGACGGGGACCGTCACCTTCCTATTCACCGACATCGAGGGCTCGACCAGGCTGGTCCAGGCTCTGGGTGAAGGCTGGGTCCCGGTCCTCGAGGCCCACAACCGTCTCGTGGGGCAGGCGATAGAAGACCATCATGGCGTGGTGGTCAAGACGGAGGGCGACTCGTTCTTCGCGGTCTTCCCGGGTGCTGCCGATGCGCTGACCGCCTCTCTTCAAGCCCAACACGCCCTCATGGAGCATGACTGGCCCCCCAACGGCACGGTGCGGGTCCGCATGGGTCTCCACACCGGTCTCGGTGCGCTCGGCGCCTCGGACTATGTCGGTCTCGATGTGCATCGCGCTGCGCGGATCGCGGACTCGGCCCACGGCGGACAGGTAGTCCTCTCCGAGCCGACCGCGGTCCTGGTGGAGCGCACGCTGCCCCCAGACGTGACTCTGCGGGACTTGGGCAAGCACAGGCTCAAGGACCTTGCGGAGCCCGAGACCATCTTTCAACTCGTCGCCTCCGGTTTGCAGGCCGACTTTCCCCTCTTGCGAACCCTCGACGCTATTCCCAACAACCTTCCCCGACTGCTCACCACCTTCGTGGGGAGGGAGCGTGAGCTGGACGAGGCGGTGCGTCTCATGGAGACGACCCGCCTGCTGACATTCACCGGTCCGGGCGGCACCGGCAAGACACGTCTCTCGCTTCAGGTGGCCGCCGAGGTGGCCGACGGCTTCTCGGATGGCGTGTTCTTCGTCGACCTGGCACCGGTGACCGACGTCGAGATGCTGCCGGCCCGAATTCTCGAGACGCTGGGCATCCAGGCCTCTGCCCCAGGCGAGTCGCCGGAGATGCGTCTCCAGAGCCAGTTGGCCGACAAGTCCGTCCTGATGATCCTCGACAACTTTGAGCAGCTCCTGGAAGGGGCCACTCTCGTCGGGACCATGTTGCGGGCCGCCCCGAGGGTCAAGCTGCTGGTCACCTCGCGGGCGCCCCTCCGTATCGGCGGGGAGCAGGAGCTTCCGGTCCCTCCCCTGGATGTATCCGGGCTTGGCGGAGGCGGCGACCTCAGTCGTCTGATGGAGTCGGAAGCGATACGCCTCTTCACGGACCGAGCGATGTCGGTTCGACCCGACTTCAGACTGACCACCGAGAACGCGCCCGTGGTGATCGAATTGGTGCGACGTCTCGACGGGCTCCCGCTCGCCATCGAGCTGGTGGCCTCGAGGCTCCGTCTCCTCACGGTGGACCAGATCCTGTCCCGTCTCGGGGCGAGCATGCTCAGCTCGGGCTCGGTTGACCTGCCGGCGAGACAGCGAACCATCCAGAGCGCGATCGCGTGGAGCCACGACCTGCTCGGGCCTTCCGGTAGCCGGCTGTTCGCCCGTTTCTCGGTGTTCAACGGTGGCGCCCGGCTCGAGGAGATCGAGGCTGTGTGCGGGCCGAAGGAGGATCTGGGTGAGGAGGTGATCGATGTCCTCTCTTCCCTCGTCGACCAGAGCCTCATATTTCGGGTGGATGACGCCGTGAGAGTCGGGGGCCCGCCCCGTTTTCGGATGTTGCACGTGATCAGGGAGTACGCCATGGAGCGGCTGGAGGAATCGGGCGAGGAGCCAGACCTGTCCCGCCGTCATCTGGTCGCCTACACCGATCTGGTCGAGTCGGCCGCTCCCCATCTGCTCCGCAAGGAACGAAAGGAATGGCTCGACCTGCTGGAGCGCGAGCACGACAACATCAACTCTGCCCTGGATTGGGCCGTCGCATCCGGTGAGACGGATCTTGCTCTGCGGCTGGCGGCTGGAGCTTGGAGGTTCTGGCAGGCCAGAGGGCACCTCCACGAGGCACGTATCCGGCTCGACCAGGTCCTGGCGATTGAGGGCGGGGAGCAGAGATGCCGGGCAAAGGCGGTCGAGGCCCTCGGCGGGATCCTCTGGTGGCTGTCAGAGATGAATGATGTCGTCGTGGTGTACAGACAGGCACTGGAGATGCAGCGTGAGCTCGGCGATCCCAAGGAGATTGCGAACGCGCTCTACAACGTGGCCCTGTCCGTTGCCTTCGGCGAGAACCAGGATTTCGATGCCTCCAACGAGGCCTTGGATGAGGCGGAGCGGCTCTACACCGACCTCGGCGACGTCGGTGGGCTGGGTGACGTCGAGTGGGCCCGTGGGAACCTGATTGCATACACGGCTGTCTCTGCCGAGCCCGGCGCCGACTCTGCGGCATCTCACAGGCTCGAAGAGGCGATCGAGCACACCAAACGGAGCATCGAGTACTACAGCCAGGCCGGCAACGAGTTCGGGATGGGCTGGGGTCTCTTCGAGGTTGGCGACATGTCCCGGCGTCTCGGCGACTACGAGCAGGCATGGGAGTATGCGTCACGGGGCCTCGCCCTGTTCGCGGATCACGACGACGTCAGCGGCGTGGTCTTGCTGGTGGCCGCGGTGGCCGGTCTGGCGCTGGCTCTGGGTGACCGCCGCCGCGCCCTTCGCCTGGCCGGGGCCTTTCATCGGCTCCGCATCACCTCGGGAACGGAGATCGTGCGTAGCGAGATCAACAGGATCGAGGGGCTGGACTACGAAGTGCTGGAGGCCCTCACCGGCGAGGAGGCGATCCACTACCGGGAGGGACAGGCGATGAGCCTGGAACAGACCGTCTCATACGCACTGGCCGGCCCCACCGACATCGATTCACCCGCCGCCCCACCCCCCCAGCCGGACTGAGCGTCACTCGAAGTTCAAGACCGCCCAGATGAAGAGGCCGAGAAAGCCGGCCGAGAGGATGAGCAGGACCCAGCTCACCACTACCACCCCGTTGAGAAAACGGCCCGCCTCGCGGTGATTCTTCACCAGCACAGTGATGCCGGCAGCAGCGCCGAGGACGGCGCACACCAGGACCACCACGTTGTTCTCGACGAGGCCGTTGAGGAAGAGCCCGGCCACCGCACCCACGCCGAAGCCGGCTAGCAGGCCGACGACGACGTCGTGGACCCACCACCAGACGGGTCGGCGGGTGTCCAAGTTCGTCGTGGCCATGGGCAGAATCTAGGACGGGGGGAGGGGCTATGACCGGCAGTGAATCGATCGCCGGCGGGGAAAATACCCCGCATCGCGTCTACCGACGCGGCAAGCTGACCTGGTAGTCGGCGGCCGGATCCCCTCCGGCCGGTAATGAGACAAATTGGTTTGACTTGTTACATTCGTCCTCAGTAAGGTAATGAGCGTATAGAAGAACGGGCATTACGTAAGGGATTTGGTCCAGGAGGAAGTCCGATGTATGGGCACCCCGCTATCGCATACCTGGTCGCGCAGAACATCCTCGATGAAAGGCGGGAGGAGGCACGCGCATACCGACATACCCGGGCCGGGGTCCAGCCCCGTCCCAGGTACAACCATCGTTCGGTGAGACTCGGCCGTTACCGGCTCACCCTCAGCAAGGAGACCCCAGGTGTTCCTCGCACGGTGTGAGAGGTTGGATCGGGACGCCCTGATATGGGGGTCCGATCTCATTGGGATCGTCAACACAACTGACGGCATGGTGGTTCGCTACCGCTGCGTCTGCGGCGAGTACGCGGAGCTGCTGACCGGCTCGAGGTCGTTCGGGTCAGTGTCCACCTCGGGATTGCCGCCTGAAGCCGCTCCACGTCGGCATTTCCAGGGACCGTTAGGCTCGTCGGGGCGCGAGCGAAAGGAAACACAGATATGGGACTCGACAGCACAGGGCGCGCCCACTGGGAAGGGGACCTGACCGGTGGCTCTGGCACCACGACCCTCGACAGTGGGGCGGCCGGGCCGATGCAGGTCTCCTGGAAGGCCCGCAGCGAAGCCCATGACGGTTTCACCAGTCCGGAGGAGCTGATCGCCGCGGCCCATGCCGCCTGCTACTGCATGGCCTTCTCGGGGCGGCTGGGCAAGGCAGGGGGATCGAATATCGTGATCGACGCCGTCGCGACCGCCACCTTCGTCCCCGGTGAGGGGATCACCGCCATGACGCTCACGGTGCGGGGATCAGCAGGCGGCGTCGGGGAAGAGGAGTTCCTCAGTCTGGCCGAAGATGCCAAGGAGAACTGCCCGGTGTCGCAGGCTCTCGCCGGCAACGTCCCTATCACCCTGGACGCCGCAGTGGCCTGATCCAGGCGTCGCTCTGGATTTATGAAGAGGGAGCCGGCGAAGCCGGCTCCCTCGATTGCATTGGTATCAGATTTGGGTCTTCGATCAATGCCTCATCAGAAGATGAGGATCAGGATCAGGATCAGGAGGATCAGGCCTCCGATGCTGATGTACATGGCTCACCTCCCAGACAGATACGCCGGTGGATGGATGGCGTCTTCGATGACGGCGGCATCCACCTTGCGGTTGTGCGCGTCCCCTATCCGCCCGCCGAGATAGCCGCCGAGCAGGACCGCCGCAGCGAAGACCGCGGACAACACGATGGCGGCGGTGGTCACTTCGTCGACGTCGATCTGCGACACCCAGTTGGGCAGATTCGCCACGGCGAAGGCGTTGTACTCCTGACCGACCCAGGCACCCAGTGCCCCGAAGATCGCCACCAGGAGCAGGAACCAAAGACCGGCGCCCAGGCCATTCATACTGCCGTCGAAGCGGGCCATTCGCCCGGCGGCGATACCACCGAGCAGGAAGGACACGAACGCCACGGCAACGGCCGTGACGGCACCGATCATCTCCACCTCATCGAGGGTGCCTTCTTGATTGATGAGGTTGGTCTGCAGCTCGATGTTGGCGGCACCGGCCGCAAACAGAGCCCCGAGAAGAACCAGAGCCCCCAGGCCGGTGAGCATCCCCAAGATGGACGCCACCAAATCGGCCCCTCCAAATCTCTCTCGAGCCGAGACTTCATCTTCCCTGGTCGCCACGTCGGTGGGCTGACCGTGAGCTGTGTATTCGGGTTCTGTGTATTCAGTCATCGTTCCACCTCCATGGAACACGGGGACTTACCCCATGGCGGGGCGACAGAAACCGGGCGACGCTCAGTGGCGTTCGAAGGTGACCAGGGGGATGTAGAACCAGGCCCAGACCGTGACCGCCGCCACCGCGAGGGTGGCAGCGATGGCGAAGCTGTCGGTGAGGGTGAGACTGGAGATGAGGAATACCGCCGCAGCGAGGGCGATGGCGAAGATGACCGTGCCGACGATGGTGATGTTCACCGCAATCGCCAGGTGCCGTTTGGAATGGCGATCGACACCGTTGACCGGGGCCCGCAGCCTCTGATGTGCGGATGGGGCGATGAGAAGGACCGAGGCCATCGCCGACCCGAAGAACGACACGTAATAGGAGATCCGCTCTGCATCGGTGATGCTGGTGAATTCCGCCTGGAGCGGGAGAACGAGGAGAAAGGCGAACAGCACCTGCACGCCGGGCAACGTTGTGCGCAAGCCCTCCATGAGAGAGCGAAACTGATCGTCGACATCGGCCCTTTCTCGATCGCCGTTTTCGGTCATGTCGAGCCTCCCGTCCACCTCGGTTTACACCTGCGTCCCCCGGGTATAGATCGATTCAAGCCAAATGAATGAGGTATGTGATGGGCAAAGATCACGGACCATCGATCAAAGACGACGAACGGTACGAGGCGTTGCGTGAAGAAGGCGTGAGCAAGGAGAAGGCCGCCCGGATCGCCAACACGCCGCCGGACGAGATGGCTGACCGTGGCGGGTCCGGTTCGTATGAAGACTGGACTATTGATCAGCTTTACGAAAAGGCCAGGGACGTCGGTATCGAGGGACGATCCGATATGACGAAAGAAGAGCTGATCGACGCCCTGCGAGGATGAAACAGGAATCAAGCCATGAGCCAGTTGGCGATCCCGGCTCGACGATCCGCAGGAGCGGTGGCACGTCTTGCCGTGGCTACCTGGATCGCCGGCCATCCCCGACTCGACGACGCATTGCTGGCCGTCACCGAGTTGGTGAACAATGCTGTGATCCACAGCGGACTTCCCTCGGGATCGAGGTTGACCATCGGTGTCGAGCCAGACGGTGTGGCGCTGCGTCTGACGGTTGCACACGACGGTATCAGCTTCGATCTACCCGATTCCTTCCACAACTCGACGCGAGCCGAGGCGAGCCGGGGTCTCGCGATTGTGGATAAGATCGCAGATAGTTGGGGTGTCGACTCCAGCGGAGGCGCCGTTTCCGCTTGGTTCGAGATTGGCCCGAGGAAAAGTGACGCCCGAATCCGGGAAGGGAGTTCGGAGATGGGGCTTGGCCCGCAACTCGCCCTCGAGACGACTCGCATCGGGGAACAGGACGTGATCGTCGCCACGGGCGAGATCGACCTGGCTTCGGCGCCCCGCGTCGAGCTGGCCCTCGCGCCGTACATGGGACAGCCCGTGATCCTGGACCTACGCCGAGTCGAGTTCATCGACTCTGCGGGTCTCAAGGTCCTGCTCAGTCAGCGATCGCGTCTCGAGGAATCGGGAGGAGACCTCAAGCTCGTCGTTGGCCACGGTGCGGTAGGTCGGCTTCTCGAACTGACCGGGGTATCCGGCGCCTTTTCGATCACCGAGTCCATCGAAGTCGACGATTGACCCAGGCGAGCGACACCCCTCCCTCGCTGGTTGCCGAGATCCAGCTCCCCGATGGGGCCCGCGCCCCCTTCATCGCACGTCGGGTGGTGAGGGCCATCATCATCGAGGCCCCCGCCAGCCGGGCCGTCGATGCTGCCCTTCTCGCCAGCGAGGTCGTCACCCTCACGTTCGAGAAGGAGGTGTCTCAGACGGTCCGCATCGAGGAGATAGGCCGCAGGGCCCGAGTCACCGTGACCAGAAGCGATTCGGTCATTGGCCCTCCGGACGAGATGGTGGCCAGGCTCCTCGATCGACTTTCTGATGGTTGGGGTCAGGACGGGAAGGCGATCTGGTTCGAGCTCGAGCTGGTTCGGCGTCAGGAGCTGTCCCATCTCTCAGATGAAGAGCTATTCGAGCTGGCTGGAGTCGATCGGGATGCGCGCGACGAGATCTTCTCCAGATACGAAGGATGGGCTGCCTCGGTCGCCAACCGGTATCGGCGGGGTGGGGCTCATGCCGACGACGTGGGCCAGGCGGCCTCCATCGCCCTCGTCAACGCGATCGACCGATTCGATCCCGAGTTTGGAGTCAAGTTCACCACCTACGCCCGCAAGACGATCATCGGCACCCTGAAGCGCTACCTCAGGGACACCACATGGTCGGTGCGTGTCCCGAGATCGCTCAGCGACACCACGGTGGAGCTCAATCGAGCTGTGTCCGAGCTCTCCCAGAAGTTGGGAAGGATGCCTCAGGCCGCCGAACTGGCTGAGGAGCTGAATCGTCCGATCGAGGAGATCGAGGACGCCATGGAGGCAGCTCTCGCCTACAACGCGCGATCGGTCGATGCTCCCTTCTCCGAAGACGACGAGACCACGCTCATGCGAGTCCTCGGCAGCGATGACGAGCAGTTCGACCTGGCCGACATATGGCATTCCCTGGAGCCGCTCATCTCGGACCTCGACCCCCAGGAGCAGGAGGTGCTCTTCCTCCGGTTCTTCGAGGATATGACCCAGTCAGACATCGCCGAGGTGGTCGGGGTGTCTCAGATGCAGGTCTCCCGCTTGATCAGCAGGGCACTCGACACGCTGCGGGCCCGTCTATCACCCGAGTCGACCTGAGGGTTCGTCGGTATCGGCCGGGGGTAAAAGGCACCGAAATCGAGAGGTGCCATGAGAACGGATCGAGCTACTGGCCGTGTCGAGAGGACGACGGCGGTCCGGCAACCCTGGAGCCCGGCGCAGATGCTCACCTGGGGTTCACGGTGGTTATGGCGGTGATCACCCTGCTCTTGTGCCTTGTGTTCCTCGGCGGTGCCGGCCGGCCGGTCAGCGCTCGCCAGGGGATGACCTCACTTGGTATCGCGCTGCTGGCCTTCGGGATAGTGACCTTCGTCGAGCCAGAAGCGCTCGGTGTCAACCAGACGAGCGGAGTGGTCTACGCCATTGTGGGCCTCATCCCGGCCATCGCCGGGATCACCTCACCCACGCTGACGAGTCGCGCCGTGGAACAACACGTGGAAGAGGACGAAGAGGTCATTCACGTCACTTGATCTCCGTGCGCCGGGGGGCTCCACGTGACCAGGAGTGCGGCCGCGTCATCGACGCTGGCTATTTCCTGGATCCCGAACAATTGATCGAGGATTTCCTCCGAGGAGGGGCCGGTCTCGGTGAGTGACTTGGCGATCTCGTCGAGGGCCAGGTCTATGTCTCGATCCA
The DNA here is from genome assembly GCA_025937235.1 of Acidimicrobiia bacterium. GTDB lineage: Bacteria > Actinomycetota > Acidimicrobiia > Spongiisociales > ZC4RG35 > JARDZU01. The sequence continues at coordinate 29,312 of JAICRU010000009.1, forward strand.
CGCGCTGCACCAGGCCGTCGGTCATCAGGATCAACACATCCCCCGGGTGGAGGTGCGTCGTCCAGGTGGAGCGAGGGAGGGCCACGCCGCTGCCCAAAGGAGGGCCCGTTCCCTCCTCTTCGATGCGAACATCCCCGGCAGCGCTTCGAATCAGAAGTGGGATATGGCCCGCTCGGGTGTAGGTGAAACGACCCTTCTCGACATCCAGGAGCCCGTAGGTGATGGTGGCAAGCATCCCTGATCCCGAGACTGTTCGGTCGAGAAGGTCGATCTGGGCAGCAGGGTCGAGGACACGGGCCGTCGTCTGGCCACGAAGGAGATTCCGCAACTGGGCCATGTGAGCCGTCGCGTCCGGACCGTGCCCGGCGACGTCGCCGATCACCACGGCGAGGTGGTCCTCGGCCTCGTAGATGTCGTACCAGTCGCCTCCCGACCGGGTCCTCACCGAGGCGGGTATGTAGCGAGCGGCGATCTCGATGCTCTCGAGGTGGGGGAACGAGGGAGTGGCGAACCACTGCCGCAGACCGTCGCTCAGTTGCCCGTACTCGGTGAGCGCCTCCCGCCGCTCCCACGTGGCGAGCACCGCATTGCTCGCCAGGAGTGTGGAGAGGACGAAGAGAGATCCGAGGAGGATGGAGTTGGTCCAAAGAGCCCGGTCGGCTCCATTTTGTTCTGTGGCCGCGATCTGTGCGATCCGCAGCACCACTTCAGGGATGAGGGCCTCGACCTGGTCGATCCGCGCTGTGGAGGCCGCGAACCATCGGCGCGCCTCGACCTCCGGCTCCGATGCACCTGCGACTTCGACTGCCGTGACCATCTCGGCGGTCGTGTCGGCGAGGGGGCCCGTTCGTAGGTCCTCGATGGCGCTGAGCGTGCCGTTCTCCGCGGGCTCGTCGACCGCCTCCTCGGCCCGGCTCCGGGCCTCGACGAATCCCTGGTTCACGCCGTCGGTCACGACATCGATCTGAAGCACCATCTCTTCGGGCACAGGCGGGCCGGCGGCCAACGTCTCCTGCATCAAGTGGCGCTGGGTGTGCAGGTCGCCGGCGACGCCCAGGAGCGCGACGGCCAGCCGGCGATGGGTCAGAGTGGCGAAATCGGACGGCTGCTTGATCAACTCACTAGTGGCGGCAGTGGACAGAGCCACCATCTCGTCATAGAGATCGAAGGTCGACGCGGGGGCCGGCGCCGTGACTGTCGCCTCTCGGAGGTCCTCCAGCGCGACCTCTGCGACCAACAGGTCCCCGATGGAAGGGGTAGCCGTCACCGGGATCCCATCTCGATGTTCTGCCCAGGAGTCCCTCAGGGCGTCCATAGCCGCGTCGGTCGCATCGATGGCAGGCTGATACTGAGGATGAGTGAGGAAGAGGGTTGGATCGTCCAGCGTCGCGGCGAGCGCCCTCTCCCGTTGTAGGGCAGATGTGGCGAGGATGGCATCGTCGGCCACCGCGGCCACCGAAACGGCCTGTGTGGCGTTCGACAGGGTGACCTGGGATGCCCGCACCGTGACCACCAGCACCGCCAGGACTCCGAGCACGATCAGGGCGGCGAGAGCACTCGCCACCGGAACGGAGCTCAGACGCTCCCGGAGCCAACCGGATACCCCTTCTGCCCCGCCACTCATTGCGTCGAGCCCAGTCCACCGGGGTCACCGCTGCGAACCATGGTGCGAGTCCCCTCGAAGCTGTCCGGAGGAGATGGTAGTTGCGGTGTGGGTGGATCGTCACCGGTGTATTTGAGACTCGTCCCCTCGCTCTTCCCGGGTGGAGGTGAGATGAGCATTCACATAGAGCCGGAAGAGGGGGCGGAGGCAGCGGCCCAGATCCCCAACGATCAGTTCCAACTCCTGGTCAGGATCGTGGTCTGGGAGCTGGCGATGAGGACCAGCCCCGAGCAGTTCGAAGAGCATGTTCGCCAGCTCACCGAATTCCGTGAGCAGGTCGAACCCGACCTGGCGATGGCCCGCAAGGAGCGCGATAACCGGAACTTTGTCGCCTCCGTGCTCGCGGACCTCGAATCGCTTCCCTCGACCGAGCGGCGTCCTGAGCCCGCCCGGTCGGAGCCGACCACCGGTCTCTATCTCTGACGGCGCCGCAGGGCGCGGGCGGGGGGTGGGCAACGCCTGCCCGAGCGGTAAAGACCGGCTGGCTCCGGCCGATAACTACGACGTGACCAGCTTTCGTGGGATAGCTCACCGGGCTGGGGCCGGGCGCGGGATCGTCTTGGGCCTGGTCCTTTGTGTTGGCGCGCTCCTGGGACTCATCTTCTACTCAGTGGGGCAATCCGGGTCTGCTCTCACGATCCAGGTGACGTTGAGCTTCGCGGTTCCGGCCGTCGTCATGGTCCTCTTCTGGCGGGCGGCGAGGGCGCGCCTTCGTCGGCACGAGGACTCGATGGAGGTGGCCATGAGGCTGGGAGAGGTCCAGAACCGGGCGGCCGGCCGATTTCTCGTGAACATCGCCCATGAGCTGACGCCACACCAGGATCGGTGCAGTGTCCAGGATGAGGCGATCGCGGTCGCCCTCGAATACCAGGAAGCCGGGGCAGACCTCAAGGTCGCCGTTCCCGACATCGAGATCGAGACCGACCCCGTCCTACTTCGTCAGCTCCTCCACGTTCTCGTCGGCAATGCCCTCGGGCAGGGTGGGGGCAGGATTGCGATCTGGGGAGTGGCCGAAGATGAGTGGTTCCGCCTCACCGTGTCAGACGACGGCCCCGGCCTGCCGCCAGGGTCGGGAGACGTGGTGTTCGAGCATTACGTGGATCTGGCGGGGCCGACGGGGAGGCTTGGTCGGTCCGGATCGCTGACCTCGGCCAGGATCCTGGGGGAGTTGATCGGCGCCGAGCTCGGCTACAAGCGAGACCCGAGCTGGAGCCATTTCTCGGTGCGCCTCCCCCGCGATGCAGGCATCGCCGGCGCCCTCGCGGATCGTGTTCCCCTCGAAGCTGGGGCTCGTTGAGACATGCGAAGACGGGGAGTGGCATGGGGCGTGCTGGTCGCCCTGACCCTGGTTTTCCTGACCCCTGGCGTCGCCCTCGCTGAGCAGGAGAACTACTACCTGGGCCCGGATGGCGTGCCCCAGGCCCAGTTGATGTTGAACCCCTTGGGCGGTGAGATGCCCAACTACGACCTCGGGAGGGACGTCGAGCCCGGCCTGCTCCTGCAGCGGTCGTCCCTCGGTTTGGCGGAGGAAGATGCCGCCCGTTTTCAGCATTGGCAGATCGACCTCGGCGGCCAGCGTCTGGTCGGATATCCCTCGATGGTCGTATGGAGCGCCGCCGATCGGTTCGAGGCAGACCAACACGGAGTCTTCATCCTCTATCTGCTCGACTGCGACGGTGCCGGCCGTAGCTGTGAGCGCCTCGGCTCGAAGGTGGCGACGATGGACAGTGGGAGAGGCGGGGCCTGGATCGAGACGATCGTCGACTTTCCCGAGCTGGATCACACCTTTGAGCCGGGACGGAACCTGGCTGTGCGCATCGTCGTCCCGTCGGCCTCCGAAACCGACATGATGTTCGCCTACGGCTACGCCGCCCACCGCAGCCGGCTGACCATCCACTCGGAGAGGCCGCCGGCGGTGGTGGAGGCCACGATGGCCTCGCTGCCCCTCCCCCCGCCCGCGGATTTCGCCGCCCCACCCTCGACGGCGGATGAGACGACGCCGGTCGGAGCCCCAACTCCGGCTCCGACCGTTCCGACCACATCCCCGTGGCCCTGGCTGATCACGCTTGCCCTGTCCACCGCTGCTCTAGTTGCCCTGGGGACGGCACTCATGTCGACTCTCACGAAATCTGGGCGGCACCAACACCAGAGTGCCACGGGGCCAGGTGACCAGAGTCAGAGCAGGCGGATCTCCGTCTCCGCTCCCTGATCGACCACCCGGTCGCAGCTGACGCAGTACCAGTGTGCTTCCAGGGGCGTGCCGCACAAGTCGTGTCGGATCGCCGCTCCGTCGTCCGATTGACGATCGCCCCAATGGGCGAGCAGACGCAGTGCCCCGGCCAGGTCACGCCCGGCGGCGGTCAGTTCGTAGACGTGCCGGGGCGGCCTCTCCGAATAGGGCTGGGACACGATCACGCCCTCCTCCTCGAGTCGTGTCAGCCGGCTGGACAAGATGTTGGGGGCGATCCCACTCACCCGGTCCGACAGGTCGGAGAAGCGAAGGGCCTGGTCCTGGAGTGCGTCGATAATGAGCAGTGACCATCGGTCCCCAATCCGTTCCAGGGCAGCCTGCAGGGGGCCGCGCCGTTCGTCCATCGATCACATGATATGACAGCCCCGCTCACCTCAGCAGGTATACTTGCAAGTTGCAACTTACTAGTGAGGTGGCAATGACCCTGAGCAAGATCGGTGATGAGGTGGCGGCGGTGGCATCCGTCGCAGGTGGGGCGGTGGTCGGCCTCGGGGGACGTTGGGGCCAGGGCTCGGGTGTTGTGATCGAGCCCGGCCTCGTGGTGACCAACGCCCACAATGTGAGCCCAGAGCATGTCACCGTCACCTTCCCGGACGGTCGCTTGGAGCAGGCCGGAGTCGTCGGATTGGACGTCGATTCGGACCTGGCCCTGCTCGAGGTGGACACCGGCGACATCGTCCGCATCTCCTGGCAACCCGAAGCCGTGACTCCGACCATCGGCTTGCCGGTGGTCGGGCTGGCCAACCCGGGTGGGCGTGGGCTGCGAGCAACGGCCGGTCTGATCGCAGCGGCCGAGCGTTCGTATCGCACTTCTCGAGGGCGCAAGATGGAAGGCGGGTTCGAGCACACCGCACTCGCTCCGCCCGGCGCCTCCGGCGGCCCGGTGACGGACCTCGAGGGACGGCTGCTCGGCATCAACACCCGACGTTTGGGTCGGGGCTTCTACCTGGCCCAGTCCGCCGGCCCCGGTATGAAGGCGATCCTGGCCGGATTGAGAAGTGGGGAGGCCACTCAGACCCGTCGTCTCGGGGTGGGCCTCGCCCCGGCCGAGGTCGCCCGCCGGCTGCGACGCACGATGGGCTTGGATGATGCCGACGGCCTGTTGGTGCGTTTGGTCGAGGAGAGGTCGCCGGCTCATGTGGCCGGCGTCCGCGAGGGAGACGTCTTGGTCAGTGCAGGAGGGCAGGCGACCGTCGATGTCGATGATCTGCATCGAGCCCTTGCCGCCGCGGGAGCATCGATCGATCTCGGCCTGGTGCGAGTCAACGACCGGCTCGAGGTGACGGCCACGTTCTCTTGAGCGCCAAATCGAGTCGGGCGTCAGAGCGGAGCGGTGCCGCTCTAGACGCGTACTCGCAGGTCGTCACCACGGTGGCGCGCACGTTGCTCCCCACCGTGGTCGCCCTCTCCACCGGGCGCCGTGGTCGCAGCGGTGCCTGGCGACAAGGCTCCGGGTCCGGAGTGGTCATCACCGGAGACGGCTTCGTCGTGACTTCCGCCCACGTAGTCGAAGGAAGTGCCCGGGGTGGCGCCACCTTCGTCGACGGATGGGAGACGGGGTTCGACGTCGTGGGACGTGACCGGCTATCCGACCTGGCAGTACTCAAACTGGAAGGGTCTGCCCCGGCTGCCGCGGAGCTCGGGGATTCATCCTCGCTCGAAGTGGGTCAACTCGTTGTGGCCCTGGGCAACCCGCTCGGCTTCTCGGGCTCGGTCACTGCGGGTGTGGTGAGTGCCCTCGGCCGATCGATCACTGCACAGGATCGGGGACATGCCCGGCTGGTCGAGAACGTGATCCAGACCGACGCTGCTCTCCATCCGGGTAACTCTGGCGGTCCGCTGGCAGATGCGGCCGGGCTGGTCGTGGGGGTCAATACCGCTGTGGTCGGCACCATGATCGGTCAGGGTCTGGGCCTGGCAGTGCCAATCGACGAGGCGACCAAATCGATCATCGCCGAGCTGATCAGGAGCGGCAGTGTTCGTCGTGCCTATCTCGGGGTGGCCGGTGGGACCAGGCCCCTGCCACCCCGTATCGTCGATCGCTTGGCCCGCGATCGTGGGCTCGAAGTAGTGGAGGTGGTGCCCGGGAGCCCGGCCCAGCGGGCAGGCATCCGACCTGGTGACATCATTGTCGGCGGTGACGGCCAGCCACTTCGTGACGTGACCGATCTGCAGCGATTGCTCACCGGTGACCGGGTTGGCGGCTCGTTCGAGCTCACCGTTGTGCGCAGTGGGGATGTCACCACGGTCGCGACGCGGCCCGTCGAGCTGGGGGCCGGTGGCTGAGACCGGCCGCCTGGGGACGTCACCGCTCAGCTCAGTTCGTCGTCTTGTCCAAGTGGAGCCCCACGATCACGGCGTCGTGGTCCGAAGACCGATATTGGTCGGGTGCCTACTACGCGTCCTGCGCGTCCTGCTTGAAGGTGATGTCGTAGTCGATGATGTCGGGCTCGTCGGCGTTGATGTGCCAGACCGTGGCGCCCGTCACCTGATCGAGGATCGACTGGCTGGCCAAGGCATAGTCGAGGCAGCCCAACTGGCCGTCGAACAGGAAGCCGTACGCCTGCTCACCCTGGAAGCGATGCAGCAGGGCGGTGTAGTCGTCACCGATGTCATTCATAAAGAGCTCGATCGCATCGTCACCGTTGATGCTGACCGCGGTCCCGGAGGTGAAGTCCGGCGCGAAGCCGAAGAATGCGGCTGAACCCCGTGGATTCGGTGGCCAGGTAGAGGAAGTCTCCGGCCGTGGCCGTGATGGCCGGGAACGCGAACTCCTGCCCATCGGTCCCCCCGCCGTTGTTGGCCGAACCGACCCCATAGATGCTCAGGTCGGGGATGTCATTGACGACGTGGAGCTCGACTGCCTTGGGCAGGCCACCGGTGAGGGGGCCGTCGACCACACCGGTGATTACCAGGTCGCCGGTGGAGGCTGCAGCGGGAGCGGCGGTGAGGGGCGTGAACGAGGCGAGCAGGGCGGCCACGATGAGGGCAGCCACCCTCGAGCGGTTTTCGGGTCACATCTTCCACCTGTGTTCCTTCGCGCCCCGCCGGGTCTGCCTTGTCGGCGCCCCGACCCTAACCGCCTGCTTCGTCTCTGCGACGAGAGTTGGCTGAAGTATCCACCTTGGCCATGAGGTCACCGTCATGGCACCCACTGCCCGCTCCATATGATCGGTCGTGATGCTCCTCAACCACGACGTGCTGGCCGGCATCGAATCCGGCCGGATCGAGGCGGTGTACCGGCGATGGGAACAACCCCGGTTGAAGGCGGGCTCTAACAGGCGCACCGCGATCGGTGTCCTGGAGGTGACCTCTGTCGAGTCGGTCGATCCGGGCTCTCTGACTCTTGCCGATGCCCTGGAGGCGGGTTTCACGACGGTGCCCGACCTTCTCACGTCAGCGGGGACCCGGGGCGGGACCTTGTACCGAATCAGATTACGGCATGTCGGCCCCGACCCTCGCGTGGCCCTCCGTCAGGCCATCCCCGATGAGGGGGAGATGGTCAATCTGACGCAACGTCTGAGGCGTCTCGACGTGGCCAGCAACCACGGGCCATGGACCTGGCAGACCCTGACCCTGATCGCTGAGAACCCCGGTGTGCGAGCCGAGGATCTGGCCGCCTCGATGGGTCGGGAGAAGATGCCGTTCAAGCTGGATGTCCGCAAGCTGAAAGAGCTGGGCCTGACCGAGAGCCTCACGACCGGATATCGGCTCTCACCTCGCGGTGAGAGCCTCCTGTCGCGAGGGTGTTAAGACGACGCTCCGAGACGACCCGGGGCGGTCAGGGACGGAGACTCGGGCTTCGGCGACTTCGTTTTGACCGGGTTGCCCTCGTCGGGGCCTTGGGTGCCCTGATCCACGCCTTCGTTGCCATGATCCACGTCTTCGTTGCCCTCATCCGCGTCAGTGCCCCCGCTGTCAGGGGCGACTGGGTCGGCGGGCTTGTCCACTGCTGGCGGGGCTTTGGAGACGTCGTCCGGTGGGCCGGCATCACCATTCCCGTTCGGGTTGGCTGTGTTCCCAGTCGTCCCGGCGTTCCCATTTCCGGTTCCGTTCTGGGCGCCGTTTTCGTTCTGGGCGCCGTTGTTCCCGGGCTCCCCATTGGAGTTGCTCTGCCCAACGGGTGGTTGCTGACCCTGTCCCGGGTTCACCGCCGGGGGGCCGTTCGGGTCGGTTGTCGGGAAATCGGGCCCGCCGGTGGCGGGGTTGTCCCCGGCACCGTTCTCCCCGGCGATTTCCCGAGCCAGTTCGGCCACCCCCCGGCCGAATTCGCTTCCGTCGGCGCCGACTCCCCTCCCGGCGTTCTCGGAGATGTACGCGAGCAGGGCCATCAGCTCGGAGCGATCGTCCCCGGCAAAGCCGGCTATCGACTCCAGCGCCTGGAGGGCCAAAACGTTGCTCGAGTCGCCGTCCGACTCGAGCGCCAGGACCGCGTGGTTGATCGCCTCATTGCCCCTGCCCTGCGCAGCCATCTGTGCCGCCTCGAGGAGGCGTTCGCTCGTCGACCCCGCGCCGATGCCCACGACCTCGAAGGCACGATCTAGGCCGTACAGGGGGTCCCCGGGGATCGCGGAGTCCGCCGCCAGCGCCGCCCCCGCCATAGCCGGCACCATTAGCACGGCCATTGTCATGGCCGCCAGACGGGGGGTGAGCCCCACCCGTTGCCGACGACGGTGGCTTGCGGCCGCGTCGGTCGGTTGTGGTGAGCGCTCCAGTACGACGGCGGCGGCGCGGGCTGCGATGCTACGGACCTCGGTCTCCGGCGGCAGATGGCCGGTCAAGGAACGGAGGCCCTCCACCAGCGGTGTGAGCAAGGCAAGGTCCCGATCCTGCAGGGGGGCTCCGGTCAGCAGCCTTTCGATCTCCCGATCGAGGCGACGTGTGGTCTGCATCTCACATCTGTAATCGCCGAGCCGCCTCATTGGGTTACCCCTTGGAAATCGAGCCGCTGCTGCAACGCCATTAGCCCCCTTCGCTGTGCCGCCTTGATCGCACCGACTCTCTTGCCGAGGATTTGGGCCGTTTCCTCCAGGGTGAGCCGGCCGAGAATGCGGAGGGCGAGCACATCACCCTGGATGTCGGTCAACTGCTCGAAGGCGCGCAGCAGTTCCTCAGCCACAAGCGAATCGAGCGCTTCCTCCTCGACGTCACCGCCCGTGGAGTCCGCGGTCGCTTCCAACAGAGTCGTGGTCTCCGGCCGACGTCCTCGAGCACGTCTCGAGTCGATCAGTCGTCGATGGGCGATGACGAAGACCCAGGAGCGGAAGGAGGTTTCGTTTCCTTCGAACGCATGAATGTTGCGCGCGACTTGGAGAAAGGTCTCCGAGGTGAGGTCCTCGGGATCCATGGCGCCGCGACTGGCCAGATAGCCCTTGACCGGCCCTGCGACCTCTCGATAGAGATCGGCCCAGGCCCACTCCTCGCCATCCTTGGCCGCTTCGAGTGTCGGTGCGAACTCAGCGCCAAGGGACATGTGGAACTGTGACTGGTTGGGTGATCATATGTTGTTGTTGGGCCGGAATCGGCGGCGTGGATGCGCCTTCGCGTATATCGGCGCCCATGGTCCTCTCATGAAGCCGTCCGAGCAAATGCGAAGTTGGTGTTAACTCCCGACGCATTTTTGTCGATTACTGACATACGGGGCCCCCGAAAGGCCCGATCTCAGGAGAAATGAATGAACATCGGGATGAGCAAGAGCGACAGGGGGGCCAGCCTGGTGGAGTTCGCACTCGTCGCGCCACTACTGCTCCTTCTCTTGATCGGCATGGTCGAGCTGGGATGGCTGTTCGCCCAGAACCTAGACGTCCGTCATGGAGCGCGTGAAGGGGCACGCTTGGCCGCCGTCAATTACCCCGAAGGCCCAGCGCCGAACTCCGGCTCCCCGTCGGATGCCAACCGGGACGCCTTGGTGGCCGAGGTGTGCAGCCGGATGCAGACGCCTGCGAGCGCCACGGTGGACATGAGCAGCACGGGTGGTGTTGGTGATGCGGCAACCGTCGTGGTCCAGTCACCTGGTGACACGCTCACCGGGTTCATCGACTTCCTGCTCCCGCCATCCCTGACCCTCAGTTCCACGGTGCAAATTCGCCTCGAACAGGAAGCGACCTGGACCGACACCGCAGGAGCTCAGGCGTGTCCATGACCGACAGCCGAGCTCGGTATGACCGGGAGTCCGGCGTCACCGCACTCCTCGTCGCAATGTCGATGCTGGTGTTGATCGGTTTCGCGGCCATCACTGTCGATATCGGGCTGGCCATGAACGAGCGTCGTCAGGATCAAGCCGCTGCCGACGTGGCATCGCTGGCCGCACTTCAGTTCGCCCAACCGAATTTGGGATGCTCGGGTAGCGCCTGTTTCACCCAGGCCGTGGCCAATGGCACGGCCGCCGCCCTCGACGTTGCCAATGCCAGCCTCGATGATCCATCCCTCGCCGACTTCACCGATGCAACGTTGTGTGGCACTCCTCCCCCCGGCTTCACGATTGCAGGCACGTCTCCCTGTGTGGCCTTCACCAGCAATTTCGGGCGCGCCTGGGTGAGGATTCCCACGATTGCCTCACCCACCTTCTTCGGCAAGCTGCTGGGTGCGGATCAGGTAGACGTCTCCGCGTATGCAATCGCCGACCAAACGTTCGCCAATCCAGGGCCGGTCCTACCCTTCCTCCTCCCCGGGAACGCTGGAAGCAGTGACTACAACTGTTTGAAGACAGGACCGAACCCGAACTGGGGAGTGTGTCAAGATCTTCCTACGCTAGGAAATTTCGGGTCGATGGATTTCTTCCTCTACGGCAATCCGCTTCGCAACACAACCAACCAGTGCAGTGGCGACAGCAACGGCAGATTCATCTCCAACCTCGCCCGCGGGGTGGACCATCCCCTCGGTCTCCATCCCACCGGCACTGGGCCGGGGAAACAAGAGAATGCCAACTGTCCCAACCTCGGAGCCGAGCCGGACATGGCGGACGGCCAGCCCGGCGTTGCCACCGGTCTCGAGAATGGCCTGCTCTACGGGGGCAGCAGCTACTCGCTCGACGGCAGTTCCTACGATGGCCTGCTCGAGGACGGCTCCGGGCTCCTGGTGAGGAACTCAGGCGGGCCCAAAGCCGCAGCGAGGGTCGATGACACCCCATTGTGGGACTACCTCGCCGGCGGGATCCCGGGGGTCGACTGCGCCGGCGTCAACACTCCCGCCGAGATGTTGAGCTGCATCGCCTGGGCCAAGGCCAACAGCGTCGCGATCTTCGACGACAGCATCATCACATCGCAGCGATTCGGCTTCACCCCAGAGGTGGCGGAAGCAGACTTCACCTCGGGGTCCTCAGCCCCCTACCACATCGTTGGCTATCGACCTGTTTATGTCGATACGACCTTTTATGGATGTAGCGCCGGCCCGAACCAATGCGACATAATCCACACTCCAGGCGTGGCCAACGCCGACCCTTGCCCGGTCGATCCTCAGTGGGTGACCTGCGGCGTGCCGGGTGCCTGGAACGACAACCTGAACGCGGTGACGGCGTACGTGCTCTCGGCGTCCATCCTGCCCGAGGTGGCGAGGTCGCCCTCACCCGGCGAGGACGGTCAGCGGCGGTTCAGCCTCTCCGAGTGACATAGGGCCTCGAGGTGGGCCCGCCCGGTGGGGACGTATGGTCTCCCGTCCGTGGTCGGCGTACTCAGCAATTGGCGGCCCCTGCCTTCCTGGTGCTTCTGTTGAATGTTGAGTCGACAAGCACGGCCCATTGCTGGGAATACACTGGACATGGTGCCCCGCCCCGGCTCCTCGACCAGCCTTCTCACCGACGATGACCTCCATCTCTGGAACGAAGGGACCCACTATCGGCTCTACGAGAGAATGGGCGCGCATCGGGTCGAGGGCGGAGCACAGTTCGCGGTATGGGCGCCCAATGCCGATTCGGTGAGTGTGATCGGAGATTGGAACGGATGGAACCCGGATGCCGACCATCTGCAGTCGCGGGGCGTGTCCGGGATATGGGAGAGCTTCGTCCCGGGAGTGGGCCGAGGAACCGCTTACAAGTACCTAATCGTCAACGGCCGTCACGTCGCCGAGAAAGCAGACCCCTTCGCCTTCCACACCGAGACACCCCCCCGAACCGCCTCGAAGCTCTGGGACCTGGTCTTCGATTGGGGGGACGAGGAGTGGATGCTGGGTCGCGGTGCTCGAAGTGCCCTGAGATCCCCGATCGCCGCTTACGAGATGCATCTCGGCTCCTGGCGGCGCGGCGGAAGCGGGCGTCATCTCACCTATCTCGAACTGGCCGAGCAGCTGCCGCCGTACCTGGTCGAACTGGGCTTCACTCACGTCGAGCTGATGCCGGTGATGGAGCACCCTTTCTACGGGTCTTGGGGCTATCAGACCACCGGATACTTCGCCCCCACCAGCCGATATGGAACGCCACAGGATTTCATGACACTGATCGATGCCCTGCACCATGCAGGCATCGGCGTGATCCTCGACTGGGTGCCGTCGCATTTCCCCACGGATGGGCATGGCCTCGGGCTGTTCGACGGCACCCATCTCTACGAGCACGCCGACCCCAGGAGCGGGTTTCACCCCGACTGGAACACCTATGTCTACAACTACGGCCGGTCTGAGGTCCCCGCCTTCCTGATCAGCAACGCCCTCTTCTGGTTGGACCGTTATCACGTCGACGGGCTCAGGGTGGATGCGGTGGCTTCGATGCTCTACCTCGACTACTCGCGCGATGAGGGGGAGTGGATCCCCAATAAGGAGGGGGGCCGCGAGAACCTGGAGGCCATTGCGTTCCTACAACGATTCAACGAGGTCGTCTATCGGGAGTACCCGGACGTCCAGACGTATGCCGAGGAGTCGACCGCATGGCCGATGGTGTCCCGACCGACTTCGGTCGGTGGCCTCGGGTTCGGGCTCAAGTGGGACATGGGGTGGATGCACGACACTCTCCAGCACCTCTCCCGGGAGACAGTGCACCGCTCCTATCACCACAACGAGCTCACCTTCAGGGCGGTCTATGCCTTCAGCGAGAACTTCATCCTCCCCATCTCCCATGACGAGGTGGTCTACGGGAAACGGTCCCTCGTCGAGAAGTTCCCGGGTGACGAGTGGCAGAGGTTCGCCACCCTTCGCCTGCTGCTCGCCTATATGTGGACCCAGCCCGGGAAGAAGCTGCTGTTCATGGGTTGTGAGATCGCCCAGCGCGCCGAATGGGACCACGACGGGGAGCTCGACTGGGGGGCGGCCGATGACGAGAGGAATCGCGGGATCCAGCGGCTGGTCACCGACTTGAACCGGGTGTATTCGGCGCAGGCCTCACTCCATGAGCTTGACTGTGATCCTGCCGGATTCGAGTGGGCGGTGGCTGACGACCCGGCCGGCGGGGTCCTCGCCTACTTCCGGCGGTCCGGTGACGGAGACACCACCCTGATCGCGATCAATCTCACCCCGGTGCCCCGCCATGGCTATCGAATCGGCGTTTCCGAGCCGGGACGCTGGATCGAGATCCTCAACACCGATGCTGGGGTGTACGGGGGAAGCGGGCAGGGGAACCTGGGCGCGGTCGACACCGGGGCGCGAGCGGTGCCCGATCATGGCCGACCCCACAGCATCGAACTGACCCTGCCTCCGCTCGGTGGGGTGATCCTGCACCAGGAGTCGCCCGAAGGGACCGGCTGAATCGAACCGGCCCCTAGGAATCTGTCGCGGGCATCTCGTGCGAAGCGAGCATATGTGCGGGGAGAGAACAGTTTGGGGGAATGAGATGAGTGGTCTGCGATCCAGTCTCGAGGAGTGGCGAGTCAGGATCTGAGCGAGGTCGGGCTCGATGAACTGGCAGACGACTTGGTCGAGTTGGAACTGGCCATGGCTTATTGGGTCCGAGCGGGCAAGGCGACCGATGCCACCACACACTCACCCATCGTGCCCAAAGACCCAATCGAGGCCCACCGGGCCGGTCGTAGGCGGCATCTCGCCGTAACTTGTCTTCCGCCTTGGGCAATTACATCTGCATCCACGGCCACTTCTACCAGCCACCACGGGAGAACCCGTTCACGGGGGAGGTCCCTGTGCAACCGAGCGCGGCGCCCTGGCACGACTGGAACGCCCGCATCACCGAGGAGTCCTACGCAGCCAATGCCCGCGCTCGCGTCCTGGGTGGCGATGGCGAGATCCTCCGCGAGATCGACAACTACCAGCGCATCAGCTTCGACTTCGGTCCAACCCTGCTCAGCTGGCTGGAACAGGGCGACCCTGACACCTACCGTGCCGTGATCGAGGCCGATGCGGCCTCTGCGCTTCGGTTCGGGGGCCACGGATCTGCCATGGCCCAGGCGTACAACCATGCGATCCTCCCCCTCTCCAACACGAGGGACAAGGTCACCCAAGTGCGATGGGGGATCGCCGATTTCCGACACCGATTCGGGCGGGACCCGGAGGGAATGTGGCTCCCCGAGACGGCGGTCGACATGGAGAGCCTCGACATCCTCGCCCGGGAAGGGATCCGGTTCACCATCCTGTCCCCTTACCAGGCCGCCGGGGTCGAGTCTGAAGACGGGTCCTGGGCGGAGGTGAGGGACGGGTCGATCGACACACGGAGCCCTTATCGGCTCGACCTCGGGGAAGGTCGGAACATCGCGGTCTTCTTCTACGACGGGCCGCTCTCCAGGGAGATCGCCTTCGACGGTCTTCTCGAGGACGGCATCGCCTTCGCGGGGAGACTGCTCGGCTCGATCGGGCGGCCCGGTGAGGACCCACGTCTCGCCCACGTCGCCACCGACGGCGAAACCTATGGCCACCACCATCGCCATGGGGAGATGGCGCTGGCGGTCGCTCTCGAGGCCATCGAGGCGAGCCCAGGGGCGAAGCTCACCAACTACTCGCAATACCTGGCTGCATACCCGCCGCGGCTGGAGGTGGCGATCGCGGAGGGCACGTCCTGGAGCTGTGCCCATGGTGTAGAGCGATGGCGGGCCGACTGCGGGTGCAAGACGGGGCGAGAGCCGACCGGGCACCAACGTTGGAGGGAGCCTCTCCGCTCGGCCCTCGATTGGCTGCGTGACGAGCTGACCCGCCCCTATGAGGAGCTGGGGCGAGAGGTGCTGATCGATCCCTGGCGGGCGAGAGACGACTACGTGTCCATCGTTCTGGGCGGTCCACCTCATCCCTTCCTCGAGGAGCATGCGCGGCCCGGCCTCGACCAGGAGGGCCGCCGGCGGGCGCTCGGGCTACTCGAGATCCAGGAGCACGCCATGTTGATGTACACCTCCTGCGGCTGGTTCTTCGACGACATCTCCGGTCTCGAGGCCGTGTTCGTGCTTCGTCACGCCGGGCGCGTCTGCGAGCTGGCCCGCGACGTGATCGGGGTGGACCTCGAGCCGGAGCTCCTGGCCCGGCTCGAGCGTGCGCCATCGAACCTGGAGGGCGTCGACGGTCGAGTGGTCTATGAGCGAGAGGTCTCCCCATTCGTGGGGCGCCGTTAGATTCGAGCACCATGGCGAAGATCCCAATCGCGACCGGCCGGGTCGTGATCGAGGCCGTGACGCCGCAGGTCGACGGTGGTCGTTATCCGGCGAAACGGATCGTCGACGAGCAGGTGGTGATCGAGGCCGACGTGTTCGGCGATGGCCACGATGCCATTGGCGCCCTCCTCAGGAGTCGCAAGACCGGATCGAGGAGGTGGCACGAGACTCGCATGACATCTACCGGCAACGACCGGTGGAGTGCCGAGCTCACTCCCGACAGCCTCGGCGTCTGGCAGTTCGAGATCGAGGGGTGGCAGGACCACTTCGCCACCTGGCTCGAAGGCCTGGGAAAGAAGGTGGCCGCCGAGCAGGATGTCTCGGCTGATCTCCTCATCGGAACCGAGATGGTGAATGCGGCGTCGACACGGGCACGGGGCAAGAGTGGGCGCCAACTGAGGAGGCACGGGGCCGTTCTCGGCGATGTGGGGCTCGACCTCGCCGAACGTCTCGAGGTCGCATTCTCCGAAGAGCTGGCTGAGGGGATGGACTCGACGCCGGATCGGTCACGCGCCACGCGGTCCCGTCGCTTCGAGATCATCGTCGATCGCAGGCTGGCTGGTTTCTCGACGTGGTACGAGCTGTTTCCCCGATCGTGGTCCGTCGGTGGGGGTCGACACGGCACCTTCGCTGACGTCGCCAAGCAACTGAGCTACGTCGCCGAACTGGGCTTCGATGTCCTCTACCTGCCGCCGATCCATCCCATCGGGACCACATTCCGCAAGGGCGCCAACAACGAACTCGAGTCGGGCCCTGACGATCCGGGTGTGCCCTGGGCCATCGGGTCCTCTCGAGGGGGGCACACCGCCATCCACCCCGAGTTGGGGACCATCGAGGACTTTCGGGCGTTGCGCGACGCAGCGGCGGCCCAGGGCATCGAGGTCGCCCTCGACGTCGCCTTCCAGTGCTCACCCGACCACCCGTGGGTGACCGAGCACCCCGAGTGGTTCCGGCATCGCCCCGATGGATCGATCCAGTACGCGGAAAACCCCCCCAAGAAGTATCAGGACATCTACCCGCTCGACTTCGAGACGTCGGACCCGAAGGGCCTCTGGCTCGCTCTCAAGGGCGTGTTCGACCATTGGATCGCCGAGGGGATCAGGATCTTTCGTGTCGACAACCCACATACCAAGGCCTTCGCCTTCTGGGAATGGGTAATCGCCGAGATCCGGCGAGAGCACCCCGAGGTGATACTGCTCTCCGAGGCGTTCACCCGCCCCAAGGTGATGTATCACCTGGCCAAGATCGGTTTCACCCAGTCGTACACCTACTTCGCCTGGCGCAATACCCGCCAGGAGCTGATGGAGTACATGAGCGACCTGGCCGCCGTCGACGATTTCATGCGCCCCAACTTCTGGCCGAACACTCCCGACATCCTCACCCAACAGCTCCAAACCGGGGGCCGGGCGACGTTCATCAGCCGCTACGTATTGGCCGCGACGCTGAGCTCGAACTGCGGCATCTACGGGCCGGCCTACGAGTTGATGGAGCACAAGCCGCTGAGCCCTGGGTCCGAGGAGTACCGAAACTCGGAGAAGTACCAGATCAGGGAATGGGACCTCGACGCCTCGGACTCGATCGCCCCGGTGATCACCCGTGTCAACAGGGCGCGGCGGGAGCACCCCGCCCTGCAGAGAACCCATAATCTCACCTTCCACCCGACCGACAACGACCGTCTGATTTGCTTTTCGAAGCGGGTGGTGGGGGATCTGATCCTGGTCGTGGTCAACCTCGACCCCGACTACGAGCAAGCCGGCTTCGTCGACCTCGATGTCGACGCCCTCGGTGTCGACCCCGCCCACCAGTACCAGGTCCACGATCTCCTCACCGATCGCCGCTATCTCTGGCAGGGGTCGCGTAACTACGTGCAGCTCGATCCGGCGCGCATTCCCGCCCATGTCTTCGCGGTGCGAAAGCGGGTTCGCTCGGAGCAGAGTTATGACCACTTCGTTTGAGGCCCACGAGTGGAGCGGGGACGCCGCCTGGTATCACGACGCCGTCATCTACGAGGTCCACGTCAGGGCCTTCGCCGACGCCAACGGCGACGGTATCGGTGATTTCCGAGGCCTCACCACGAAGCTGGACTATCTGAGAGACCTCGGGGTGACCACACTCTGGCTCCTCCCTTTCTATCCCTCGCCGCTCCGCGATGACGGGTACGACATCGCCGATTACAAGTCGATCAACCCGGCCTACGGCACCATGGTCGACTTCCGCCAGTTCCTGCGCGAGGCACACAACCGGGACCTCAAGGTCATCACCGAGCTGGTCATCAATCACACCTCCGATCAGCATCCCTGGTTCCAGCGGGCGAGACGGGCTCGGCCCGGCAGCCCTGAGCGCGACTTCTATGTCTGGTCCGATGACCCCGACCTCTATGCCGATGCGAGGATCATCTTCCAGGACACCGAAACCTCCAACTGGGCCTGGGACCCGGTGGCCAATGCGTATTACTGGCACCGCTTCTTCTCTCATCAGCCCGACCTGAACTTCGAGAGCCCGGACGTCCACGAAGCGGTATTCGACGCCCTCGACTTCTGGCTCGATCTCGGTGTGGACGGGCTCCGGCTCGACGCCGTCCCCTATCTCTACGAGCGGGACGGGACCATGTGCGAGAACCTCCCCGAGACCCACGCATTCCTCAAGGGGGTTCGGGCCCGGGTCGACGCCCGCTATGAGGATCGGATGCTGCTCGCCGAGGCCAACCAGTGGCCGGAGGAAGCGGCGGCATATTTCGGGGACGGGGACGAGTGCCACATGTGCTTCCACTTCCCTCTGATGCCTCGCCTCTTCATGTCGCTCAGGATGGAGAACCGGTTCCCGATCATCGACATCATCGAGCAGACCCCGCCGATCCCCGAGGGCTCTGCCTGGGCGATCTTCCTCCGCAACCACGACGAGCTGACCCTGGAGATGGTCACCGACGAAGAGAGGGACTACATGTACCGGGTCTACGCCGACGACCCGCAGACCAGGATCAACGTGGGGATCAGGCGCCGGTTGGCCCCTCTGCTCGGGAACAACCGGCGTGAGATCGAGTTGATGAACGCCCTTCTGCTCTCTCTGCCCGGGACTCCCGTCCTCTACTACGGCGACGAGATCGGGATGGGCGACAACGTCTACCTGGGTGATCGAAACGGGGTGCGCACCCCGATGCAATGGTCCGGGGATCGGAACGCCGGCTTCTCCGACGCCAACCCGCAGCGGCTCTACTTCCCGGTCATCACCGATCCCGAGTATCACTACGAGACGGTCAACGTCGAGGTGCAACGAGACAACCCGAACTCGTTGTGGTGGTGGGTAAAACGCGCCCTGACCCTGCGCAAGGCCATGCCGGAGCTGTCGAGGGGCAGCCTGGAGTTCGTCCCCAACGAGAACTCTAAGGTCCTCGCCTTCCTCCGGACCCTGGGAGGGGGCTCGGTACTGGTGGTGGCCAATCTCTCCCGGCACTCTCAACCTGTCGAGCTCGACCTCAGCGGGTTCGAAGGAGTGGAGCCGGTCGAGCTCTTCGGCCGGGCCCGGTTTCCGGCGGTGGGGCCCAACCCCTATCTCCTCACCATAGGTCCCCATGACTTCTTCTGGTTCGAGATGGACAGGTCCATGGCCCTGGCCGAGGAGCCGGACGGACTGCGGCGAATGACGGTCGACGGAGAGGTGGGGAGCGTGCTCCGTGCCAGCCGGGAGCTCGAGAAGGCGCTCATGGGCGACGTGGAGGGCCGACGCTGGTTCCGGGGCAAGGCGCAGACGATCAGGGGTGGCCACATCGTCGACCGGGTCGACATCCCCGGGGCCGACTGCACGGTCGCCTTCGTTCAAATCGACTACGTCGAGGGAGATCCGGAGGTCTACGCCTTCCCGATCGCCGTGTCGGTGGGCGTCGACGCCGAGCGCAGGATCATCGACGCCCCGGCATCGGTCATCGCCGAGGTGGTGGGGCGCGAAGAAACCGGTCTCCTCTACGACGCGTCCACCGATCCGGCCTTTGCGCTGGCTCTGACCCGGCTGGCCGCCCAGCGAAAGAAACTGAAGGGAAAGGAGATGGTGTTGTCGGCATTGCCCATGCCGGCGTCCCGCGGCCTGACCGAGATCATCGACGGCCAGCCGGCGCGACCCGGTCATGGCGAGCAGTCCAACACGTCGGTGATATTCGGCGACCAGCTCGTTCTCAAGTTGTTCCGTCGTTTCGATGCCGGGCCCAACCCGGAGGTCGAGGTCGGCCGATTTCTCACCGAGAGCTCCCGGTTCGAGAACGCAGCCCCCACCATGGGTGCCCTCGAGGTCTCGATGAATGGCAGGAAGGCAGCCTTCGCCGTCTTCCACAGGTTCGTCCCGAGTCACGGCGACGCCTGGTCCCATACCCTGGACGCCCTTTCCATGGTCTACGAACTGGTCGCTGCTCGACGGGACGAGCTGGGCCCTGCTCCAGCCCCCCGCCATCCCCTGGAGGTAGGCGACGACGAGCTGGACGTGATGCGGGATCTGATCGGAATCCCATTGCACGAGGCCCGGTTGCTGGGTCAGCGAACCGCTGAGATGCATCTGGCCCTCGCTTCGGCGACCGATGACGCGGCCTTCACGCCGGAGCGGCTCACCACGCTCTATCAGCGGTCGTTGTACCAGTCCACGCGGTCGTCCATCAGGACCAGCTTCACCCTTCTCAGGCGGCGCCGCGGCCAGCTCACGCAGGAACAGCAAGACCTGGCCGACTCGGTTCTCGCCCTCGAGACAACCATCCTGGACGATCTGCGATCGATCACCACCGAGAAGATCGACGCCGTCAGGTTTCGGATCCACGGCGACTATCACCTCGGCCAGGTCCTGTTCACCGGGAACGACTTCGTCATCATCGATTTCGAAGGGGAGCCGCAGCGCCCCATCTCCGAGCGGCGGATCAAACGTCTGGGTCTGCGCGACGTGGCCGGGATGATCCGGTCCTACCAGTACACGACTCAGATGGCACTTCGCGAGGCGATGAAGAGCGGCGTCGAGGAGCCCGGGCACGCGGTCCATCTCGCCGAGTGGGGTGATGCGCTCGCCCGATGGTTGGCTGCTTCCTTCCTGCGCGGCTATCTGGCGACAACCGAAGGGACCCCACTGATCCCGGTCGACCGGGGTCATCTCAAGCGCCTGCTCGACACCCTGGTCCTGGACAAGGCCGCCTACGAGTTGTCCTACGAGCTCAACAACCGGCCCGATTGGGTGGATATCCCTCTGCGTGGGCTGCTTCTCGCCTCCACCGCCTCGGGATGAGACTCACATCACGAGGCGGATGGATACCAGGACTTCTTCTCGAGCCAGGCGCCTAGCTTCTTCCAGCTCTTCCAGGCCGTTCGCCACAGCCAAATGGTCAGGGCGGTCGCGGCGATGACGAGGATGATCACGAGCACGATGGTCGGGATCGGGTAGGTGACCGCCAGGGTCACCAGGCCGGCGACCCCCACGTCTTCGGCCAGGGACAGCCCGATGTTGCTGACCGGTTCGGGAGATGCGTTCACCACGACCCGGGTCGATGCCTTGGCGGCATGAGCGTCGAGGGCGAGGGCCCCGCCGATGGCTGCGCCCAGGGCGGCGCCGATGCTGCCCGATTCACCAGCGACCACCGCACCGATGGCAGCCGCTCCCAAGGGCCGGATCACCGTGTGTATGGCATCCCAGACGTTGTCGAGATAGGGGACCTTGTCGGCGAAGAACTCGACCACGAAGAGGACACCGGCCACGATCATGACATCGATACGGGTGAGCACGTCGGGGATATCGGCCCATCCCAGCCGGCCGGCCATCCCCAGCATCAACGTGACCAGGTACAGGTTGATGCCTGACGCCCAGCCGGATCCGGCCAGGATGCCTGCGGCTTCCATTTTGGAGAATCTACCTGTGACCTGCGCGAAAACGACCTCGGCCGGGATCGACTATGTTCGGGCCCCCCTACTCAGTGAGGTAGGCATGCAGGAGAGCATGGACGTGGTCCTGTCGATACACCTCGTCGAGGACGAGGTTGAAACCGTGGCGGTCGCCCAGCTCGATCTTCGTGAGGATCATTTCGAGGCGCGGGGCCGTGCCCGGCGCAATCCGGTGGATCCGGCGCGACCCGTGATCGGTGAGGAGCTGGCGGTGGCCCGGGCGCTGTCCGACCTGGAGTCCCAGATCAACGACTCGGTGCAACAGAAGATCGACCGGTTCCTCGTCCACACCGACGGCTGAGATAGCTCCGGTATCGAACAGGGGCCGGGACGAGCAAAGGGGGCGGACATCGTCCGCCCCCTGCCCGAACCCCCGCCCTCGCGGTGGTCTCTCCGCTCAGGACCTGTCGGTGACCTAGGGGTGGTCCTCAGTGAAGTCTTGCCATCGGGCCCCTCCGCAGACGCAGAGGGTCTCTCAGAGGACCCGGGGATGGTCGGATAGCATCACGGTCGCTTGTTCCCGCTACGCGACGTCAACCCGACCCGAATCACCCCCATCGTCACCCTGGCCCTGATCGGGGCCAACCTGCTGGTCTATTTCCTGATCCAGGGCAGAGGCACGGTCGAGGAGCAGCAGGCACTCGTCTACGAGCGGGCAGCCATCTCGTGTGAGGTGACCACCGGGTTCCCCCTGGGGATCGACGAGATCGTCAACGACACCTGCGTGGCGGGGGCCCAGGACCCGGTCTTTCCCGACAAGAACGTGTTCCTTGCCCTGGTGACCTCGATGTTCCTCCACGGGAGCGTGGGCCACGTGTTGTTCAACATGTGGTTCCTGTGGATCTTTGGCAACAACGTCGAGGAGGCTTACGGGCACATCGGGTATCTGTTGATGTACCTGATCGGCGGGCTGGCGGCGACCGGGGCCTATGTCGGCCTCAATCCGGACGCGACGGTGCCGTTGGTAGGCGCCTCGGGTGCGGTCGCCGTTGCCATGGGCGCCTACGTGGTCCTGTTCCCTGGTCACCGCGTGCTCTCTCTGGTCGGATGGTTCTTGCTTCCCGTGCCGGCGGCACTCTTCCTGATCATCTGGTTCATCGCCCAGTTCGGGCTGGGCGGCACGAACACGGCATGGGAAGCACATGCCGCGGGCTTTGTCTTCGGGGCCGGGATCAGCCTCTTTCTTCGTTCCGCCCTGATGCGTCGCGTCCCCCTGGGCAGGTGACGATCAACGGGCCTGTCTACTGCCGCTATGCAACGGGTCGCAATACCTAAGCGACACTGAACATCACGATCGATCCGAGGGGTGGCCGGGTCCGAGTGTGTAGTGTCACTGTTCACAGCGAATGAGCAGATGTAGGGCGGAGTGATGGGTAGGAGTTTGCTCAAGGGTGGCTGCGTGCTCAGCCTCGACCGCAAGGTGGGCAACTTTCGGGTGGCCGATGTGCTCATCGAGGAGGGTCGTATCGCCGAAGTCGGCCCCGATCTGCGCGCCCGCGGCGCCGAGGTGGTGGACGCGGCCGACACCATCGTCATGCCCGGCTTCGTCGACGCCCATCGCCATGCTTGGCAGTCGTTGTCCCGGGGGGGCGGCGATGGCGAGACCGCTTCCGGGTCCGCCTTCTCCAGCGACGATGTCTACGCGGCCACCCTGATCGGGCTGCTCGGGGCGATGGAGGCAGGTATCACCGGCCTCGTCGACTGGTTCGACATGCCCGGCGGCTCGCATGCCGATGCCGCATTTCAGGCCCATGCCGATTCCGGGCTGAGGACAGTCTTCGTGACATCTGCCCGGCCCGAAGCGGCGGCTGCGCCGAAGTCGTCGTTGACCACGATCGCCGCCGGAGGTGACGACCCGGGAGCCTGGGCTACGGCCCGAGAGCAGGGTCTGCGCATCCACGCACACGCCGCCCTCAGCGCGGAGATGAGAGGGCTTGGAGTGATGGCCCCCATGCTCGGGAACGATGTGACCCTTGTTCACGGGTCCTACCTGGAAGACCGCGATCTCGATGCGGTGGCTTCGTCGGGAGCCGCGATCGTCCTCGCCCCGTCCAGCGAGATGGCCGGCGGCCTGCCCCCACTCGACGTCCAGAAGCTGATCGACCGGGGGATCCGCCCCGGCCTCGCCGTCGACACCGAGCGCATCGGTCCCGGTGACCTCTTCGCCCAGATGCGGGCGGCGATCTCTCTCCAGCACGCGAGGTTGTTCGACCTAAAGCTGGCCGGCAAGGCAGGTCTACCCAAGCTGCTCACGACTCGCGAGGTGATTCGCTACGCCACCATCGATGGGGCCCGGGCGATCGGTCTCGGGGAGGCCACCGGATCGCTGACACCCGGGAAGCAGGCCGACGTGGTCGTGCTTCGGACCGATCGCCCCAACATCTACCCGATCAACGATCCCATCGGGGCCGTGGTCTGGGGCATGGACACCTCCAATGTCGACTGGGTGTTCGTGGGCGGCCGCCCGATGATGCAGTCCGGCTCTCTGGTGGCAGATGTGACCCGTGCGCGCAACCTGGCCAACGACGCCAGGGAGCGGATGACCCGAGGGTCCGCCACGCTGTCCCCCGCCGGGGAGGCGTCATGACCGCCAAACGGGCCCCTTCCTCCGCAGTCACCTCGTTCGTCGTCGGGTCGAGGTACATGCCCGTCTATCTGGCGATAGTCGTCCTGGTGGTGGTCGCCGCGATCTGGGCCCCGGCCACACTGTCCAAGGGTGGACTCGAGGCGATCGCCCCGCTCGGCACATTTCTCGCCATCACCGCCCTAGGTCAGATGCTGGTGATCATGACCGGCGGGATCGACCTCAGCATCCCGGGGACGTTTCTCCTGGGCGGCTTGCTGGTGGTCGGTGTCGGCCAGCAATCGGACACCAGGATCTGGGTTGCGTTGCTCACGGCCATAGGTGTTGCCGCCCTGATCGGCCTGGTCAACGGCATCCTGATCGGCGGCCTCAAGTTGAATGCGTTGATCGTCACGCTTGCCGTCGGCCAGGTGGTGGCCGGGGTGGCCAATCGCTACTACAACCAGGTCGCAATCCAGAAGCCCGTGCCTGCTGGCCTGTCCGAATGGGCTACCAGCGACCTTCTCGGGGTGACCAGGATCTTCTGGGTCGGTGTCGTCCTCACCGTCGTCCTCGTCGTCGTCTTCAGGTTCACCGGGGTCGGCCGTCGGTTCCAGGTGGTCGGGGCCAACCCGCTCGCCTCCAACGTGCTCGGCCTTCGCGTGAATCTCAACCAGATGGCCGCGTACGTGGTGGCTGCGATCCTGTACGCCACGGCAGGAGCCCTGCTCGCTGCAGACATACGGGCTCCCGGAGTCACCGTCGGTGCTCCCTACCTGCTCGGTCCGATCGCGGCCGTCGTGATCGGTGGCGCCTCACTCACCGGCGGGCTGGCCAGCCCGGTATCGACGTGGGCCGCTGCCTTCTTCCTGGCCGGTCTCAACCAGATGATGCGGGTCATGGGGCTGCCCACCGCGCTCCAGTTCGTGGTCTTCGGGCTGGTGATCGTGGGTGGGATGCTGGTCTCGGGTGACCGGATCATCAAAACGGTGGAACGGATTCTGCGCGACCGGTCGAGACCGGGGCGGCGCAAGGAAGGGAGTCTCGCCGTCGAAGGCGGCGAGCCATGAGAGAAGGAGAATCAATGATCGAGGCCAAAAGCGGGAGCAGGAAATGAACGATTGGAGGAGGACTATGAAACCCAGGGTGATTGCCCTGATCGCCGTGTTGGCGCTCGTCCTGGCCGCCTGTACGGGCGATGTGACCACGACAACCGCGGCAGCCGAAGAGGAAGCCACCACGACGGCGGCACCGGCCGAGGCCACCACCACGGCGGCGCCCGCCGAGGCCACCACGTCGGCCGCTCCCGCGGAGGGCGCGCTGAGCGAATACGGCGAGAGCACCGATGCGGATCCGGCGCTGGTCGAGAAGGCGCTCGGACCGGTGAGCGATGTCCCGGACATCGTGCTCGCTTCGATCGCTCGCGCCGAGCAGGAGCTCGACCAGGCCACGATCGACAAGGCGCTCGAGTGCTGGGCCGCGGTCGAGTGTGAGACGGGCACTGGCGGCGAAGTGATAATGGGCTACGCCGACGGCGGCGGGCTCAACGTGTGGCGGCAGGTGACCCGGATGGAGGCGATCCTCCAGGCGCTCACCTATGACGAGATCGGAACCATGGTGTTCCGTGACGCCCAGTGGTCGACCGACCCGGCAGTGCCGATCGGCGACATCAACTACATGGTCGAGCGCGGGGTGACGTTCATCATCGGCTACCCCGACTGGGGCTTGGCCCTCGGTGACGCCATCAAGGCTGCCGAGGCGGCCGGGATCCCTTACGTGCCCTACTCGGCCGGTTGGGTCGGCCTGCCTGGCCAGGACGGGGCACTCGTCCCCGGAACCGACTACCTGTCGATCGTCGGTGAGGATCTCTGCGCCTTGGGCGAGAGCTTCTCCCAGGTGATCAACGACGGGGTCGGCGAAGGCTCGATCGGAGTCCTCGGAGGGACCCCCGGCAACGCCCTGTCACTGGGATGGCAGCAGTGTCACATTCCGTCTTTGGCGGAGACGATCGAGGTGGTCAACCCACCTGCGGACGAGAACTCGACCACCGGTGATACCTACTGGGCCAACGACATCGCAGCTGAGGTCGTCGGCGGCATGCTCTCGACCAACCCCGATATCGCCGGGTTCAGCTACGAGTACGCCGACGGGCTGGCCACTGCGTTGGCCGATGTCGAGATCGACACCATGACGCTGGCCATCCGCACCGACGAGCAGACGTTGTTCTGCGACTGGGTGGAGCGGGACAACCCGAACTATCGGATCTGGTACTCGGCGGGTGGCAACTTCCAGTCGCGGACCGCGGTGACGGCACAGATGATGAACATCGCCGGGGCCGAGATCCCGGCAGAGATCGTCGTGCCCCATGTCATGCGTGAGGTCACCGCAGCCGATTGCAACCCGGATCGGGTGACACCGACGGTGTCGAACACCTCACTGGTCCCGGACGACGTACTCGCCTTGATGTACCCGGCTGGATGAGCGAAAGCGCTCCCGGAGGAGAGTCGGCCTCCCCGGTCACCGTCCTCGAGCTGAGCGGGGTCTCCCGCCAGTTCGGGGCGGTCCGGGCTCTGACCGATGTCAGCTTCGATTGTCGCGCCGGCGAAGTACATGCCCTCGTCGGCGAGAACGGATCGGGGAAGTCGACTCTCCTCGGGATCGCCAGCGGGTTCGTGGAGCCGGATCGCGGTTCGGTGACCATCGGGAGCAGGCGTCTCCGCACCGATTCCCCGGCTCTCGCCCGAAAACTGGGGCTGGCCATGGCTTACCAGGACACATCTCTGGTCCTGGCCCAACCCGTCAAGAACAACCTGTATCTCGCTGCACCGCCGGACGAACGCCCGGCCTACTGGCGGCGGAAGAAGTGGGCGAGGCGGCTGCTCGGGGAGTTCGACCTCGACATGGAGCTGTTTCCCGACGCGCCGGCCGGTTTCCTGACCCTCGCCGAGCGTCAGATGTTCGAGGTGGCCAAGGCGCTGGTCTCGAATCCCAAGGTGTTGCTGCTCGACGAGCCCACGACGGCCCTGGGCCCTGACGAGGTCGAGGCCCTGCATCGAACAATATCCGCCTGCCGGAAGCGAGGCGTGGGCATCGTCTACGTCAGTCACCGTCTTCCCGAAGTCCTCGAGATCGCTGATCGGATCACCGTGCTCAGAGACGGCCGGGCCAGGGGCACGTTCGATGCCAGGACGACCACCGAGCACGATCTGGTCGACCTCATCGTCGGCCGCCCCTTCGAGGCGGCGTTCCCCCCATCGACTGCGGGCGGGGGTGAC
>JAICRU010000167.1 GCA_025937235.1 Acidimicrobiia bacterium
AACGTGAAGGAGCTGGGACCAGTCAACGAGAACACCACCAAGCTGGGAGTCATCCACAACGACGCCCTGCCGACCCTCGGGACCTCAAATCCCAACGGTCAGGTCGATCTCAAACAGGTCTGGTTCGACACCAGCACCGTCGATGGCACGGATTGGCTCTATTTCGCCTGGGAACGGGACTCCACCAACGGGAGTGGAGTGATCTCGATCGAGTTCCAGCAGGCAGCGGCGCCCGCCGCCTGTGACTATTCGGCCTCCAACGCGAGTCTGATTGCCAGCTGCAACCCGTGGGATAACCGCCAGGAAGACGACTTCATGCTGGTCTGGGATCAGGTCGGCGGAGCAATTCAGATCTCGATGCGGGTATTCGACGGCACCACCTTCGGAGCTCCCGTGGTGCTCAATGCCCACGAAGCACGCGCCACCTTGAACGGGGACACCTCGCGGGGTGAGGCTGTAGTCGATCTCGCCACCGTGTTCCCGTCCGACCCAACGGACTGTTTCAGCATCGCCAACGTCATCCCGGGCACCATTACCGGGAACTCCGACCAAGCGGACTACAAGGACACCGTCCTCGCCGACATCGCCGATGACATCAGCATCTCCAACTGCGGAACGGTGACGATCAAGAAGGAGACTGTCCCCGACGGGGCCACCGGATCCTTCAACTTCAACCAGGACATCGAAGGCACCGACGACTTCTCGCTGAGCGACGATGGCAGCAAGGTGTTCACCGACGTGCTGGCCGGCTCCTATGAAGTCTCAGAAGACGTCCCCGCGGGCTGGTTGTTGACGAGCATCGACTGCACGGGCGGCACCACCGTCCTCGGGACTGAGGACGATGTCGCCATCACCCTGGCGGCGGGAGATGATGTCGAGTGCACATTCACTAACACTCGTCAGACCGGAGCGATCGAGATCACCAAGACCCGCAAGCATGCCGCCGACGGCGCGGGGGACCATGCCCACGAAGGGGTGACCTTCACCATCACCGGCGGCGATCTCCCGACCGGCGGACAGACCGTGGAGACCGATGAGAATGGAGAGGCCTGCTTGGACGGGCTTTCCCTCGCCACCTATACGGTCACGGAGACCGTTCCCACCGGCTACGCCGCCGACGACGCCTCGGAGCAGGTGACGGTTTCGGTAGTGGCCGACTGTGACGACGCCTCCGGCCAGGCAGCGGTTTCGTTCGCCAATATCCCGCTGACCGATCTCCTAGTTCAGGTGGAGTCGCAGGTGGAAGGCGGAACCGTGTCGTCGATCTCCTGCGTCGATGATGCCGACGACTCCTCCATCGGCTCCGATGGCGTCCCCACCCTCGATGACCCCGTCGAAGTGGACGTGGACGACCTCGAGCCGGGAACCTACGTCTGCACGATCGTGATCGATCCCTGATCTAAGGGACCGTGCGGTGATAGAAGGCCCGGCCACCTGGCCGGGCCTTCTCCTTTGAGTAGAGGCCCTCGCCTAAGGAAAGCCGTGATCTGGATAGCCTGCCGCCTCGTGACCTCTCCTATCGGGTCGATGAAGGCGATGGTGCGCACCCAGTACGGGCCGACCGAGGTGCTATCGCTGCAGGAAGTCGATAAGCCGGTGCCCGGTGCAGGACAGGTTTTGATCCGGGTTCATGCCGCTTCGATCAATGCCTCCGACACCGAGGGCTTGCAAGGCAAGCCGCTCTACGCCCGCATCGACGGACCCTTCCGCCCCCGCACCAAGATCCTCGGCTCCGATGTGGCCGGGACTGTCGAGTCGGTGGGGGAAGGGGTCGAACACTTTCGAACCGGCGACGAGGTTTTCGGCGACACTCTCTATCACGGAGCCGGAGCCTTCGCCGAGTACGTGTGCGTGAAAGAAACCGCACCACTGGTGCTCAAGCCGCCCGAGCTCTCGTTTGAACAGGCGGCCACCCTCCCTCAATCCGCGGTGATCGCCTTGCAGGCCATACCGAAGCGAGTTCAGAGCGGTGACAAGGTGCTCATCAACGGGGCGGGCGGCGGAGCGGGGACCTTCGCCATCCAACTGGCAAAAGC
>JAICRU010000096.1 GCA_025937235.1 Acidimicrobiia bacterium
CGGTCTGCCTTCCTCGACACGCTGGTGGGTCATTACCATCAGAGGAACGCGAACCCGAACTTCCCCGGATCCTGATGGACGACCCTCCGAGTCGAAAACCCGGCGCCGGTCAGTGAGCGTGTTCCTGGCCGACGAGCAAGGGGAATCGGTCGATCTGATCCAACTCCGGCATCTGGCCGAGTTGGTTCTCTCCGAGGAGGGCTACCCGGACGAGACCGAGGTGACGGTACTCCTCGTGACGGACGACGAGATGGCCTCGTACAACGAGCGTTTCTTGGAACGGTCGGGCCCAACCGACGTACTGGCTTTCCCGGTAGAGGAGTTGATGCCGGGTGTGGTGCCCGACCACGACCAGAACGGCCCACCACTGGCCATCGGCGACGTGATAGTCGCCCCCGCCTATGTCGCCAGACAGGCGGCCGAGCATGACAATGGGTTCGCCGACGAGATGGCCCTGATGGTCGCCCATGGCATCCTCCACCTGCTCGGGTACGACCACATCGATGACGACGACGCCGAGGCCATGGAGCGCCGAGAAGCCGAATTGCTGGCACTGGTCGGGGTGGCTCGGCAATGACCGTGGCGATCCTCATCGTCGCCATCACGGCCCTGGTCCTGGCCGCGTGGCTACGCATCGCCGGATCGGCATTGACCAGGGTCCCGAGAGCGGACGCGTTGCGCGATGCCGCCGACGATGTCGGCGGAGCCGCGACGGTGGCCA
Source organism: Acidimicrobiia bacterium (assembly GCA_025937235.1). Taxonomy (GTDB): domain Bacteria; phylum Actinomycetota; class Acidimicrobiia; order Spongiisociales; family ZC4RG35; genus JARDZU01. Next base: position 722 of record JAICRU010000096.1, read on the forward strand.
AGCTCCTCGAGGAACGAGATGACAGCACGCCCGCAGTCGCGATGACCGCCTCCGCCACGCTCTTGGTGGCCGCCGTGAGCGGGACTGTCTTGGTGACGTCCGGAGAGGCCCTGGGAACGGCCGTGGGGTACGCGGTCCTGGTGTTCCTCGTCGTGTTCCTCGTCGGAGACCTCATCCCGAGACAGCTGGGGAGAAGACGGTCGCACACCATCGCCTATCGCTCGGCCGGGCTGCTCCAGGCCGCGGTCGCGCTGGGAGGCTGGGCCACCGGTCTGATCGCCGAGGGCAACGGGAACGGGGCCGAGCCGGAGCCTGATGAGCCGGAGGCGGACACCGAACAGGAACGGGACATGATCGACTCGGTGTTGGATTTCGGTGACACGGTGGTACGTGAGGTGATGACCCCCAGGCCCGACATGGTGACCGTGCCCGTCAACGCCTCGGTGGAGGAGCTGATTGCGGTCGCCACCGAAGAGGGATATTCCCGGATCCCCGTGTCCAACAATGGCGACATATTGGGCATGGTCATGGTGAAGGACCTGTTGCCCCTGCTTGGTGATGGGCGTCGTCCGTCATCGGTGGCGGAGGTGATGAGGCCCGTCGAGTTCATCCCGGAGACCAAGCTGGCCTCGGCTCTGCTGGGCGAGATGAGGTCCAATCATGAGCATCAGATGATCGTCGTCGATGAATACGGGGAGGTTTCCGGGCTGGTCACGATCGAGGACCTGCTCGAGGAGCTGGTGGGGGAGATCACGGATGAGACCGACGAGGAGGAGATCTTCATCGCGGCCCGCGCCGACGGAGGCTGGGACGTAGACGGTCGGCTGCCGGTCGACGAACTCGCCGAGTTGACCGGGGTGGATGTGCCTGACGAGGACTGGGACACAGTGGCCGGGCTCGTGATGGGCCTGGCGGAGCGGGTTCCCGAGGAGGGCGAGCAGTTCGACCACGGCCCGCTGAGGCTCACCGTCACCAGAATGCAGGGACGGCGGGTGGCTGACGTCTCGGTGTCGGTCACGGAGGCCGCGGACGCCGAATGAAGTCGGGGTTCGTGCCCGTCGTAGGGCGACCCAATGTCGGGAAGTCGACCTTGGTCAACGCGATGGTCGGATCCAAGGTCACCATCACCTCCTCCCGGCCGCAGACGACCCGAAATGCGATCCGTGGCATCGTCACCGACCCAGGTGACGATCCGGGATATCAGATAGTCCTCGTCGACACCCCTGGCCTCCACAAGCCGAAGAACGAGTTGGGGGCTCGGCTCAACACCCTGGTGTACGGCACTCTGGGCGAGGCCGACCTAGTGGTGTTCATGATCGATGCCTCCATGCCCGTTGGGCCCGGCGACAGGCTCATCGCCGAGCGTCTGAACGAGGCTGGATCAGAGGTGGTCGTCGTCGTCAACAAGGTCGACAAGGCCGGCAAGGGCGAGCTGGTCCGGCAACTGTACGAAGCGGGGGAGTGGGACTTCGCTGCGTACGTCCCTGTCTCGGCCCGGATTGGCTCAGGGATCGCTGAGCTCGTGAGCGAGATAATCGATCGTCTCCCCGAGGGCCCGGCCTACTACCCGCCCGGGGTCACCACCGACCAGCCGGAGGACCTGGTCATCGCCGAGATCGTGAGAGAGAAGTTCCTTGACCGCCTTCGTGAGGAGTTGCCCCACTCGCTGGTCGTTGTGGTCGAGGATCTGGAGCAGAGGGGAAATGGGCTCATCGACATCGCCGCGGACGTGATCGTCGAGCGGCAGAGCCAGAAGGGGATCGTGATCGGCAAGGGTGGGTCCCTGCTCAAGACCGCGGGGACCGAGGCTCGGCACGACCTCGAGGCCCTGCTAGGAAACCGGGTCAATCTCAGCCTCCAGGTCAAGGTAGAGCCCGACTGGCAGCGTCGCCCCCAGTTGCTCGACCGTCTCGGCTTCGACAAATGACTCTTCCCGCACTGATCTCGACTCCACAGGCCCAGCGAGGCCGGCGAGAACGGTTAGGCCAGTCCGTCGCAGCGGTCGGCCAGGTCGAGGTCCTTTGGCGTCACCCCACCTTCTGAATGCGTGGAAAGGGTGAGCGTCACCTTGTTCCAGCGGACCCCGATGTCGGGATGGTGATCCGACTTTTCGGCCGCTAGAGCCACCCTGGTCACGAAGCCCATCGACTCGTTGAAGTCTGCGAACTCGTAGGTGCGTGCGATGGCGTCACCTTCTCGGGCCCAGGCGGGATGCGCCTCGACGAACGCCTCGATCTCGGATTCTGAAACGAGAGCCATAGGTACAACGTACAACCTAGAACGCCTGCACGACTCCTACCCTGATCGGCCATGGCCCTCCGACACGACCAAGGGATCGTTCTCCGCAGCTATCCCTTCGGAGAAGCCGATCGAGTCGTGGTCCTGCTCAGCCCAAACAGCGGGAAGATCCGAACCGTGGCCAAGGGGATTCGAAAGACGAAGAGCCGGTTCGGGGGTCGTCTCGAGCCGTTCACCCATGTCGACCTCGTGCTCTATGAAGGGCGCAATCTCGACACCATCACGCAGGTCGCGGTCATCGAGCCCTTTCCCAGGTTGAGGGCCAGCCTCGATGCCGTCGTGGCCGCGGGGACGATGGTGGAGGCAGCCGATGCGGTGGCCCAGGAGGACGAGTCGTCGATGCGTCTCTTCCTGCTTCTCCATCGCGGGTTGCGGGCACTGGAAGCGGGGCAGATCGGAGCCGATCTGATCACGAGCTATCTGCTCAAACTGGCCGACGTAGTGGGCGTCGCCCCATCGCTACGGGTCTGCGCCTCGTGCGGGAGGGTGAACGACCTCCATCGGTTCTCTTTCGGTGGAGGGGGCGCCATCTGTGACACCTGTCGGACCGAAGGGGCGGTCCGTCTTCGTGACGGGGTCACCGAGTATCTGGCAGCGCTCGCCACTGCGGAGTTCGGCCGGATGCCGCAGACCGACGTGAGTCTCGCCAGTGAGGCGATGGGCGTCGCGCGGCGGTTCGTCGAGTACCACCTCGACCGCAAGTTGACCTCACTGGCGGTGATGGAGTGACCCTCGATCTCTCCCGGCTCGACGCCGCGCGAATACCGAGACATGTCGGTCTGATCCTCGACGGGAATGGGCGCTGGGCCAATGCACGGGGCCTGCCTCGGACCGCGGGGCATGCCGCCGGGGAAGCGGCCCTGTTCGACACCGTGGAGGGAGCACTGGAGATCGGGATCGCGTGGCTCACCGCCTACACCTTCTCCACCGAGAACTGGTCGCGGGCCCAGGAGGAGGTCGAGTTCCTCATGTGGTTCAACGAGGATCTGCTCCTCCGTCGCCGCGACGAACTGCACGAGCAGGGTGTGCGGATGCTCTTCGCCGGGGATATGGGTGACCCCAGGATCCCGGACCGGAACCGCAGACACATGGCAGATGCGGCCGAGATGACCGCCGGCAACACGGACCTCAGCCTGGTATTCGCCTTCAACTACGGGAGCCGACGGGAGATCGTCGAGGCAACCCGGTCGCTAGCTGCGAAGGCGGCCGCAGGGGAGATCTCGCCGGAGGAGATCGACGAGAACGCGCTGGCCGGCTCCCTCTACGTTCCGGACATGCCCGACGCCGACCTGATCATCAGATCGTCGGGCGAGCATCGTCTGTCGAACTTCCTCCTCTGGCAGGCGGCCTACGCCGAGTTCCACTTCCCCGGGATCCTCTGGCCCGATTTCGATCGACAGGCCCTCTTGGACGCCGTCCTCGACTACCAGAGTCGGGATCGCCGCTTTGGCGGCGCCGAAGACCGGGTCCCGGATTGACTACGCGGCCGGACCGGGCCACCGTTCCCACAGCACCATGACAGAGCGGACACTCGATACCATCTCCAATCTGGCGAAGAAGCGTGGCTTCGTCTTCCAGTCCTCCGAGATATACGGTGGAATCCGGTCCGCCTATGACTATGGCCCGCTCGGCGTCGAGCTGCTGCGAAACGTGAAGGAGGAGTGGTGGCGGTCCATGGTGCAGCTTCGGGGCGACATCGTGGGGCTCGATTCGGCCATCCTCCAGGCTCGCCAGGTCTGGCAGGCGTCGGGTCATGAGGAGGTCTTCACCGACCCGCTGGTGGAGTGCCGCAACTGCAATGCCCGGCACCGGATGGACAAGCTCGAGGATCCCAACACTTGCCCCACCTGCGGCAAGAGTGGCACGTTCACCGAGCCGAAGCCTTTTCATCTCATGTTCCGCACCCACATGGGCCCGGTGGACTCGGACGAGAACCTGATCTATCTCCGTCCCGAGACGGCTCAAGGGATCTTCACCAACTTCGAGAACATCAGGCGCACCAATCGGCTCAAACTGCCCTTCGGCATCGCCCAGATGGGCAAGTCCTTCCGCAATGAGATCACCCCGGGTCAGTTCGTCTTCCGAACCAGGGAGTTCGAGCAGATGGAAATGGAGTTCTTCGTCCGTCCCGAGGAGGCGGATGAGTGGTTTGCCTACTGGCAGGAGGAGCGCCTCAACTGGTATCTCGGGCTGGGGATGACCGAGTCCAATCTGCGGGTGAGGCCGCATGGGGCCGACGAGCTCAGCCATTACGCGGCGGGAACGGTTGACATCGAATACCGCTTCCCATGGGACTGGGACGAGTTGGAGGGAATCGCCAACCGGACCGACTTCGACCTCAGGCAGCACTCCGAGCATTCGGGGGTCGATCTCCGCTACTACGACCAGGACGCCGATCAACGGTTCTTCCCCTATGTCATCGAACCGGCGGCTGGCGCAACCAGGACCACATTTGCGTTCCTGATCGATGCCTATGTCGAAGAGGAGGTGAACGACGAGACGAGGACCGTGCTCCGTCTCCACCATCGACTCGCCCCTTACAAGGTCGCCATCCTGCCTTTGTCGAAGAGGGAAGAGTTGATCGGGCCGGCCGAGCGGATCGCTTCAGAGCTACGGAAGCGATGGATGGTCGAGCTGGACGTCACCCAGTCCATCGGCCGTCGCTACCGGCGCCAGGACGAGATCGGCACCCCGTTCGCAGTGACCGTCGACTTCGACACGCTGGAGGACGAAGCCGTCACCGTTCGGGAGCGGGATTCGATGAAGCAGGATCGTGTCTCGATGGACCGGCTCCCCGAGTACCTGGGTGAACGGCTCGACTGATTCCGCCCTGGCGCGGCCCGAGGCGCCCGGCGATGTGGCGATCCGGCTCGAGTTCGTCGCAGCGTCGTGAAGGAGCCGGCGGTCGTCCTTATGATCGGCGAACATGGCAGAACGTGGTGACATCGACCGGGTTCGGGATGCGACTGACCTGGTCGAACTGATCTCCGAGGTCACCAAGGTGAAGCGCTCGGGCCGGAGCTTCATGGCGGTCTGCCCCTTTCATCAAGAGAAGACCCCATCTATGTCTGTCGACCGTGCCCGTGGCCTCTACAACTGCTTCGGCTGCGGCAAGCATGGGGACATCTTCACCTTCGTCCAGGAGACACAGGGTCTCGACTTTCCCGAAGCCCTCGAGGCTTTGGCCCGAAGAGCCGGGATCACCCTCGTCCGTGACCCTTCCGACGCCCGGATGCGTGGGAGGCGCGGCGCCGCGGTGGAGGCGATCCGCGCAGCCATCGAGGTCTATCACGACCGACTCAAGAAAGCCCCGGAGGCAGGCCCGGCCCGTGCCTACCTCCGACATCGAGGCTATGACGTCGATGTCATCGACGAGTGGAGGATTGGATTCGCCGGAATCGCTTGGGACACGCTGACCAAAACGCTCAAGGCGGGAGGGATGGAAGACAAGGGGCTGATCGACGCCGGGCTGTCCCGGAAAGGGCCCAAAGGGTTCTACGACGTGTTTCGGGGCCGGCTCATGTTCCCCATCCACGATCTGAGGGGGGATCCGGTCGGGTTCGGAGGCCGCAAGATCGACGAGATCGACCGCGGTCAGACCAACAACCCGGATGCCAAGTACGTCAACTCGGCCGATTCCGTGCTCTATCACAAGGCTCAGGTCCTGTTCGGGTTGGATCGGGCCCGTCGGGAGATCTCCGAGCACAACCCCGCAGTGATCGTCGAGGGCTACACCGATGTGATCGCGATGCATCTGGCCGGAGTGAAGACGGCGGTGGCCACCTGTGGCACTGCACTCGGCGAAGGGCACTTCGATCTTCTCAGACGGTTCGGCGAGCGGATCGTCCTCGCCTTCGACTCAGACGAGGCAGGGTCGAAGGCGGCCCTGCGTGGCGATGAGCTCGAGTCACCGTTCCGTCTCGATCTCGATCTCCGCGTAGCCGATATGCCGGGCGGGCTCGACCCGGCGGATCTGGTTCAGCAGGGACGTGGCGGCGAGCTGGCGCAGTCGGTGGCGAGGGCCAGGCCGCTGCTGGAGCGACGGATCGAGCACGAGGTGGCGAAATACGACCTGAGCGGTCCGGAGGGCCGGGCCCGGGCTCTGCATGCCGCGGCCGATCAGGTGCGCCGGGTGAGAGATCCCATAGCGCGGAGGGAGTACAGCAGACACGTGGCCAGGGTGGTAGGTGTCGACCTGGAGACGGCCGAGGCTGCGATAGCCGGCGGCTCTCGTGGGCGGGTCGGAGGGGATTCGCCAGGGGAGCGGGCCTTGGATCGGATGGAGGCCGAGCTGCTCCGGTTCCTGGTGGCCCACCCGGACCGGGTGGCGGATTTCGGGGCGGAGGATTTCGGCGACCCCCGCCTCGCCGCCGCGTTCGGCGCCCTGGCTCGCCCCTGGCCGGGCGGCAGGGTCGAGCTGACCGAGATCTCGGATCCGGGATCCCGATCGCTCTTGATCTCGTTGTCGATGGAAGATCGGCCCCTGAGCTCCTCCGAGGAGGTAACGGCCCGTGTCATGGAGCGTCGGCTCGATCGCCAGATCACGGATCTGGAACAGGAGTTGGCCGCGATGGAGCCAGGAAGCGAAGCTCATTCCGACAACCTCCGACGCTTGATAGCTTTACAGCAGGAGAAACGATCCTCCTCCAGGTTGTGAACGAGGAACTGAGCAAGGTCATCGCTGCCCTCGTCAAACGGGGCAAACATCGGGGCTTTCTCACCATGGCCGAGGTCCAGCAGGAGCTGGAGGATGCCGAGGCGTCCGGAGAGGCATTCGAGGAGGTCGCCGACACCCTCCGGGCCCAGGGGATCAAGCTCACCGAGGAGGGCCCTGGGGTCACCGAGGAGTTCATCGAGGTCGGTCAGATCTCGGTGTCAGACCCGGTCCGGCTCTACCTGAACGAGATCGGCCGCTATCCGCTGCTGACCGGGCAACAGGAGGTCGAGTTGGCTATGCAGATGGAGGCCGGGCGGCGGGCCCAGGGTCGCTTTGCCGAGGATGGGCTGTCAGACGAGGACCGTGCCTTCCTCGGGCACGAGATCGACATGGGGGACGCTGCTCAGAAACAACTGGTTCAGTCGAACCTACGTCTCGTGGTGGCTCTGGCCCGCCGCTACGTGGGCCGGGGCATGGCCCTTCTCGATCTCGTCCAGGAGGGCAACGTCGGCCTGATGCGGGCCGTTGAGCGTTTCGACTACCGGCGTGGATTCAAGTTCTCGACGTACGCCACGTGGTGGATCCGTCAGGCCATCTCGCGGGCGATAGCCGATCAGGGGCGGACCATTCGAATGCCGATCCACGTTCTCGACTCGGTCAACAAGCTGACCCGGGCGCAGCGTGAGATGACCCAGACCATGGGCCGGGCTCCGAGCCTGGAGGAGTTGGCGGGCGAGCTCGATCTCGACCCGGCGCGGGTGGCCGAGCTGCAGCGGGTGGCCCAGGACACGGTTTCGTTGGAGACCCCGGTAGGGGAGGACGAGGACGGCACCCTTGGCGACCTGGTGGAGGACCTCGACTCGGATCGCCCGGCGGATGTGGCCACCTTCTCCTCGCTCCAGGACCAGCTGGCCATGGCCCTGGAAGGTCTCAACGAACGGGAGCGTGAGGTCTTGATCATGCGCTTCGGCCTGGCCGACGGCCGGATGCGAACCCTGGAAGAGGTCGGGTCCCATTTCAAGGTGACCAGAGAGCGGATCAGACAGCTCGAGACCAAGGCACTGGCCAAGCTCCGTCACCCGGACAAGTCGCACAAGCTGGAGGGGTTCCTCGAGAGCTCCTGACCCACGTTTGAAACCGCCCCCACCCACACGGCATGAGTCATTCCGACCAATGCGCCCAACCCCTTGCGGTGCCGAGATGCACACGGCGCGAGCTCCTGGCAGAATTCGGAAGTCATGAGATTTCGGACAGGTTTGGTCGTTGGTGCCGCCCTTGGCTACGTGCTCGGGGCCAGGGCCGGTCGGGATCGTTACGAGCAGATCAAGAGGGCTGCAGCCGAGGCGCGCAGACATCCGGCGGTGTCGCAGCTGGTCGGTCAGGCGGTGGGCCTCGTCGATGCGGCGCGTTATGTCGCAGCCACCGGTTTGTCGGCGGGGGCCAAGGGATTGAGGTCGATCGACAATCAGAGGGGGTCGGAGTAGGGCCCTGGGGACTGGTACCCTGGCACGTGCCAGCCGGCAACCTTCCGCGGTAGCTCAATTGGTAGAGCAGTGGACTGTTAATCCATTGGTTGTAGGTTCGAGTCCTACCCGCGGAGCCCAAATCCTTGGAATCGTCTGGCGAAACCTGTGGTCTAAACCGGCATCCGCCGAAAATCGGATTCAGGTCGTCAGATCACAGCCGACACGAATCTCGTGAACCCCGCGTGTTGTTGGTGAACGTTCACGCTTCCGTTCCCTCCCAGCATCTCCACCTTCTGCTGGATTTGCTTGAGCACCTTGTGGTCAGGCCGACCGTAAACCTCGATCGATCGCAAGTCGATGAG
>JAICRU010000068.1 GCA_025937235.1 Acidimicrobiia bacterium
CCCTGGTCGCGGGGGAGGGCATAGCCGACGGTGGCGGTGACATGCTCGGGACGCTGGTCGAGCCGCTTGACCACCTCGGAGAGGAGCACTTGGGAGGGGGCGCCATGCCCGTTCAGGAAGCACAGGTACTGGCTCCGGGAGGTGGCGGAGGCGTCTTCCAACGAGTCTGCGAAGCGAAGACGGGGGTCGCCAGCCGCCGCCCCGGCGAACGGGTCGTGGTCCGAAGGGTCGGCGACGATCACCAGCTCGAAGTCGGTGCGCGGCTGGTCGAGCAACATCAGCCACATTGTCTCGGCCGCCCCTGGGGGGACGTCGTGGAGGATCACCGAGACCTTGGGCGTCGCCGGAATCGTGCTCGGCGGCCGCTTCCGGTAGAAGTGGTGGGGGACGAGGCTGGCCAGGAGCCCGGAGTTGAGCCTCCGTGCCTCTCTTCTACCCTCGGCGCCGCCGGCCGAGTCCTGAGCCAGCAGATGGTCCACGAGCAACTCGGGATCGCGGACGAAGGTGGCCCCTGCCTGCCAGAGACGCCACCCGAGCTCGGTGTCCTCGCTGCCCCACCAGCGGAACCGCTCGTCGAAGCCCCCTACATCACGAAACAGGTCCGAGGGCACAGAAACATTGGAGGAGACGAAGGCCCGGAAGCCCTCCCCCCCGTGCTGCAACTCGGCAGAGCGGCGCAACATCTGGCCCCGATAACCCTCTTCCGGCCCGCCCTCCTCGACCGGGTTGGTGCGCGTGCCCACCACTACCGTGCTCGACCCGGTGCGATGCCAGGACCGATGCCGGTCGATGAAACCGGGAGGGACGACACAGTCGGAGTCGAGGAAGAGGATCACTTCGGCAGCTGCGGCGAAGGCACCCATATTCCGGGCCCGCCCCGCTCCGAAGCCGTCGTGGGGCTGGTTGTGATAGCGCACCTCCAGACCCTGGGAGGCATCGACCACTGCCCGGATGTCCTCCTCCGACCCGTCGTCGCAGACGTGGACCTCGAAATCGGTTGCCTCCTGGGCGGCCAGAGAGGCCAGGGTCCGGGAGAGCAGCTTGGACCGGTTGTAGACCGGGATGACCACCCCGACCCGCAAGCGGGCTGCCGCCTCCGGGTCCGGTTCGAGATCGTTGACGTTGTGCGGCTGCACCCGGTCCGTCACTCGGCGATGACCTCGTGGGGCATCACCCGGTACGCCTCAGCAAGCAGGTCGAAGCGACGGGCGGTGCCGTGCTCGGTCAGGATGGCCTCGGGGTGGTGTTGGGTCAGGAACTCGTCGATGCCGTCGACGTCCCCGTCGACGTAGATGTAGCGCCGGGCGCTGGTCAGGACCTTCTCCATCAGCTCGACCTCGCCGCCGCTTCGAACCGCCGCCGCCTCCAGGTTGCGGGGGCGGAGACGATGGGGCTGGATCTCGGTCGCCTCCCACACCTCGCGGTCGGGTAGCTCGTCGGCAAGCTCGGGGGCGCCGAACTGGACCACCTTCTGTACCTCGGCGTCGCGGCGGATCAGCTCGGCCATGGCGGTGACCCGGGGCAACGTCGGGATCTCCCGCTTGACAGCCTCGTCTCCTATCTGGAAGAGCTCGTCGACCCGGTGGTCGTAGGTGTTGATTCCCAGTGATCGCTCCAGGGCGCGGTCTGCCATGGCCTGCATCCGGTCGAGATCCGAGAGCAATGCCTTCACGTCCCCGACCACGTCCGGACCCAGGAGGGCGTATTCCGACCCGGCCTCGAGAAGCATCTCCATGCCGGGCAAGGGATCGGAGAGCAGGACGGCGCCGCTGCCCACGGCCTCGAGCACCCTCATCGTGATCGGGAAATGACGAGTGCCCCCGTCGTTGACCACGATCCTCGACCGGGCATACATGTCCGCCATCACGTCGGCCGTGACCTTCTCTCCAAACGCGAGCCGGTTGCCGGGGAAAGACGTCTCCAGGTCCCTCACTATCTGCTGACGGCGGCCATAGGGACCGCCCTCCCACAGCTTGGCCCCGACCATGGCCACGTCGAAGGGACGGTCTGCGATGGGCAGGGCGGGGTCGAGCAACTCGGTGGCGATGCCGAAGGGGAAGCGATGCACGGGGGCCGGGAACCAAGGGGCGAGATGCCAGGAGTGGGCCAGGAGCATGGCGTCGGCGCGGTAGCGGTTGGCCAGCCGCATGTTGGTGTGGAGGTGGTGCTCGCCGTGGTGGGCCCAGAACAGAGTGGGCACCTGAGTGCTCCCGGTCACATCCAGTGCCGGATACGGTCCCTCCACGAAGATCACGAGGCTGGTCCCGGGGTCTATCGAGCGCAGGTCGATCGCCTCCGTCTCCAAGCGGACCACCGCCCCGCTCCTTCTCAGAGCGGCCTCGAGGTATTTGCCCGGGTTGGAGTCGGTCTTCCGGTAGCAGAGGACGACGCTGCGGTCGGCGTGTCGTCCCGGCTCGGGGTGGTAAGCGGTCCGGTGATCGAGGCTGGTGTGGAACGGCCCAAAGCCTTTGACGGGTGAGGCGAGCTCGGGTCTGGCCGCGGCCAGCCCGATGAGGTCGACATCTGACGGGCAGTCCATCTGTGGCTGGCGAAGCACGGTGCCGCCCGCAGCCCGGGCCGCGTCCACAGCGGCTTCGACCACGCTGGCGTGGGTAGGGATGAAGGTGGTGGCACCGGTACCGGCGGCGGCCTGGGCCAGACGACGAATGATCCCGGCCTCCCGGCGTGACCTCGGTGTGGCCCGGCGGAGTGCGGATCCGACCGGGCCCAGGCCTACGGGCACGTTGTTGGGGACCGTGACGTCGACCAGCCCCGAGGGTGGTGCGTTCTCCACCGCCACCACCGAGACCCGATGGCCGGCGGCGGTCAGGGCGCGTTGCAGCGAGATGGCGTGACGGTCGTTGTGGAAGCGATTGCGCGCGACGAGGCAGAAATGCATCGCTCACGCATCGTATTCGCTCGTCAGGGGTTGATCAGGTCGATGGCGCGACGGATGAACCCGGCCATCTGACCGCGGGTGACCGGATCACCGGGGCAGAACCTGTCGTTCTGTGGCGGGTTGCAGCCGAAGGTGATGTGGGCCTGGGCCACCCGGTTGATGGCGCCCTCGAACGGTGAGGTGTTGTCGTCGACGAATCGGTCGCCGCCGCCACCGGGAAGGCCGAGCCCGCGGGACAGCATCGCCGCCATCTGACCCCTCGGAATGACCTGGCCCCCGCAATAGCGATTGGGGGCGCACCCGGTGGTGAGCCCGGCGGCCGCCATCCGGTTGGCCGCGGCTTCGTAGAACTTCCCGTCGTCGTCGGTGAAGAAGTCGGTCGAGGTGTCGGGCAGATCGAAGGCCCGGGCCAGGAAGGCCGCCATCTGTCCCCGGGTCACCTGATTGGCCGGGCAGAAGTTGGTGTTTTGCGGCGGGTTGCAGCCTTGGGTCACCCCGACGAGGCCGAGATGCTCGATGGCGGCGAAGAACACCGACCCGCCGGTGTCGGCGAACCTACGAGTCAGCGTCGTCCCCGCGTTGACCCGGCCGGTCTCGACCTGGGAGGCCAAGATCCCGGGCCGGTCGACGAAGGCCTTGATCCTGGCGATGAGCTCGTGATGAGTGACTCCAGCGTCGTAGGAGAGGAGCAGGGCGGCGACGCCTGCCACGACGGGTGAGGAGAAGGAGGTGCCGTCGGCAAATGCATACCCACCCGAGAGGTCGGTGGTGAAGATCTCCACACCCGGCGCTGCCAGGTCGATGGTGTCAGGGCCGTAGTTGCTGAACGAGGTGAGGCGATCGTTGCGGTCGGTGGCGGCCACGGCGACGACGTTGGAGTCGGGCAGACCGCCCGGGATCAGCATCTCTCCGGGTGGGAGCTGGTCGACGTTCAGACTCTCGTTGCCCGCGGCGGCGACCACGGTGACGTCATGGCCCCGGGCGTACTCGACGGCCTCGCCAACGGGGCCGGGGGCGGAGAGAAACGCGCCTAGCGAGATGTTGATGATGTGTGCGCCTTCGTCGACGGCGAAGTGGATGCTGTTGGCGACGGCTCCCGCGGAGCAACCGTGGCGGCCGTTCGACTGGAGGCCGCACGCGCGGATCGCCATCACCCGGGCTCCTGGGGCGACCCCGGCCACCCCCACTCCGTTGTCCCCCGCCACGATCACACCGGCCACCCTGGTCCCGTGGGCATCGTCCAGGCTCGACCCTCCTGGATTCGGGTCGTCGTCATTATCGAAGAAGTCCCAACCGGCGGGATGGATCCGCCCCGCCAGATCGGGATGATCGAGATCGAGACCGGAGTCGATCACCGCCACTACCACACCGGCGCCTTGTGACTGGTCCCAGGCGGTAGGCGCGTCGATGTCGGCGTCCGCCCTCCCCCCGACCTGGCCGTTGTTCTGCAGATGCCACTGGTTGGAGAACTCGGGCTCGTCGGCAGGATCGAACAACTCCAGGATCTCGTCCTCGTAGACCGGGGCACCCAGGTCGGCGGAGAGCGCGTCCAGCGTCTGTTCGACGGACCCTTCAACCGGTACCTCGACACTCACCCAGGGAACGTCTGGGGCGGCCGCAGGCTCCCTGAGTGCCTGGGCACGGACAGTGGCCAGATCCGAGTCGGCGGGAACCACCACCCGAATGGTCTCGGCGGGCTGGGGAGTGACGGGGGCGGCGGTGGCGATGATCCCGATCACGAGAAGAAAGGCCGAGAGGGGGGTCATCGGGCGCCATCTTCACAGACCATGTTTGTTAGGCAAGGGGACGTGGGTACCTTGGTGGCCGCCCGATGACGCATCTGGCCGCCCTCGCCGTTGTCCTGAGTCTGTTCCAGGTGGTGGATCTGCCCCCAGGCGGCACGTTCGTCGATGACGACGGGCATGTTCTGGAGGGCGCCATCGAGGCCATAGCCGCCGAGCGGATCACCTTCGGCTGCAACCCGCCCGTCAACGACCGGTATTGCCCCGATGAGGTGCTGACTCGGGCCCAGATGGCAGCGATGATCGCCCGGGCGAGGAATCTGCCCGACACGTCGGTCGACGCCTTCGTCGACGACGAGGGCCACGTGCTGGAGGGCGCCATCAACCGCCTCGCCGCCGCCGGGATCACCTTCGGCTGCAACCCGCCGGCCAACGACCGCTTCTGTCCTCAGCGGACGGTCACCCGGGCTCAGGCCGCCGGATTCCTGGCCCGGGCCCTCTCCATCCCGGAGTCGAGCACCGATCATTTCATCGACGACGACGGACATGTGCTCGAAGGTGCTATCAACCGGATCGCCGACCGCCGCATCACCATCGGCTGCAACCCGCCGACCAACGAACGCTTCTGCCCCGAGGACGGGATCACCAGGGCCCAGGTGGCCGGGATGCTGACCCGGGCGCTCGGCCTGACCCCGCGCGTCCCGCCACCACGGTCGGCCCTGGCCTGGGCGGAGGTGGTCGACGGCCTCTCCTCGCCGATCCAGGTCCTGGCCCCTCCGGGCGAGAACCGGCTCCTCATCGCCGAACAGGGCGGGATGGTTCGTATCACCCGGGGGGGGAACCTGACCGGGGTGTTCCTCGACCTCTCCGACGACGTCATTTTCAGCGGGGAGCGTGGCCTGCTCTCCATCGAGCTCCATCCCGACTATCCAGCCGACCGGCGTCTGTTCGCCTGGTACTCGGGGGACCTTCGCCCGGGTGGGACCGGCGACCACACCACCTACCTGGTCGAGTACGACATCGCCCCCGACCTGCAGAGCGCTTCCTCGCCACGCAACGTGCTGGCGGTGGATCAGCCTTTCAGCAACCACAACGGGGGGTTCCTCTCCTTCGGGCCGGATGGGTACCTGTACCTCTCCCTCGGTGACGGGGGCAGCGGCAACGACCCTGGGGCCCGGGCCCGCAACCTGAATACCCTGCTCGGCAAGATGATCCGGATCGACGTCGACGGCGCCCAGCCATATGCCATCCCGCCAGACAACCCATACGTAGGACGGTCGGGCCGGGACGAGATATGGGCGTCTGGGCTGCGCAACCCTTTCCGCTGGTCCTTCGACGGAAGTCTGATGTTCATCGGGGACGTGGGACAGGCCACCCGGGAGGAGATCGATACGGTCCCGGTCACCGCGACCGGCCACGACTTCGGCTGGTCCCGGTACGAGGGGTCGGTGTGCAACCCCAATGACACCGACCCCAGTTGTTCCCGGACCGGGCTCACCTTCCCGGTGACCGAGTACGGGCGCTCGTTGGGCAACACCGTCACCGGGGGAGTGGTCTACAGGGGCCCGACGGTCCGCTCTCTCGCCGGCTTCTACGTGTACGCCGATTTCGGCAGCGGGCGGGTCTTCGCCTTCCGCTATCAGAACGGGCGCGCAATGGAGTCCCGGGACCTCACCGCCTGGCTGGGCAGATCGGGCCTCGTCTCGTTCGAGATCGACAATGGGGGAGAGATGCTGGCCGTCGACTACTTCGAGGGTGCCGTCTATCGCCTGACCGGGGGATGACCGATTCTCTACAGGGTGGCCATTGACCGGCCGATTCCGTTGACGTGAGGCTCACAAGGACGACCGCCGTTCTCGTCGCGTCCCTGCTGCTCCTGGGCGTAGCCCGCCCTGCGATGGCCGCCGACGAGGAGTGGGAATTCGAGGGCGGAGGCTGGGGTCACGGTGTCGGCCTCTCCCAGTTCGGCGCCCTGGGCCAGGCCCAGGAGGGGCGCAGCGCCACCCAGATCCTGCAGCACTACTACACCGGGACAACTGTGGAGTCGATGCCGAGCGACCACTGGACCCGGCAGGCGAACCAGCTCTGGGTCGGTCTGATCGAGAACACCACGGTGGTGGGTCTGACCGCGGTCGGGGGGGCGGTGAGCATCTGCCAGCCGGCGGGAACCTGCCCACCGGGTGGTGTATTCGCCGATCACACCATCGACCCCGGTGAGGCATGGGTGTTCGAGGTCAACCCGCAGAACCCGAACCAATGCCGTTTCCGGAAGAAGGACGTCGGTAACACTGGGTACCAGACATGCTCGGGCCGGATCATCGGTCTCAGCCCTTCGAGCCGGGTCTCGATCAACGGTGCCCAATACGCCCGTGGCCAGATCCAATTCGTCGACTCGTCCGCCGGGTTCCACGTGGTGGCCAGGCTGAGCCTGGAGGCGTATCTGTACGGTCTGGCCGAGGTCCCCTCCTCCTGGCCGGCCGAGGCCCTCAAGGCACAGGCGATCATCGGCCGCAGCTACGCCGTCGCCACTGCCGTGTTGCGGGGCGGCGCAGACGGCTCGGGAAGGGACTCCGCGTGCGGTTGTCATCTACGGGACACCACCGCCGACCAGGCATACATTGGCTGGGCAAAGGAGAGCGAGCCCACGTACGGGGTTCGATGGGTGAACGCGGTCGCCTCGACCAACCGGGGCGTGCTTGTCCACCCCGACTCCAAGTACGAGCTCCGCATCGCCCGCGCTTTCTACTCCTCGTCCAATGGCGGGGCCAGCGAGGACGTCGAGTTCGTATGGGGCGGTGAGGCCCTTCCCTGGCTGAGGTCGGTGGAGGACGGGTGGTCGGCCAACCCGGCCATCAACCCGCTGGCCAGATGGACCGTGGTGGTCCCGGCGCCGAGGATCGCCACCCACTTCGGCTGGACGAGGGCGAACAACGTTGCCCAGGTGGCCGGCCCACCGGGCGCAGTGATCGAGTTCACCGGGGAAAAGGGAGGGAGCACGGTCACCGCAAAGCTGTGGGGTGAGAAGCTGCGAACCTTCCTCCTCGACAACGCCTTCAGACGCGACGGGGCCGCGGTGCGGGTGTCCCCGTATATCAGCGGCATCGGCTACCGGGGCCCCTTCCTCGACATCGCCGGCAACACATTCGAATCGGCCATCACCTGGCTCGCTCAGCAGAGGATCACCCTCGGCTGCAACCCGCCGATCAACAGCCTGTTCTGCCCCGGCAAGGAGGTCACCAGGGGCCAGATGGCTGTCTTCCTCACCAGGGCGCTGAATCTCCCTCCAGCGTCGAAGGACTACTTCGGCGACGACGACGGGAAGTTCTACGAGAACGCCGCCAACCGCATGTTCGAACACGGCGTCACGTTCGGGTGCCGGGAGGACCGATTCTGCGGCGATCAACCGATACCGAGGGGTCAGATGGCGGCCTTCCTGGCCCGGGCCTACGCCCTACCTGGCAGTGCGACCGATTACTTCGTCGATGACTCGAGCTCGCAGTTCGAAGCTGCCATCAACAAGATCGCCTCGTCCGGGATCACCCTCGGCTGCAACCCGCCGACAAATGACAGGTTCTGCCCGGGGGACCACGTGACCCGGGGGCAAATGGCGGCGTTCCTCAAACGCGCCTTCGAGTGGGTTTCCTGAACCTCCTACCATCCCGCCGGTGACAGGCAGGGTCGACTTCTTCTCCCGGGAGAGATGGACCGCCGGTGTGATCGGGCTCGGGTACGTTGGGCTGCCCCTCCTGGTCACTGCGGCGGCCAGGGGTCTGGGCGCCGTCGGCTACGACGTCTCCGCCGAGCGGGTGGACCAGCTCACGACGGGGCGATCCCATATCGACGACGTGCCGGACGCGAGCTTGGGGGAGGCGATCGAAGCGGGCACCCGCTTCTCGTCGGACCCGGCCATCTTGAGAGAGGCGGACGCGTTGTTCATCTGCGTCCCCAGCCCTCTCGGTCGCAGCCGCCAGCCTGATCTGAGCTACATCGTGGCCGCAGCCGACACGGTGGCGGCAGTCGTCCGCCCAGGCCAGCTGATCAGCCTCGAATCGACCACCTACCCGGGCACCACCGAGGACTATGTGGTCCCGGCAGTGTCGAGTGCCGGTCTCACCTTGGACGAGGAGGCCTGGGTGGCGTTCTCCCCGGAGCGAGTCTCGCCCGGAGACGAGATGAAGACCGCGGACATCCCCAAGGTGGTGGGTGGGGTGACCCCCGCCTCGGGGGATGTGGCCGAGGCTGCCTACCGCCGGCTCGTCCCCTCGGTGCACAGGGTGAGCTCGGCGCGTGCAGCCGAGATGAGCAAGCTCCTCGAGAACACCTATCGGGCGGTCAACATCGGACTGGTCAACGAAGTCGCACAACTCTGCCACGAGCTGGGGATCGACGTGTGGGAGGTGGTCGATGCCGCCGCCACCAAGCCGTTCGGCTTCCAGGCGTTCTATCCGGGTCCAGGCGTCGGAGGGCACTGCATCCCTCTCGACCCCCAATACCTGGCGTGGAGGGCGCGGGAGGCCAACTTCGCCACCCGGTTCATCGACGTGGCCGAAGAGGTCAACAACCGAATGCCCGCATACAGCGCCGATCGGATCACCGACCTCCTCAACCAGCGGGGGCTTCCGGTGAAGGGCACCGCCATCCTCGGGGTCGGCATCGCATACAAGCCGGATGTCGCGGACGATCGGGAATCGGCCTCGATCCACGTCCTCGAGACGCTGAGGGAGCGCGGGGCCGATATCGCGGTGCTCGACCCGCTGGTCGGGCCAGAGCGCATCACGGCCCATGGTTTCTCGCCGGTCGGAGTCGACGACGATCTGACGGGGTTCGAGCTTGCCGCCATCCTCACCGATCACTCCGACATCGACTACAAGCGTCTGGCCGATCAGGTGCCGGTTGTCTTCGACGCACGTGGGGCATATCGGCGTCTGGGAATCAGCGCGGAGAACGTCGAGCCCTTATGAGGCCCGTGGCCCTGGTGTTGTCGACCGTGCACCGGCCCGACGACACCCGGATCCGGGAGCGTCTGATCCGGACTCTGAGTCGAGACTTCACGGTCGACTACGCCTCTAGGGAACCCGGTCCGTCGGACCCGTCCGCCCTGGCCTGGGTCCCCCTCCGGGGTGGGCGTGTCGGCCGCTGGTTGCGAGCCCTGGTCGTGGTCACGACCCGCCGTTGGGACGTCCTGGTCCTCCACGACCCGGAGACCATTCCCATCGGCTTGGTGGCCAGGGCGTGGCGACGACGTCCTGTGGTGTTCGACGTGCACGAGGACATCCCGGCCACGGCTCTCACCCGCCCCTGGGTGCCGGGCCTTCTCCGACGTCCGCTGGCCTCCCTGAGCCGATGGGTGCTGCGCCTGGCGGAGCGGTTCCTGACCATCAGCCTGGCCGAGCCCGGTTACTCCCGCCTGTTCACCAGGGAGCACCCCGTATTCCCCAACTACCCGGACACCTCGACCTATCCCAGCCCCGTTACAGACGCTCGACGGGAGGTGGTCCACGTCGGCGACGTCACCATGGTGCGTGGCCTCGACGTAGCCGTCGAGGCCTGCGCCATGGCCGGGGTTCCACTGCGGCTGGTTGGCCCTGTGGCTGACGAAACCCGCATGGCCCTATCCGAGTTGGCCCGGTCGCTTGGGGCAGAAGCCGCCTTCGACGGCGCCCGACCCAATCCCGAATCGATTCACATCGCCGCGGGCGCCGCGGTGGCCATCGTCCCCTGGAAGGACTTGCCCAACTACCGGGACTCGCTCCCCACCAAGCTCTTCGAGTACCTGGCCCTGGGCCTGCCTGTGGTCGCATCCGATCTCCCCGGGATGAGGAGGGCCGGAGTCGAGGAGCTAGCTGTCGTCCTCGTCGCGCCCGGTGATCCCGCCGCCCTTGCCGCCGGGATCGCCAAGGCCCTGGACGACGACCTTCGCTCGGTGGCCGCTGCCGATGTGGGGATGGTCCGGGAGCGCTACCGGTGGCCGGAATACGAGGTCAGGGGTTTCTATCTCGGTCTCGTCGGCCGAACAGGAACCCCAGACCCCAGCTCAGGTGCATCGTCGCCAGAGCCGCTGGCATGAGCAGCGCGGCTGCGCCCAGGTCTCCCACCCGGGCCAATCCGGCCCCGAGCAGTAGGAGCAGATAGCCCCCGATTGCGGCCCATACCCAGGGCCACCAGAGACCGACGACGGGGACGAGCAAGAGGCCGATGACCAGGAGTGGTGGCGCCAGCTGGCGGAGCCGGAGAGAGCCATGGCGTCGGGCGAACTCTCTCTTCCATCGCCCGTAGTCGAAGTACTGGCTGGCGAGGGGGCCGAGCGACCCCCGGGGCCGGTAGGACACTTGGAGTGAGGGATCGAACCAGACGATGCCGCCCGCATCTCTGATTCGCTGGTTGAGCTCGTAGTCCTGGTTGCGGTCGAAGTGCTCGTCGTAGCCACCGAGGCGGTCCAGAGTCGATCGCAGGAACACGCCCAGGTACACCGTGTCCACGGGGCCGGACTCACCGCCGATCCGATATCTGGCGTCGCCGGCGCCCAGTCTCGAGGACATGGAGGCGGCAATCGCCCGCTCCCACGTCGAACTCCCCACCGGGACCTGCATCCCGCCCACGACGTCGGCCCCGGTCTGGTGGAGGACCTCCACTGCCCGGGCCAGATAGCCGGGCGGGAGGACGGAATGGGCGTCCACCCGGGCCACCACCTCGGCCTCACTCCGCGCCAGGGCCAGGTTGAGCCCGACGGGAGTGCGGCCACCCGGGTTGTCTACCACCACCGCCCCCCAGTCCCGGGCCACCGCAGCCGTGTGAGGGTCGGAGGCCGCCACCACCACGGATGCCAGAGACCCATAGCCCTGTGCCCTCACCGAATCGAGGGCGGCGCGGATGTCCCCTCCCGCGTCCTTGGCGGGCACGATGACATCGATCTGGGGGAGCTCCTCCAATGCCGGGCCATTCTGCCCAGGAACTGGATGGGCCGCTTACTCCGGCCATGGACGGAGAAGGGGACGATGACCGCGACGAACCGATCTATCGCGCCTCATTTCTGGCGTTGTGCACCGCGGCCAGGATCAAGAAGAGGACCGTCACGGCCAAGTAGTGGGCCAGGATCCGGTTGCCCGAATCTCCCGCCCCTACCCGCCACGCTCCCTCGCGGATATAGGGGAGCGCCCAGTAGAGAATCGCGAAGCCCAGGATGGGGACGGTCCATAGCCGCCCGTCGGGGATCGTCTCCACGACCAGGGCCACCACCAGGAGGCCGATGGCGGCCACCCACGTCAGCAGCCAGAACCCATCCCGTGCCAGGTTGCGGATCGTGGCCTCGACCGAGGTGCCGAAGACGACCGGGTCGGTGGCGATGTAGAAGAGGAGGAGAAGGGCGAGCCCGCCCAAGCCGACGACGTCGAGCCAGCGCCCCCAGAGGCGGACTCGGCTCGACACCGTGACCAGGCACAGCACCACAGCGAGCCCGACAGCGACCATGCTCCCGAAGACCGGGGCGGTGACGGAGATCTCGTCGCCACCGGCGGCGTACCGCCACAGCCCCAGCCCGTACCAGACCCCGACCATGACCGCCGCGGGCAGGGACAGGGCCAGCCGCACCTTCAGACTCGCCCGGCTGGCGGCGATGGTCACCAGGACGATGGCCACCACCAGCGGGGCCTCGGGCCGGAACAACAGGGCGACCCCCAATGCGAGGCCGGCTGGGATGGACCATCGGGAACGGCCGGATACGGCGAGCCACGCCCCGGCGACGGCGATCAGGACATACGCCGCCATCTGGATGTGAGTGTTGATGTAAAACGAGTCGTAGACCAGGCGGTTGGAGGAGGCGAGGAACAGGATGGCGGCGCCGACCAGCAACATGCGACGGCGACGATTTGTGCCCTCCCGGGTCATTTCGACGGCCAACCAGACGAAGAGCGCGAAGCCGAATGCACCGAAGAGGGGGCCGAGCGAGGCGAGATAACGACGGCCCGCCAGATCGGACAGGCTGTGCAGGGCGGGCAACCCGATCTGACGGGTCATGAGGTCGGTGCGGTTCATCTCGGCCAGCCCACCGGGGAGCACGAGGTCGTTCGAGGCGAGCAGGTAGCGGAGCGAATCAGGCGTGAGACGGGTCAGGTGGAAGTATCTGGCCACCAGGACAGTGATCAGGGCCAGGCCCGCGCCGGCCAGCATCCACGCCAGCTCCTCTCGGCGGATGCCCCGGCGGATCATCTGCACGACTGCGAGGAGCACGCTCACTCCGAGGGAGACGATGAGGACGGCGCCCGGGTCTAGGGTCTCCAGGACCAGGAGGGAGACCAGGGCCATGAGGAGATAGCCGGCAGCCCCGATCGGGACCGAGAGCCAGCAACGGGCGGCCGGGGTGACGTCTCTCCCTGTCACCGTGAGGAGAGCGCTTCCCGAGATGGTCAGAGCGACGGCGACGGCTGCCTCCTGGATCATGGCGATACCGGGGCCGGCGCAACGGACTCGGGGACGACGACGACATGGCCCTCCGCGGGCTGGGCCAGCCACCAGAGGTCGCCCTCGCCGGGGATGATCGAATAGGACAGGTCACCGGCCGAGGTCTCGACGAGGCCGATCACAGGAGCGCTGCCGAATTCGGAGGCTTCCGACGTCGGGTCGTAGTTCGCCTCGACCACCTCGAAGTCGGCGAAGCCCTCGGCCAGCTCGTGGTTGACGAAGGACCCGGCAGGCACCACGAGGACGCCGCCGTCGGTGGCGTCGTCGAGCTCGAGATAGAACCCGAAGCGGACATCGACGGCCCGTTGCTCGACGTGGGCCAGCTCGGTGAGCGACCCGTCCTCATGGTTGCGGATGGGTGCGCCCGACCCGGGCAGGAACGGGGTCAGGGCGAGGTTGACCACGGCGGCCAGGACCAGCGCGGCAGGAAGGAAACGGGAGTAGAACGCCCCGAGACGCCGGCGCCAATCCGATGGTTGATCCGGCTTCGGCACGCGGGGACGTTAACCCCCCATGATGTCTGGCCGGGTGTGGCTCAGCTCGTTCGACTTCTGCCGGTCTTCCATCGGGTCCTCTACGGCTGTCGGTAGGACCTTGCCGACTCGGACCCCGAAGTTCCCTCCTCGCGACCCGTCCTCAGCCTGAGCCGGCGGGCGACAACGGCCAGTCGGCGCCGATCACGTCACGGACGCGTTCCGCCAGACGGTCGCCTCCGGCCACGGTCAGGTGGATGCCGTCACTGCTCCGCATGAGGATGCTGGCTCCGTTGCCATCGGGAAGGTAGGCGGAGTAGTTGCCGTCACGGTCAGAGAAAAGGGCCCAGCTGTCGACGTAGCGCACATTTGGGTGCCGCTCGGCTCCGCTTTCATAGATCTCGTCCATCAGAGCCATCTTCTCCGAATACTCATCGGAGCGAGCTACGGGTTGCCCGATCCAGTAGGTCGTGGGCACGAGGTGGGAGACGAGGTCCATTGTCGCTTCCACCCTCCGCCGATACTCGTCTTCCCATCCGTCGGTCCCAAAGGGGATCCAGCCGGCCGAGGTCTGTATCGGTTGCCCATCGTTCGCTCCGATCATGAACACCAGGATGTCGGTGGGGTTCTCGGCCAGCTCTTCTTGGAGTCGATGGGGCCAATCGAAGAAGTCGGGGCGGGTCAGGCCCGTCGAGTACTCCACCTCCCTCCTCGTCTCGATGACACCGGTCTCGGCCAGTAGGTTCACCAGCGAGGGCCCGAATCTCTCGGTGAGAGAGTCACCGGCAACCCACAGGTGGGCTGGTGACTCCGGAGTCGGAATGAAGACGCCGGGCAGGGTGGTCGTGGTTGCCAGGGTCGTTGTTGTCTCTCGCGGCTTTGTTGGGGCGGGTGCAGCGGCTGTGGTGGGTGGAGCGGTTGTGGCGGTCGCCATGGTGGTGTTTGTCGGTGTTGGGCCGGGTATGACCGCGGGCACTGTGGTCGTGGGTTCCCGTCCCAGCCCACGATCTATCCACTCCCGGGGACCGTCGAGATGGAGGGCCTCGGCCGTGTCGACCAGCAGCTGGGCCGCCCCCATCGCCACGTCACGCTGCCATCCGGGCTGGAGGGAAGTGGCGGTATCGAGCAGGGCGCTCCCGTTGAGGATCGCACCCAGCAACAGGGCAGAGACGAGAACGAGCACGGGTGACCAAGGGAAGCGCTGGTGCTTGATACGACGTCGAGTCCCGGTCCTGGGTTCGAGCGTGGAGCCTCGTGTCGCAGCCATCTCAGAACCTCGTGTAGATGAACTCGGGGACCCCTTCGGGTCCCAGGGCATCGACCACCACCAGCAGGCCACCCAGGGTCACTGCCTGCAGGACCGGGCCGATGCGTCGGAACCCAGCGTGCACCTTGGCCGACCAGCCTTCCGGGAAATACTGGATGGCGAAGACGGATGCCACGACCATGATCAGGAGCGGCGTTACCGACGGAGCCGGGCCGAACGAGGCCAACTGGGCAAAGACGTCGAAGGCGGCTGCCACCGAGTCGGCCCGGAAGAACACCCAGGCGAAGGCAACGAATTGGAACGTGAGGAATCGTCTGCGCAACCGGACCCAGGCCGTCACCGGGATTGGCTTCCGCCCCTGGGCCCTTCTTCGCTCACGGCGGAGTCTCTCCCAGACCAGGCCGGCGCCGTGGATGCCGCCCCAGAGAACGAAGGTCCAGGACGGGCCGTGCCACAGCCCGGCGAGCAGCATGACCACCATGAGATTGCGCATGCGAGCCACACGTCCCCTCGACCCGGAGAGGACCATTGGCTGGAACAGGAAATCCCGCAGCCAGCGACTCAGAGTCATGTGCCAACGGGTCCAGAACTCACGTATCGACATGGCGATGTATGGACTGCGGAAGTTCTCCGAAAGGTTGAATCCGAGCAGCATTGCCAAGCCACGGGCCATGTCGGTGTAAGAGCTGAAATCGACGTAGATGAGCGCTGTGTATCCGTAGATACCGGCCAAGACCTCCAGACTGGAGTACTGCCCAGGGGTGGTGAACACGCCATCGGTGATCGCAGTGGCGAGGTAGCTGGCGATGACCACCTTCTTGAACAGCCCACGTCCGAGGAGCCAGAGAGCTGTCGAGCCGTCGAGTTCGTAGGCGGTACTCGGTTGACTCAGCTGAGGGCTGAACTCGCTGGCCCGAGTTATCGGCCCGGAGAGGAGCTTTGGGAAGAAGCTCAGGTAGGTGACGAGATCGAGAAGGGCAAGGCGCTCGACCACACCTCGACGCCGTTCCACCAAGTACGCGATCGATTCGAAGGTGTAGAAGGAGATCCCGATGGGGAGGATCACCTCGAACAGGGAGACCTGGGGGGTCAACCCGAACAGACGCAGCAACTCCAGCAGCGAGGTGACGAAGAACCCGTAGTACTTGAAG
>JAICRU010000086.1 GCA_025937235.1 Acidimicrobiia bacterium
CACCGCCACCCTCGACTTGGGGCGGGCTCAGTACGAGAGCCGGCCGCCGGCAGTGCTCGATCCGCCCGAGTGGGACACCGGGATTCCCGGAACCAAGGTCAAAGTCACAATGAGTGGGGCCGCCTCCGGGCGGCCCCACTCTTCGTGTCCCGGACAGTGGCAGGAAGGGCGACGAAGAAGGCCCCCGCACCTTGGCGGGGGCCTTCTCTACTCCGTGAGCGAGGCTCGTGCCTCTGCCTTGTCAGACGGCGGGGCGAACAATGAGGCGCCGCAGGACCTTGGGCCGGTGCTTGACCTGGAGACGATTCTCCTTCATCCGATTGCCCAACCACCGCTGAACGGGGTTGTCGAGCATTTCGATGGGGCGAACTGCCCAGGCCCAGCGCCGGGTGCTCCTCGGTTCCTGAGATTGGGACATGTATGTCATGTCGCGCCTTTCCTCGCTGACGGACGTCGCCGAATGACGACGTTTCAACAATGAAGAGAGGAACGACGGCCCGCTGATACGGGGGTCAGGGTCGAATGACTCGATGGTCGCCGGTCAGAGGACGATCCACTCGGTCTTGACGGCTTCGCCGCCCTCGACGCGAATGACGAGAGCAAGCGGCCCGGCCTCGACTCCCTCGAACGTGAACCGCCCGAGATCGTCGGTCTCGGTTGCGAGCACGGCGCCGATGACATGCAACTCGACATCCAGCCGTCCCACGGGCTCTATGTGACCTCTCAGCTCACCGGTGGCGGCATCGTGCTCGAGATCGATCATCCAATCGCCGGCCTCGAAGCCGATGATCCGGGCCGAAGTGGTGGATCTGACGGCGGTTGCCGTCTCTTCACTGGAGTCGTAGGAGAGCATCGCGAGCTCCGCCTCGATTGTCCGCCATGACAAGGCTGCCTTGGCGAATTCGGTGACGTCGGGCGGGACGGGATCTGTCTGATCGAGCCCCCGCCGGAGAAGTGCCATGATCTTCTCTTCTTCCCGATCGGTCGGCATGGTCATCGGAGATCTCCTCGGTCGCAGGTCGTAGGAGAAATGGCCAGGTCGCGAGCCATGGTAGACAGCGTCGCGACCGCCGTCCCGGGGCGGTCCTCAATGCTGCTATTTCGAGTCCCCCCACCCGGTCCGCTGCAGGTGGCCGCTGCGAACCCCTCACGGGGATGAAGTCTCGACCTCGTCATCTGGCATCATCTCCTGATCCCAAAGAGTCGCTCCCGCCTCCGCTGATACGCGCCGAGATGGCGGCTTTGAGCCGCTCGAGGCATCTGGATCTCGTTGGCCCCAGGCTCCCGATGGGGCGACCGACCACGTCCGCTATCTCCTCGTAGCTGAGGGGTGGCTCGGTGGAGAGCAAGCGGAGCAGTTGGCGGCACTCTTCGCTCAGGGTCTCGAAGGCGGCGACCACATCCCGAGCCTCCTCGTCTTCGACGAGCATCGTCTCCAACGAGGGCCGCTCGTCGGGGATGTCGTATTCATGGTCGGTGGGGATGACCCGGTCTCGCAGACCCCGGACCCGCAGGGCCTCTCGTCGGCAGGTGGTGGCCAGCCATCCGGGGAGCCGCTCAGGATCGTCGATGCGGTCGATGTTCTCGACCAACCGCAGCCAGACCGTCTGGCTCACGTCCTTGCCGTCCGCCTCGTCCAGCCTGAAGCCCCGGGTAATGGACCACACCATCTGGCTGAACCGATCGACCAGCTCCGACCACGCCCTTGCGTCGCCCGACTTGGCCAGGGTCAGCAGCTCGCCGTGCGTGGCTTGGGACAGGGAGGCCATGGCCCCATCGTACGGATCAGGAGGTCTCGGCCGACCTTCAAAGGGGCCATTCTTTGGTTCGGAGAGCGCGGTCGGTCAACGCACTATGTGTCCAGTACTACTTCCACGCCAAGGTCTTCGACGGCAGGGCCGTTCAGGATCGCCGTCATGGCCACTTCGGCATCGACGCCCTCAGCACACATGAACCGGGCGATTGCACCGGCAACATACGGAGCGGCAAACGAGGTTCCCGACCACATGGCCCACCCTTGGTAGTCGTCGGGGTCCTGGATCCAGTCCGGGACAGTCTGGCCGGGCGGCAACCGGTCAGCTCGAAGGATATCAGCGGGATCAACCGGGCCGTTGTGAAACAGGAAGGTGCTGATCACATCGACTCCTGCTGCGCATGCGTCCACCCATGGCCCGTAGTTGGAGAATATGGCACGTCGTCCGCATCCATCGGTGGCGCCTACCGCGGTTACTTCGGGCAGGGCGGCGGGCCAGAACGGACGGCAAACCCCCGCATTCCCCGCTGCCGCGACGACCACTGCACCCTCCGCCCTCGCTTCGGCAATACGATGGCGCAGGACTCGAGGTTGACTCACTGGCTGATCGTCACTGGTGAAACATCCGAATGACATGTTCACCACGTCGATGGTCACCTCTTGCTGTGCGGCTCGATCCAAGGCCTGTCGCAGTCCCAGTGAGATGTCCCAATCGTTGCCATCGCCGAATGAGGACAGCACGCCCTCGATCCAGATGCGTGCACCCGGGCTGTGCCTCCGGAGGATCCCGGTGATGAACGTGCCGTGGCCCGACTGTCGATCGATGAATCCGTCGTCCAGATTCAATTCGTCCTCGTCGGTCCTTGAAGGGTCGATCCCGGGGCCGGGCATCTTCCAGTCATCGTGGACGACAGCGTGACCTTCGAGTCTTGGATGTGCGGGCCTTCCTGAGTCGGTTGCCAGGCCGGTGTCCATGACGAGCACTATCGGTGAGTCACCGGCACACTCGGCGGGGCCCTCCCAATCGACCGGCTCCCGAACGGGTATGGCCCCGTTCCTCGCGAATGGGTTGCCCAGATATGCCGGGTTGCCCAGATATGCCGGGTTGCCCAGATATGCCGGATTTCCGAGGTAGGCGGGATTCCCGAGATAGGCCGGCTCGCCAAACAGAACGTGGTTGACGGTGGCATCGACAGGTGAATCAGCCTGGCGGAGCGCCTCGGCAGTGCCGACCGGATCATCGACGCCTTCGAACAGGTGGTACTCGACCGACGGCTCGAAGCCTTCGGAAGTCTCGAACTCGTCGAACACCTGTTGGTCGATGGGATCGGGAAGACCCGGAGGTAGCGGATCTCCGGGAGGAACTCCGACTATCAGCTGCCCGGCACGGAAGGCGATTCCCGCGCCGGGCTCAATTGCTATACGACGATCGATCAACCTGGCGTAGAGGCTTTCCGCAATTGCATCGGGATCCATCAGCGCCCCACTTTCTGTCGTGGCTCCCAACCGCCGGATCAAGGCACAGCACCCGAAACGTAGTCTCCGGGGCATGATCGAGGCGGGCCTGAAGACGGAACTCGATGTCGCTTTGCGCCTCGTGGACTCGGTGCAGGATGACCCTCAATCCGCTCGCGGCCAGGCAGAGGCTTTGCTGGAACATGACATCGACGACGCCGAAACCGCCGCCGTCGCCTGGTGGGCCCTGGGCCTCGCATCGCGCCAACTGAACGATCTGGCCACAGCCGAGGGCGCACTCCGACGAGGTCTCGACATCGCGGCCAAGGCCGGGCTGACCCGACGCATCGGACAGATCCGCTCCAGCCTTGCCTTGGTCATCCTCTACACCGGCGACACCGAAGGTGCTCTCTCCGAGGCGGAGCATGCAATGGCGGACCTGACCGGTGCAGACCTCGCCAGGAACGAGATGCAGGTTGGGCTGATCCTGCAGCGCCTGGGGCTTCTCGATCGGGCGCTGCTCCATTATCGGACGGCCCTTGTAGGCCTGAGACGCGAGGGTGATGGATTGGCCGAGGCCCGGCTCTTGTCCAACCGAGGCGTGCTGCACGGGTACCGGGGCGAGATAGACCTCGGTGTGTCGGACCTCCAGTCTGCCCGTGCCATCGCCGAAGACCTCGGACAAAGCCTCATCGTTGGCGTCTGCAGTCAAAACCTCGGTTTTCTCGAGGGTCGGCGCGGCGATATCCCGGCCGCCCTTGCCTGGTTCGACGAAGCTGAGGCGGCTTACGACGCACTGGGGAGGCCGCCCGGGATGATCGAGGTGCTTTGGGCCAACCGGGCCGAACTCCTGCTCGCCGCCGGCCTCTTCATCGAGGCAGAGCGTGCCGTGAATGCGGCGGTGGCCGGGCTGGAGAAACTGGACAACAAGACCGACCTGTCCGAGACACGTCTGCTCTGCGCCGAAGTCGCCTTGGCCAACAGACAACCCGAAGCTGCGCTCTCGGCAGCCGAGACCGCCTCGGCCGAGTTCCTGGAGCAAGGCCGCCATGCATGGGACCTGCTCGCCGGTTACGCCGCATTGCGGGCTCGCTTCGAGATCGACGACGCCGCTGGCAGGGCATTGGAAGCAGCCAGGCTGGCTGAGGAGCTGCGGTCGATCGGGCTCAAGTCGGAAGCTCTCCACTGTCATCTGCTGGCGGGAAGGATGGCCCTGCGTGACGGCGACCTGAGCGGGGCACGGGCCGCACTCACCAGCGCAGCCCGTACCCGAAAGAGCGGCTCTGCCCTGGACCGCGCCAAGGCATGGCACGCCGAAGCCCTCATTCGCCACGCCGAGGGCAACGAGAATGGGTCACGAACGGCTATCGACGCCGGGTTCAGGGCTATCCGGGACCACCGACTCTCCTTCGGCGCCTCGGACCTCAGATCCCACGCCGCCACACACGGGCTCGATCTTGCCTTGTTCGCCGTCGAGCAGGGGATGGCCACCGGTTCGCCATGGCGAGTCCTGGACGCAGTCGAGTCCTGGCGGGCGGAGAGCACCAGGGTCGCTGCGGTCCGGCCACCCACCGACCCGAAGCTTCGCCATCTACTCTCCGAAATGCGCCGGGTGGCGGCCGAGATCCGGGAGAGCGCCCTCGCCGGAGCCGATACCCGGCATCTGGTCGTGAGCCAGGCGAAGCTGGAGCAGGAGATCAGGTCTGTTTCGAGACGGCTCCGTGGAGCCTCGGTCACCGACGACGTCTCACTCACAGGACGCGAGCAGATCACTGATCGACTCGGGGACCGTCGCCTCGTCTCCTATTTCCGACACGACGGTCAGATCCATGCCGTCTCGCTGCATCGCCGTGTCATCGCGATGGAACGCCTGGTCGATGCGAATGAGGCTTCCGACGAGCTGTCCTCGATGTTGTTCGCTCTGTCCAGGCTGGCGAAAGGAGCGGGGTCGCCCCGGTCACTGGCCGCAGCTGCCACAAGCCTCGACCAATCATTGCACCGTCTGCGTGAGTGGTTGCTCGACCCCGTCACCGGGAGGTCTGAGGAGCTTGTGGTCGTGCCCACCGCGGCTCTGCATCGTCTTCCGTGGCCGGCGCTCGATCGGTCGCGGATCGTCACAGTGACACCCTCGCTGGATGCGTGGATCCGGGCATCATCGGCCTCGTCACCGTTGAGCCCTTCGTGCACCGCCGCCCTGGTCGCAGGGCCCGACCTGCCCGGGGCCAACCTTGAAATCTCACGGGTGGCGCGGATCTACCCGAACCACCGACGACGCACCGGCCGCAACGCTCGAGCCGACGAGGTATTGGGCGACATCGAAGGCGCCGACGTGGCCCACCTCGCCGCCCACGGGACGTTCCGCAACGACAACCCGTCTTTCTCGTCCCTGCTGATGCACGACGGCCCGCTAACCGTCTATGACTTCGAGAGGATCGAGACTCCGCCAAAGGTGATGGTCCTCTCCTCTTGTGACACTGCCGTGAGCAAGGTGGCGGCCGGCGACGAGCTGCTCGGTCTCTCCTCGGCCCTGATTGGAGTAGGCGTGTCCAGCTTGGTGGCACCGGTGGTGCCGATAGCCGACGAGATCGCAGGCGACCTCATGGTCTCCCTGCACCGAAATCTGGTGGCGGCGGTCCCCCCTGCGGAGGCCCTGGCACGGGTCGTAGCATCCAACGTCGACGAACCTGCGGAGCGCGCGCTTCGCACCTCCTTCGTCGCGTTCGGAGCGTGAAGCCGAGTGACCCCCGGGTGAAACCGGGGGTCCTTCCTCGTCGAAAAGGGGCGTCAGATCGCGGGGATCCTCGGCCGACGATCGACTTTCAGGGGCTCGAGGATGGCGGCACGGCCACGTTCGACTGTCTGAAAGATCCGGTCGATGACACCCCGGCCCTCGGGCCGGGCCGACCTCCCCCGCCTGAAGTCGGCGGCCTCGGTCTGGTAGCGCTCGATCCGCTCGTGAACCAGCGCTTCGGTCAGATAGCTGCTCATGGTCCTCTCCCTTTCCCAATGTGAACGTGCCCAGGAAGAGTGCTGGCGTGGGTTGCTGATACAGCTCGATCAGCCGGCGCGGAGACGGGCACGATGGGCGGCGACGTTCTCCCGCGTGGTGCACTTGTCGGAACAATGCAAACGGGAGTGGTTGCGGGAGACATCGACGAACACGTCTTCACAGGTCGATGAGTGGCAGATCCCGAAACGGTCGAACCCGCCCTCGATCAGGGCGACGCTCAAGCCCATGGCGGTGATCGCACCTAGATAGCGGGCCGGGCTGTCCGCCTCCGATTCGAAATGGAGATGGGGCGCGGCGCCGTGGACACTGACCCGGGGAACAGCCCCCATGTCGGCGAGAAGCCCGTTCAGGACTGCCGCCGCGCCTGCATCGGTCTCGGCATCGAACACCTGGCGCAACCTGGAGCGAAGGGCGCGCACCTCGTGCAGATCTCGATCTTCGGGCTCCCAACCGGGACGGCACCAATCGCCGTCATGGGAATCGATGAAGGCAGCGACATCGGCCGGGACCTGCAGCGCCTCCTCGCCACTCACCACGTCGAGTGAGTTGACCAGGTCGACAGCCATGCGGACCGGCTCATCACTGTAATGCGAAAAGTCCATTTGATCCCTTACCTAGCAGCTTCTAATCTGTAAGGTACAAAGTCAGTCTAGCCCGATACAGAGATCACGCAATGAGTGACCCCACTCCGATCCAACCACGGAACTCCACCGCCCTGATCGTCGCCGCCCTCATCGCCGTCTACTTCATCTGGGGCTCGACCTATCTCGGTATTCGCTTCGGAATGGAGGGCTTCCCACCCTTTCTCCTGAACGGCTTCCGATTCCTCGTCGCCGGCATGATCTTGATGGTGATCCTGCGAGCCCGCGGGACCGCCATAGCCACCCGGCGCCAGTGGTGGAATGCGGGGCGGATGGGAGTGCTCCTCCTGGTGGGTGGTGTCGGCCTGGTGAGTCTGGCCGAACGGCTTGGCGTAGGTTCTGGTGTGGCGGCGACGGCTGTGGCCGTGGTCCCGGTTTGGATCGCTCTCATCAGCGGGCTTTTTGGCAACTGGCCCCGGGGACGGGAATGGATCGGGCTCGGCATCGGCCTGCTCGGTGTCCTGATCCTGGCCCAGGAAGGTGACTTCCAGGCCAGCCCGGCCGGGATGGCCCTGATCGCCATCTCCCCGATCATCTGGGCGTTCGGTTCGATATGGGGCACGAGGCTCGATCTGCCCGAATCGTCGATGACGACCGCCATCCAGCTGTTGACGGCAGGCGTGGTGATGACTGTGATCGGCCCACTCCTGGGGGAGCGCATCGTCGCCACGCCGCCTCCGGAGGCGTGGGTGGCCCTCGTCTATCTGGCCATCTTCGGGTCACTCATCGCCTTCAGCGCCTACATCTATCTGCTCAAGACCGTCCGCCCCGCCCTCTCCACCAGCTACGCCTACGTCAACCCGGTGGTGGCGGTCGGTCTCGGGCTGACCCTCGGCGGGGAAACGATCACAGGGCCGGTGCTGGTCGCACTGCCGCTGATCGTGGTGAGCGTCATCCTGGTAGCCGGCCGCCGGCGGGACCGTGAAGAGCCGACCACGGAGCTGACTCCGGCCCCGCTCGCACAGGAAGAGGCGGCCTGATCCTCAGCCGGCCGTCTCGATCACGATCAGGTTGTCGGCCGCCGACTCCGGGAACCAGATTTCCCCCGGCCTGCCCAGGATCTGGCGCACATTTCCCGGGTCGTGGGGAAGCGGATAGGTGTCGAACTGCTCCGTCACCGGGTCGAAGCGGACCATCGAGTTGGACCCGAAGTCACTGGCCCACACGATGTCGGCGTCGTCGACGAACACGGCATACGTCTCGGGGTTGTCGCCGGGGAGAGGCCACGTGTCCCAGGTGTCGGTGTCCGGTGTGTACCGACTCAGGTTGCCCGCGTTCCACTCGCTGACCCAGATCCGTCCCGCCGAATCCGACCAGACCCGTCGGGCACCCTGATCCGGGGTCGGTGGCTCGATCACCGTCGCCGACCCGTCCTGTTCGATCCGGGCGATGTGTGACCCGGCCAACGAGGCGTAGTAGACCACCCCATCGGGTGTCGTGGTCACTCCGTACGGCCCCCGGCCCTGCGGTGCGTCGTAGACAGTCATCGCGCCGGTAGCCGGGTCGAGGCTGGCGTAGATCCCGCTCTGACCGGTGAACCAGAGGATGCCACTCCCGTCGAAGCTGGCGGTGTTGAGGTTGGCGTCGGGCCGGTCATCGGGCAGCGGGTAGACCGTTACCTCCTGACCGGTGGGTTCGACCGCGACGATGGCGTTGAGCCCGCCATCGGCAACCCAGGCGGTGCCGGCGTCGTCGATGATGACCCCGTGAGGGGCTGACCCGGAGCCGAGGTCGGTGTGTCTGGTGTCCCCCGTCGCCGGATCGAGCCATCCCAGCTCGCCACTTTCCTGTGCCGTGTACCACACCCCGCCGTCGAGGGCCGGGGCGACATCGTGAGGGCCGGACCCGGCCGGGACCGGGAAAGACTCCAGGGTGAGCGCCTCGGGGGCGATGGCCGGCGACACGGTGGTCGTCGTGGTGGTGGTCGTGGGCACGATCGCCTGGGTAGATGGGTCGGCGATCGTCGTCGTGGCCTGGCGGGTCCCCGCGGTGGTCGGCGTTGGGGCGATCGTGGTATCGGCGGTGGTGCCGTTGCAGGCCAGGACTGCCATCAAAGAGAGCGCCGGGAGACAACGCCTCATCGGCGCCAGCCTATGCCGCCTCCCGGATGAGCCGAACCGCCTCGGCAATGCCGCCTTCCCATGGCGCCCCATGCCCGGGCAGCACCCAGGATGCCCCTAACCCCTCGAGAAGGGTCATCGATGCCAACGCCTGCTCGGGATCGAGTGTGAAAGGGGCGAGCTGGGGACCCGCCGCACCGGTGAGGACGTGGCCGGTAGTCATGGCGTCACCCACGAACACTGCGTCGACCGAGGGCACGTGGAACGCCACGCTCCCCGGGGTGTGGCCGGGGATGTGAACCACGACGGGAGAGCCGGGAAGGTCGAGGACCTGCCCATCGACGAAGGTCCCCACGTCGGCAACCGGGGTGATGCTCAGACCACCCCGTATCCCGCTGTACCAGAGGAACTTCATCAGCGGGCCGACCTTGACCCTGCCCCATTTCATCTCCTTCTTCACCTCACCACGGGCACGCGGGGCATCGAGCTCGTGGACCAGGATCGGCACCCCGTGTTCGCCTCGGATCCGCTCGGCGAAGCCGATGTGGTCGGTGTCCCCGTGGGTGAGCACGACAGCGCGGACGTCGGCCATGGTTCGACCCATCGAAGCCAGCTCCTGCTCCAGCTCGTCCCATTGACCGGGAAGCCCGGCGTCGACGACGGTAACGCCGGTGTCGTCGGCGACCAGGTAGACATTGACCAGGTCGGACCCGATCCGATGAAGCGAGGGCGACAACTCCATCGGCGAAGCCTAAGCGGGCTTCACAACGCACCTGCGTGTCGAGATGAACACGCACAGCGTGCTCGTTAACACACGCAATCAGTAAGCGTTGGCGACCATCAGCTCCTCACAGGGGAAGAGGGTGATGATCTTGCAGCCGTCGGCGGTGACGACGACCTCTTCCTCGATGCGGGCGGCAGATCGGCCGTCGGCGGCCGGGGCATACGTCTCGAGGGCGAAGACCATCCCTTCCTGGATCTCGATGGGGGCGTCGAGCGAGTTGAGCCGGCTGATGATCGGCCGCTCGTGGAGACCGACGCCGACCCCATGCCCGAATTGGAGCCCGAAGGCGTCCATCTCGTTCTCGAAGCCGAACTCCTCCGCCTTGGGCCACACCTTGGCGATCTCGTCCGTGCTGGCGCCGGGCTTGACTAGTTCGATGGCGGCGTCCATCCACTCCCGGGACTGCTTGAAGGCATCACGCTGGGCCTGGGTGGCCCGACCCACCACAAAGGTGCGGTAGTAGCAGGTCCGGTACCCGTTGAAGACATGGATGATGTCGAAATAGGCCTGATCGCCGGGACGGATGAGACGGTCGGAGAACACGTGGGGATGCGGGCTGCATCGCTCGCCGGCGATGGAGTTGATCGCCTCGACGAACTCCGATCCCATCTCGAAGAGACGGGCATGGGCCAGGCCCACCACATCCGACTCCCGGATCCCTGGCTTAAGCGCCTCGAAGATGTCCTGGTAGACGCCATCGACCATGGCACAGGCCTGGGTGAGGAGGATGATCTCGTCCGGGCTCTTGATCTCCCGTGCCTTCATCATCGCCTGCTGGCCGTCGACGACGTTGAGGCCCTCGGCCTGGAGGGCGAGGAACACACCGGTCTCGGCCATGTCGACACCGAGACGCTCCCCGGCGATGCCCTCCGACTCGAGCACCTGTCGAAGCTCAGCGGCGGCCCGTGAGTGCAGGCCGGCCTCGGGGCCGATCGCCCCCTGCAGCCCGGTATTGCCCCCGACCGAGTTCTCGGTGTCGTACATATGGGGCAACTGGAGGCGATGGGCCTTGGCAGCGGAGCCGAAATCCCAGACCCGAGGCCTTCCCTCACGGGTCACCAGCGCCCAGCGCTCCCCCTTGTTGAAGGCCCAGTACCCGATCTGGGTCGACGTGGCGTACCTGATGTTGGAGGTCTCGAACAGGAGCAGCGCGGCCAGATCCTCCTGCTCCATGATCGTCTTGACCCGAGCGATGCGATGCTGACGGAGACGCTCGAAGTCGACCCGGCTCTCCCAATCGACCCCGATCACACCGGGTGCGGGGCTGGTGGCCACGGGGAACTCAACGCTCATCGATGGTCTCCTTGATGACGACGTGCTTAGTGACACTACACACTTGGCCCGAAGGTCAACGAGCCAGATGGCGGGCGGCGATGGCGGCAACGTGGGCGCCGATGGCCAGCGAGGCAGTGGCCCCCGGCGACGGCGCGTTGAGCACGTGGACCGTCGATCCCGCCTCCTCTATGACGAAGTCGTCGATCAACTTGCCATCCGAGGACACCGCCTGCGCCCTCACCCCGGCCCCGCCGCGGACTAGATGCTCGGATCGGACTGCCGGGACGAGACGACGAGCCGAACGGGCGTAGAGGCTCCTCGAACGTGAGCGGATCATCTCGGCGGCTCCGGTCCTCCAGTGCCGCATGGCCAGCTTGCGAAAGCCAGGCACCTGGACGGTCTCCCTCAGTTCACTCCAATCGGCCGGCGCCTCCCGATAGTGCTCCCGACCCCAGGCGAGGACAGCATTGGGGCCCACCTCGACCCTGCCATCGATCCGCCGGGTGAAATGGACCCCGAGGAAGGGAAATCGAGGGTCGGGCACCGGATAGATCAGCGCCTTCACCAGATGCCCGGCCTGGGGGTCGAGGGTGTAGTACTCGCCCCGGAAGGGAACGATCTCGACCTCGCTCACTACACCGGCCAGGCGGGCGACCCGGTCGGAGTGGAGCCCGGCGCAGTTGACCATGACTTTGGCCCGAATTTCCCGATCCATCGAACGAATCACCGCCCCGTTACCGCGGTGTTCAAATGCCTCGACCTGGTATCCGATCACAATCTCGGCGCCCTCCCCGATGAGATCGGCGGCCAGACGCTCTGCGACGGCAGGGAAATCGACCACACCCGCCTCGGGCACATGGAGCGCCTCGAGACCCACGGCTGCGGGCTCGTGTTCCTTGATGCCGGACGAATCGAGTCGGGTGATGCCCGCGAGTCCGTTCGCCCTGCCCCGCCGCTCGAGCTCGTTCAACGGCTCGACCTCAGAATCCCTGGTGGCGATCACCAACTTCCCCGACTGCTCGAAGGCGATGTCGTTGGACTCGCAATATTCCTGGAGGCGGCGTCTTCCCTCCACACACAGGCGGGCCTTGAGCGATCCGGGCCGGTAGTAGAGGCCGGAATGGGCCACTCCGCTGTTGTGGCTGCTCTGGTGGGCCGCCACCTTCGATTCCTTGTCGACCACGACCACGGACACACCGCGATGGCTGTCCGAGATGGCCCGCGCCACGCTGAGACCGACCAGACCAGC
>JAICRU010000010.1 GCA_025937235.1 Acidimicrobiia bacterium
ATCGGGGTGTGTGAGGCGGCTTGTCGTTCCACCCCGGCCACATCGAGATACTCCAGGAGTCCGATCTTGTCCCGGATCTTGGACCGGGCTTGGACCCGGTCGAAAGACACCCCTGCTTCGAGAGCCTCCCGCAGGTGGGGCACTGTCCAGCGAAAGGTCCAGTCGACCGGCGGCCCATTCGGACAGGCTGCGACAGCCATCCCGGGTAGCCACCTGCCGATAGTCCATCTCCTCGAGATCGGCCAAATGTTCGGCGGTGAGCCGGCTGATCTCGGCCTGGCGCCAGAGCATCCGCTGTTCCAACTGGTCCGTACTGGTCGTGCTATCGAACATATGTTCGTAGCGTACAACCCGTCCCCGACGAGAACGACCCCTTGGAATAGGATAAAAGTTCCCGTTCCTGGTGACCCCTCCCCGGTCGAACACTCAATCCTTCGCCGGACCGACTCTCCGGGTTACCTTGATCCGGAAGCCGGCCCCTGGGAGGACGGGATGATTCTCGATTTCTTCAGCGAGCTGAACTGGCTCGCCGTCATCGTGGCCACGATCGCCTGGTTCGCATTCAGCGCCATCTGGTATTCGGTGCCACCGCTGAGCAAGGCATGGCAGGACGCCTCCAAGGTGGACATGGCCGCCGACGGCCCGCCGTTGGCCGTGCTCTTCATCCCCACCCTCATCGGCTACTTCGTCACGACGGTCGTGATCGGCCTCATCGTCGAGGCGATCGGGGTCACAGAGATCGGGGATGGCGTGATCCTCGGCGTCGTTCTCGGGATCGGCTTTGGCGCAGTGAGCGCCCTGGTCACCCAGGTCTACGAACGAAAGGGATCCAACTACTGGCTGATAAACGGGATCAACGCCGTGATCGCCTATGTGATCGTCTCGGTGATCCTGACCGCGTGGCAGTAGCTAGCCCAGCGAGAGCTCTTCGATCACCCCATCACGGATCCAGAATGCCCTGATCTCATCGGGTGAGGCGATCAGGTACATCCAGTCCGGATCCAGCGCTGTTTGCACGTCGATCATCGACGGCATGGCAGTGCCTCCCGGGTGGGAGTGGAACACACCGCCGATCTCCCAGCCCATCGTCTCGGCGTGACTCATGGCATGGAAATACTCGTCGGGGTCGATCGTGAATGTGACGGGTGAGGGGTCGGCGTTGGTCAGGGGATAGGCGAATCTGAAGCCGCCTTCACCATCGATGGCGAGCAGTCCGCAGCACTCGTCGGGTGCGCATTGCGCGGCATGGGCCAGGATGGCCTGCCTGATCGGATCAGGCAGACGTGGCACGGGCCACATTGCCGGCCGGCCTGCAGGCTTGGTCGTACTCGACCAGCATCGGCGGACGATCGGGGTCGGCGCACGCCGGGCACCCAGGGTCCCGGCCGATGGTCACCGTGTCGAAAGACTCGTCGAGGGCGTCGTAGATCAGCAGCTTGCCCACCAATGGCTCTCCCAGCCCGAGCAGGAGCTTGATCACCTCCATCGCCTCGATAGACCCGATGATCCCGGGCAGCACTCCCAGCACTCCGGCCTCGGCGCAGGAGGGAGCCAGCTCTGGTGGTGGTGGCTCGGGGAAGAGACAGCGGTAGCAAGGCCCTTCGTAAGGGGCGAACACCGAGACCTGGCCCTCGAACCTGAAGATCGAGCCGTGCACCACCGGCACGCGCAGATGGAGGGATGCGTCGTTGACCAGGTAGCGGGTAGGGAAGTTGTCGCCACCGTCGAGCACCACGTCGTACCCGGCCATGATGTCCAGGGCATTCTCGGCTCCGAGCCGCTCGTTCTGTGTGATCACCTTGACGTCGGGGTTGAGAGCTGCGATCGCCTCGCGGGCGGACTCGGTCTTGGCCATGCCCACCCTGTCGAGGTTGTGCAGCACCTGACGCTGCAGGTTGGAGCGGTCGACGACATCGAAGTCGACGATTCCAATCGTCCCCACCCCGGCGGCGGCCAGGTAGAGGGCGGCAGGGGAGCCCAGCCCACCGGCGCCGATCAGGAGCACGCTCGAGTCGAGGAGGCGGGCCTGGCCCACCTCTCCAACCTCCTGCAAGAGGACGTGGCGGGAGTAACGGTCTCGTTGTTCGGGGGTGAGGCCCTCACCTGTGGTCCATGGTCGTCCCTCGGCCTTCCAGCGGTCGAACCCGCCTGCGAGGGAGTACACGTGTTGGTATCCCATGTCCATGAGGCTCACCGCAGCGAGGGCGGAGCGGGCCCCACCGGAGCAATACAGGACGAGTCGCCGGTTCGAGTCCGGGATCATGGCGGCGATGTCCCGCTCCAGGATCCCGCGTGGGAGGAGCCTGGCCCCCCGCAATGCCCCCTGTTCGTGCTCTCCGGCCTCCCGGACGTCGATCAGGACGAACTCGGCGAGCCTGGCTTCGAGCGCCTCCGGGCTGATCTCGCTGATACGCGTCTTGGCGCTGCGCACCAGGTCCCGATAGGACGTCATCGGGGCCCGACCGCCGGGTCCGGAGCCTCGGGGTCGATCTGGTAGCGGTCGTGAGCGTCGCGGACCACCGTCCTGTCGATCGCGCCCTGTGCGGCCAGCGTTGATAGCGAGGCGGCGACGACATGCCCGGCATCGACCTCGAAGAAGCGTCGCAGCGCTTTGCGGGCGTCCGATCTACCGAAGCCGTCGGTGCCCAGAGTGGTGAACGGGCCCGGGACCCAACGGTGGACCTGGTCAGGAACCAACTTCATATAGTCGGTAACCGCGATGATCGGGCCACCTACCTCGGAGAGGAGGCGGGTCACCGTCGGCACCCGCGGCTCGTCGGTGGGGTGAAGCAGGTTCCACCTGGTGACCGAGCGCGCCTCGTCGCGTAGCCGCTTGTAGGACGTGGCCGACCAGAGCTCGGCGCTCACGTCGTAGTGCTCGGCCAGATCCGCTGCCGCCTGCCTGGCCGCCAGGTTGGCCGAGCCGGAGAAGAGGATGGCCACCTTGGGCCCGGACACGTCGGGGCCCTCGGCCCATTTGTAAAGACCGTCGACGATGCCCTGCTCGACCCCTTTAGGGCGTTCCGGCTGTGGGTGGTTCTCGTTGTACAGGGTCAGGTAATAGAAGATGTCCTCGGGCTGGGAACCGTACATCCGCTTCAACCCGTGCTCCACGATGGTCCCTACCTCGTAGGCAAAGGCCGGGTCGTAGGCCTGACAGACCGGGACCGAGGTGGCGAGGAGGAGGCTGTGCCCATCCTGATGCTGGAGACCCTCTCCTTCCAGTGTCGTCCGCCCTGCCGTTGCCCCGAGCAGGAACCCTCGCGTGCGCGAGTCGGCCGCCGACCAGATCAGGTCTCCTACCCTCTGGAACCCGAACATCGAATAGAAGATGAAGAAGGGGACCATGGGGATCCCACGAGTGGCGTACGAGGTCCCCGCCGCGATCCAGGACGCCAGCGAGCCGGCCTCCGTGATGCCCTCTTCCAGGATCTGCCCGCTCTGACTCTCCGCGTAGGAGAGGATCATCGATGCGTCGACGGGCTCGTATAGCTGACCTTTCGAGGCGTAGATCTTGAGCTCTCTGAACAAAGAGTCCATGCCGAAGGTGCGTGCCTCGTCGGGAACTATGGGGACGACGTGTTGGCCAAAGCCCTCTGACCGGGCCAGATTCCGAAGCAGCCGGGTGAATGCGGTCGTCGTCGAGGCCTCGATCTTGCCCGAGCCTGCGTACACCTCGGCAAAGGCCTCCGGTGCCGGGAGCTGGAGCGACGATTCGGGCACGACCCGGCTGGGGAGGAACCCACCCAGCTCCTGGCGACGTGCGTGTAGATACTCATGCTCGGGTGTGCCCGGAGCAGGGCGAAAGTACGGGGGGATGCTCTCTCCTGCCAACGCTTCCTCGGGGATCTCCTCCTGGAGATGGAGCCTCTCCCGCAGACCCATGAGCTGCTGGTTGGTCATCTCCTTGATCTGGTGCGTGGCATTACGTCCTTCGACGTCAGGGCCCAGGGTCCACCCCTTGATCGTCTTGGCCAGGATGACCGTCGGCTTGCCATTGCCGAGCTCGGTGGCGACCTTGTAGGCGCTGTAGATCTTCCTGAAGTCGAGGCCGCCCCGACGCAGGGCCCAGATCTCGTCGTCGGTCATATCGGCCACCATCTCCTTGGTGCGGGGATCCTTCCCGAAGAAGTGATCCCGCACAAACGCCCCGTTCTCCGCCTTGTAGCGCTGGTACTCGCCGTCGACGGTGGTGTTCATGACGTTGATCAGGGCCCCCTCGTGGTCCCGGGCGAGGAGGGCGTCCCATCCTGAACCCCAGATCACCTTGATCACGTTCCACCCCGCTCCGCGGAACACCGACTCGAGCTCGGTGATGATCTGCCCGTTGCCTCGAACCGGCCCGTCGAGACGCTGCAGGTTGCAGTTGACCACCCAGGTGAGGTTGTCCAGACCCTCGCGTGAGGCCAGTGAGATGGCGCCCAGTGTCTCCGGCTCATCGACCTCGCCGTCGCCGATGAAGCACCACACCCTGGACTTCGACGTGTCGTCGAGCTCCCGGTTGTGGAGGTACTTGTTGAATCTGGCGTGATATATGGAGTTGATCGGTCCCAGGCCCATCGAAACCGTGGGGAACTCCCAGAAATCCGGCATCAGTCGAGGGTGGGGGTAAGACGACAGCCCGTCGCCGTCGATCTCGAAACGGAAATTGTCCAGATGCTTCTCGTCGAATCTGCCCTCGAGGAAGGCACGGGCATAGATGCCGGGGGCGGCATGGCCCTGCACGTAGACATGATCACCGCCACCCTCGGCGCTCTTGCCCCGGAAGAAGTGGTTGAAGCCGACCTCGTACAGA
Organism: Acidimicrobiia bacterium; assembly: GCA_025937235.1. Taxonomy (GTDB): domain Bacteria; phylum Actinomycetota; class Acidimicrobiia; order Spongiisociales; family ZC4RG35; genus JARDZU01. The sequence goes on from JAICRU010000010.1 coordinate 4,796, forward strand.
GTCGCCGAGGAGGCAAATGTGGACAGGTGGCCTCCGATGCCCTTGGACCGATGATTCGCCTTGATCACCATGACGGCCGCGTTCCAACGGATGAAACGCCTTATGCGGCGCTCGATGTGCTCGTCGCCGGGGAACGCGGGCTCCTCCTCGGGCGGGATGGTGTTGATGTAAGGCGTGGTTATCGCACCGGCGATGCCGACGTTGGTCTCATGGGCACGCTCGAGGAGCTTGGCCACCAGATACTTCGCCCGGTCCGATCCCTGCTCCTTGACCACCGCGTCGAGCGAATCGAGCCACTCCTGGGTCTCGACCGGGTCGGAATCCGGCATCTGATGGACGTATTCGTCGCCGAGGGTCCGGCTCAGGTCGGCTGTCATCCCAAAAAGCCTAGTGAGCGGCCGGGTCTCTCTTTCAGGGGCCTCCGGCTGCCACCGCACTGTCACGCGTACCTGCCAGCCAGTCCCTCACCACCGCGAGAAAGCGCTGGGGTGCGTCCATCTGCGGGGTGTGACCGGTGTCGTCGAGCTGGGCCAGGTGCCAGTCGGGACGCAGCGTGCACAGCCATTCCACCGAGGTCGGAGAGACGATGTGGTCCGATGTCCCCTGCACCACCAGGGTTGGAGCCTCGATGGACAGGATCATCTCCATGTACTCGGGCCGGCGCGCGTAGAGACGTGCGATCGATGTGGCTGTCCGGGCGGTGGCATGCTCGGCCCAGGGCAGGACCTTGCGAATCCGGGCCATCTCCCGGGACTCCTCGATGAGCGACATCGGGACCCGCCCCGGTTTGTGGGTGATCATCGCCATGCTCTTGCGTACCAGCTCCTCAGGCGTGTTCCTCCTGATGAAGCGCCGTCCGTAGGCCTCACCGAGGCCGGGCGTTGCCTGGATGGCGAGCCGTATCGCGGTGGGCCAGTCCATGCGAGGATCGGGCAGGATCGGAGGCGTGGCCGGGCAGACCAGGACGAGACGATCGATCAGATCGGGCCGTCGGGCGGCCACCAGCTCGGCCAGCAGGCCACCCGTGGAGTTCCCGATCAGGGTCGAACGCCGTTCCAGGGTTTCCAGGTAGTTGATGACCGAATCGCGGTGCGTGTCGAGCCGATAGTCGGCCCGAGGCGGGCTCAACCCGAATCCGGGCAGGTCGATGGCCCTGACCGCCCCGAGGTCGGTGAGTGATGGCCCGACCGCGTTCCAATTGGTGGTGGACCCTCCCAGACCGTGGATGAGGACGATGGCCGGCCCCGATCCCCCGAAATCGACTTCGTGGATGGGGCCTTCTGGGGTCGGCACATACCGGCTCATCGTCAGAGGCTACCCGGGACCGCTCTTACACTCGATCCGATGAGACTGCTCCTGGTGAGCACCTACGAACTGGGGCGCCAACCGATCCACCTCGCCTCTCCCGCGGCCGCCCTGTCCGCCGCCGGCATCGAAGTGGACACCGTCGATCTCGCCGTGGAGCCCTGGGACCCGGCCCGACTCGATGCGGTGGAGGCGGTCGCATTCTCGGTACCGATGCACACCGCGATGCGTCTTGCTGTCCCCATTGCCGAGACGGTCAGGCAGCTTCGGCCCGGTATGCCCATCGCCTTCTACGGGCTCTATGCCGGTGTCGCCGCCAATGGATCCGATGTGGCCGACATTCGTCTCGTCGGCGAATACGAGCCGGGTCTGGTCGCCTGGGCCCGGTCGATACAGGAAGGCGGGCGTGTGCTCACGGATCCAGTGCGCTCCCGCTTCCGTCGGCCACAGCGCACCGGCCTTCCCCCCCACGACGCATATGCACGGCTCGAATGGGAGGGCGAGGCTCGTCGCGCTGCTGCGGTGGAGGCATCGCACGGTTGCAGACACCGATGCCGCCACTGCCCCGTCCCGTCGGTTTACGACGGCAGACTGCGTGTGGTCGGGGCCGAGGCCGTCCTGGCCGACATCGACCAGCTCGCCGACGACGCGGTGACGCATGTCACGTTTGGCGACCCTGACTTCTTGAACGCCCCCCGGTACTCGCTCGACATCCTTCGTGCGGCACATTCCGCCCACCCCGATCTCACCTATGACATAACGGTGAAGGTGGAGCACATCCTCGATCATGAGGCGATCTGGCCGGAGGTGGCTTCCCTTGGCGTGCTGTTCGTGGTCAGCGCCTTCGAGACCACCGATGACCGAACCCTTGCCATCCTGGACAAGGGTCACAACGCGGCGGGGATGTCCCGGGCCGTTTCGATCCTGCGGTCGGCCGGTGTCCACATCCGGCCGACCTGGCTCCCGTTCTTCCCCTGGACGACGCCGCGAGAGATAGCCGAGATCGCCCGATTCGTCGATGAGCACGGTCTGTGGGCTGCGACAGACCCGGTCCAACTGGCGATCAAACTCTTGATCCCGCAGGGCTCGCTGCTCTTGGAGCATCCCGCGGTGGCGCCTCATCTCATCGGCTACGACCCTGTGACCCTGACCTGGACGTGGCCGTTCGAGAACGCCGCCACGGCGCGCCTTCACGGGGATCTCGACTCGATCGCGGCCGACGGCTCCGACTGCGGCGCTGAGGCCGAGGAAACCCTCACGTTGATGCGGGCACGGATCGAGGAGATATCTGGGGTCGTTCTCGGCCCTCTCCCATGGTCTCCGCCGGCACCTCGCCTCACCGAGAGCTGGTTCTGTTGTGCCGAGCCCACCGCCGCCCAAGGGGCGGCCGTCGGCCTCACAATCGGTAGGGTCCCCCTCGCATCGACTACAGGGAGCGGATGACGACGGTCCTGGCCGCGAAAGGGCTGAACAAGAGGTTCGACGACCTGGTCGCCGTCGACGGGGTCAGCTTCGAGATCGCCGAAGGGGAGACCTTCGGGCTGCTCGGCCCGAACGGCGCCGGCAAGACCACCTCCATCTCGATGGTGGCGGGTCTGTTGGAGCCCGACAGCGGCACCGTCCACGTGGGGGGGACGGCAATCAGGACGAGTTCGACGGACGGACGGGCGGAGATCGGTCTCGTGCCACAGGAGCTGGCCATCTATCCGGACCTCACCGGGGCGGAGAATCTGAAGTTCTTCGGGCGGCTCTACGACATGGCCGGTGACGAGCTGGAGAGGAGAGTAGGGGAGGTGCTGGAGGTCATCGGCCTCTCCGACCGGAAGGACGACCTGACCCGTGAGTACTCCGGTGGGATGCAGAGAAGGCTGAACATCGGGATCGGGCTGCTGCATCGTCCCCGTTTGCTCATCCTCGACGAGCCCACGGTCGGTGTCGATCCCCAGTCGAGGAACTCGATCCTAGAGTCGGTGGAAAATCTGTCCGGGCAGGGCATCGCAGTTCTCTACACCACCCACTACATGGAAGAGGCCGAGAGGCTGTGTGACCGGGTTGCCATCATCGACGAGGGTGTGATCCAGGCCGAGGGGACCCGGCGTGAGCTTGTCTCACTGGTTGGGGAGAAGGATCGGATCAGGGTCACCATGACCGGCGACGTCGAGGAGGTGGCCCGAATCGCGTCGGAGCTGCCCAACGTGCACGAGGCCAGCGTCTCCGATTCTGGGGTCGACGTCCTCGCCGCGGAGGCCTCCACCCTGCTTCCCGAGCTCCTGTCGAGAGTTTCGGCCGCCGGGGCCAACGTCACCGGAGTCGCCGTGTTCGAGCCCAATCTCGAGGCAGTGTTCCTGCATCTCACGGGCAAGGCGCTGCGCGACTGACCATGGGCGCGGCGACCCGCATCGCGGGGAAAGACCTCAAACTCCGCCTGCGCGATCGATCCGTATTCATCCTCGGGATCATCACTCCGCTGGCGCTGGCCTACATCTTCCATCTCGTCTTCGGGAACGCCTTCTCGGCGGATTCCCTGGAGCTGGAGGTCGGTCTGGTCGATCTGGACGGGAGCGCCGTTTCGCAATCTCTGGGTGAGGTGCTCGCCGACCTCGACGCGGACGGGATCCTCGTGCTGTCCGAGTTCGATGACCCGGTCGCGGCGGAGGCCGCAGTCGAACAGGGTGATATCGGGGCGCTCATCGAGCTCGAACCGGGGCTGGGCGACGCCGTCCTGATGGGTCAGCCCTTCACCATCGAGGTAGTCGGTGACGTGGACAGCCCGACGAGCACCCAGGTGGCCAGCTCCATCGCCTCGGAGTTCGGCTCCGCGGTCGAGCGGGCGCAGCTGTCGGTGGCCACCGCAGTCGAACTGGGACAGGGACCTCCACCAGAGGACGTGGCGGCTTGGGGTCAGGAGGCGGCGCAGAGGCCACCAGCCTTCACCTTCACCGACGTGTCTGCCGACACACGGCAACTCGACGCCAACACCTTCTTTGCGGCGGGCATGGCGGTGTTCTTCCTCTTCTTCACGGTCCAGTTCGGGGTGGTGGGGATTCTCGAGGAGAAACAGGGAGGGACCATGGCGCGCCTCCTCGCCGCGCCGATCAGCCACGCCAGCGTGGTCGCCGGCAAGGCGATCCTCTCCTTTGTTCTCGGGGTCATCTCGATGGCCGTCCTGATGGTGGCCACCCACTTCCTGATGGGTGCTCAATGGGGCCCTCCGCTCGGTGTGGCGTTGCTCGTCGTCACGGGTGTGCTCGCCGCCACCGCGATCATGGGAGTCATCGCTGGGGCGGCGACCACTGCCGATGGCGCCGGCAACCTCGGCGCCGTCATTGCGGTGATCCTTGGGATGCTTGGCGGGACCTTCTTCCCCATCGGGCAGGGCAACGAGTTGTTGGCCAGGCTGTCTTATCTCACCCCACATGCCTGGTTCATGCGAGGGCTCGCCGACATCTCGGGCGGGGCGGAATGGACGGCGGCATTGCCCGCTGCGGGAGCCCTTCTTCTCTTCTCCGTCGTGTTCGGAGCGGTGGCCTGGGCCCTCCTCCGGAGGAAGCTGGGCAAATGAGCAAGATGATTGCGATCGCCGCCTCCAACGTGAGAAGGATGTTGCGCGAGCGATCCAACATCTTCTTCGTCTTCATCTTCCCGATCGCACTCATCCTTCTCATAGGTGCTCAGTTCGGCGGGGACTTCGCCCCCGGTGTCGGGGTCTTCCAGGCCGATGACGACCCGCTGGCCGTCGCCATCACCGATGAGATCCAGTCCGAGGATTCGTTGGCGGTGTCGATCTTCGAATCGAGCGACGAGTTGACTGCCTCGGTCGAGCGCGGCACGGTCCAGGCCGGGGTCATCATCCCGCCCGGGGCGAGTGGCCAGGCCGAGGCGGGGACCCAGGTCGTGGTCGAATTCCTGGCCCGGCCAGACGGAGCTGGACCCCAGCTCCAGTCGATAGTCAGCGCCGCAGTGGCACGGGTGATGACTCCCGTGGCAGCGGCGCAGTTCGGAGCCGAGAAGACGGACTCACCATTCGATCAGGCCCTGACCGTCGCCCGGTCCCAGACGGCAGTGGCTCCCGGCCTGGACGTGGTGACCACGGCCGTTGGCGATTCCCTCTTCCCATCGACCCTGGGCCGATTCGATCTGGGGGCGGCCCAGCAACTCGTGCTCTTCACCTTCCTCACGGCCCTGGCCGGCTCGGCCGCCCTCATCCTCAGCCGGAAGCTCGGGTTATCCAGACGCATGCTCTCCACTCCGACCTCCATCGGCACCATCGTGTCGGGCGAGGGGGCGGGGCGATGGGCCGTTGCGATGCTCCAGGGCATCTACATCGCCGTCGTCACCTATCTCCTGTTCCGGGTCGACTGGGGCGACCCGTTGGGGGCGCTGCTCATCCTCATGACGTTCTCGGCGGTTGGGGCGGGCGCCGGGATGCTGATGGGCGCCGTGTTCAGCAACGATCAGCAGGCCGGTGGGATCGGTGTCGTGGTCAGCCTCGGTCTGGCCGCGTTGGGCGGCTGTATGGTCCCAATCGAGCTGTTCTCGCCCACCATGACCCGGGTCGCACATCTGACTCCACACGCATGGGCACTCGACGGGTTCGCCGAGTTGGTCCGCCGTGAGGGCACCGTGGCCGACATCCTCCCCGAGCTCGGCGTCCTGACCGTCTATGCCGCCCTCCTCCTGGTGCTGGCGGGATGGCGGCTCCGGCGGGTGTTGACCAGGCCGTGAGTCGAGATGAGATGTAATGGCTGACCAGCAGATCGAGCCTGTCGGCTGTCTCGGGCGACTGCTCACGTTGCTCGGGATCCTCTGGCTTGGTGCCGTCGTCTTCGCCGGAGTCTTCGGGCTCCGTGACAATCCCGGGACCATCGGCGCCCTAATCGGGAGTACGGTCCCCGCGCTCCTCTTCATCGCCGCCGGCCGTGCACTGAGCCGTCGCGCCGCCGCCCGGCGAGAGACGGTCCCGGTGACACCGCCAGCCGAGCGGCCCTTCAGGACCTCGACCTCATCGGCAGACTGGTCTGCGCCCAAATCTCCGACGCCGGTCGCACCACCGTCTGCCCCACCATCCGCCCCCTCGCGACCTGCGAGACCGGCTCCCGCTGCGGAGCCCGAGCCCGATACGCCCCCCTCACTCCCACCACCTCTGACACCGCCACCACCCAAGACGTCCCAGGAGATGATCGAAGAGGCGCGGAGACGCTGGGGGGGCGGTCCTCGACCCCGTGACGAGGGGCTCTAGAGCCGGTGACGATTGCAGGCTCTTGAGCCGGTGATTCCGGGCTCTAGAGCCCGCGGGCGGCGAGGCGCCGGGCCTCACGAACCTCGGCGGCAAATGCTCTCCGACGATCTGCCACACCTGGGGTGTCATCGAGGAGGCCCCGGTTGGAGGCGAGGCCCAGGGCCGACTTGAACAGAACCTGACTGGCGCTCTCACCCGAGATCAACTTCTGCTCGATCCGGTACATACGTGCCCGGGCGAGGCAAGCCTTGAGAAAAGGCCTCTCTTCGTACCTCCCCTTCATCGATTCCAGTTCGTCCCCGACCACCTGATAGGCATCGAGGATCGGGAGCACGGCCCAGTAGGCGACCAGGGGGCCGAGCTCGGCCTGGACCTCGCCCGCCCCGGTGGTCACCAGCACCCGGTCCCAACCGGGGACGTCGATGGCGATGTCCGCTTCGATCGCATCCAGGAACTCCTCCTTCTCCGGGAAGAAGAACTCGAACTTGAGCAGGTCCCTGAATCCGAGCAGCTCGTCCCTGACCCGCTCGGGGACGTCATCGCCGCGGTCGGCCGCCTGTCCGATCGCCATCTCTGCCAGGGCGCGGTTCACGAAGAAGTGAACGATCACGTTGCGGTAATACGAGATCCGGATCATCTGGTCCTCGTCGAGCCAGAAGACCCGTCGTCCCAGCGCCTCATGACTGCTCACGTTGCCGTGCTCGGCTAGCCAGTCCAGGATGGCCGAGACCCGGGTCGGATCCCTCAGGTCGGCGTCTTCGGTGGTGGGGAGGTCTCGCGCAGTGGCGAACTCAGTCATCCGGGTCGTCACTTCGGCGAGCTGGCCGGCCGACCGGGCCGTGCCCCTTGCCTCGAGCAGTGCCAGGCTCACCAGGGCGGTGGGGGTGATCGGGGTGACCTGTCCGATCCGGTACATGACCTCGAACGCGAGCTTTTGTAGACCGATGGAGGTCTCGTCCTCCCCACCGGCAACCCCGACCATGGCGCGGGCCGAGACGGGCTGGCCGAAGCGGATGTGGATGTCGCCGTATCGGCGGCGTAGCGACCGGACGGCCCTGAGCATCCAGCCCAATGACTCCTTCTCCTTGTCGTTGCCTTGAGCCTCCCTCGCGTAGTCGGGGACGTCCTGGATCTGGTCGTAGGCGATGGATACCGGGATGAGCTGGAGGTCCGCGGCTTTCCCCCGGTGCAGCGAGTCGACCACGTAGCTGAGCAAGCCCAGGCGGGGTGGCAGCATCTTGCCCGAGCGGGAGCGCCCCCCCTCCATGTACCACTCCAGGGGGAAGCGCTTCTCTATCAGGTAGTCGAGATAGGAGCGCAACACGACCTTGTAGAGCGGGTTGTCCTTGAAGCTACGTCTTATGAAGAAGACACCGGTTCGCCGCACCAGTGGACCGACCGGGAAGAAGTTGAGGTTGACCCCGCCCGCGGTGTGGTTGGGAGGGAAGTCGTTCTCCCAGAGCATGAACTGGAGGCTGAGTCGGTCGAGATTGGAGCGATGGGCGGGGAGGAAGATGAGTGGATCGCCGTCACCGAGAGCGGCAAGCATCTTCACGTCGTCCTCCGAGTACTTGATGTCGCCGTATCCCTGGCTGTAGAGCTTGTGGATCGCGTTTGCGATGAGGTCGATCACGAACGGTGAGTGAGTGGCTGCGATCTCACGCAGGTAGCGCTCCGCCTTCTCCCGTGCCGCGGCCCGGGGCATCGCCGTCTCGGCCGCGACACCGTCGACAGCCTGTAGGAACTCACGACGGGACAAGATCGCCTCTGGGACGAAGCGGGGGATCTTGTAGCGGTTGCCCACCAGCCTCCGCTCGGCCCGGTCGAGGGTGAGCCATGCCCTCCGGGTGACGTAACTCGACAACGGGTCCACCTGGCCGGACGTCTGATAGTCCGCGGCCAGGGCCGAGGCGTGCTCGCCGAGGGCAGCGATGAGACGAACTCGACCTGGGCGCGCCAACCTGATCCATCTCGCCCTGATACCCCGCGGATCGCGGGCGTCGCCGGGTCTCAGCGCATCCCACCAGCTGACGGCCCTCCGACCCCGTTTGAGGGGGGCGAGCCAGATCACACGGAGCGGGATGAGATACGGGTCGTCCGGAGCATTCAGCTCCGCAGTCAGCGCTGCGGGGTCACCACCTTTGCCCCGGCGAGACGAGGTGATCCGGATGGTGGTCGACCCCGCGCCCCCCTCCTGGGTGAGCCAGTTGGCGAGCATCGCTGCCTCGAAGTCTGAGGCGGCGTCGAGCAGATATACGTGGCGCGAGCCCTCCGCCGCGGTGAGGACTGGAGTGGGCTCCGACGGTTTTCTGGCCACCGCTTCACTCTATGTGGCTGCCACAATCGCCACCCTTGCGAATCGTGCTTCAACGTGTCAGCCGTGCCACGGTCACCGTGGATGGTTCCGTCGCCGGTTCCATCGGCCCCGGTCTGCTGCTGCTGGTCGGGATCGAGCCTTCTGACACTGATGAAGACGTGGACCAAGCCGCGGAGAAGGTGGTGAACATGAGAGTCTTCCCGGATGGTCAGGGGCGGATGAACATGTCGTTGCTCGACAGCGGCGGATCCGCCCTCGTGGTCAGTCAGTTCACCCTGCTCGGTGACGTTCGAAAGGGCCGTCGCCCGTCGTACGGGGGTGCTGCTTCACCCGAGTTGGCCGAGCCGATGGTAGGTCGCATGGTCGAACGGCTCCGGGCGGCTGGTGTTCACACGGAATCGGGCGTCTTCGGCGCAGCCATGGAGGTGGAGCTGGTCAACTCGGGCCCGGTGACCCTGGTAATGAAGGTCAACGAAGGGAAGGTGCTTTGAGTCGCGTCCGTGCGTCGCGCCATTGTCGCGGCCCGATGATCATGCCCAAGCCGAGGATCTGGACCACATAGCCCGGTTTGATCGATCCCCCAGAAGGCGTGGATCCCGAGACGCTCCCACGCCAGGGCCAGGACCAGATGAACCCCTAGGTGATCAGGCTCCCCATGCCGAACCCCCCACAACTTCCCCAGCCAGACTGCCGTCCGCACCGAGATAGCCCGCTCCGGCAGGGACGAGGGCTGTCACCCGCCCATTTCCCGACGGCCCTCCGGGCAGAAGCGGAGGAAGTCACAGCTCGCGCACCAGGTGCCCGGGGCGGGCTCGAAGCCCTCGCGCTCGATCCCGTCCGTGAGGTTCTCGATCTCGAGCGCGGCCGCCTCGCGCCAGGCTCGGTCTGCCTTCTCGGTGTGAACGTCGAGCCCCCCGCCGAGATAGGCGAAGCTCACATCGATCTCCCGGGGGCCATCGATGCCGAAGTCGAACCGATCGGCGGCGAGGGCGTACGCCTGGAGCTGGACCAGGCGGGCCGGCTCATCCCGTCTTCGACCGCTCTTGAAGTCCACGATCTCCCAATTCCCATCTTGTTCGTAGATGGCGTCGATGCGGCCCCTCACCTCGTAGTCGCTCTCGGTGCGGAGCGTGAAAGGCGCTTCGATGAGGGCGGCCGGCTGGATGGCGAATCGAGAGTCGAGGAACGCTTTGAAGCCACCGCTGCCTTCGGCCTCGTCCATGGCGTCGTAGAGACCTGGCTCGAAGTCGTCGAAGGGGATCTGCCCTCGTTGGTGGAGCTCGATCCGCCTGTGCAGATCGGTGCCGGCGATGGCGGCAGGATTGCGCCGGCGGGGAAGCGGGTCGATCTCGGACCAGAAGAAGCGCTTCGGGCACTGGGCATAGGTGACCAGCCCTGTGACCGAGACCACCCGGCTCTTCTCGGGAGCGATCTCTATGAGGCCGGCCGCATCCAGGTCGAACAATGACCGGGTGATGGTCTCGACTCGCTGCTCGAAGGGCTCGGCGACATCGTGGGCCAGGGCCGTCGCCCTCAACGCATGCTCGTCGGCGACCGCCCTCCTGATCGCCCCCTCCCACCCATCCTCGAACAACGGGTCGGGTGAAGCCCCGGTAGCAGCGAAGCGGAGCAAGGGGGGTCGGGGCGGCTCGTCGGCATGGCCCTCGTTGCGATTGAGCGGGTGCTGTTCGACCAGGTCGAACAGCTCGGACGGCGTCTTGGCATTGACGGTGGGCTCCGGCAGCCCGTACCAATAGGAGCCGGTCAGGATCAAGATCCGACGCGCCCTGGTCGCGGCGACATAGGCGACTCGCCATTCTCCGAGGTCGTTCTGATTGCGAAAGAAGTCCATCCGTTCCTTCTCGTCGGCTGGCATGTCGGCGAGGGCCTCGTCGATTCGGAGGTCGGGAGGAAGGAACTGAGGGAATCGCACCGGGTCGGGGAAGGGCCCCCCCTTGACCGGGAAATTCTTCTCGGTGACCGCCGGGATCGCCACGACATCCCACTCGAGGCCCTTGGCCCGGTGCACCGTGACCAGCGTCACGGCTTCCTCCCCGGAGAGGTGGGCGGAGTCGAGCTCCTCGGCTGGCTCGTCTTCCATCGCCTCGAGGTAGTCGAGGAACGCCGCCAGTGAGGGTCGTCCCCTCAACGGGCTCCACTCCTCGGCGAGGTCGAGCAGCCGGTAGAGGTTCAGCCTGGCCGTCATTCGCTGGTTGGGCGGCAGGGACTCGACGTCCTGCCAGGCGCGGGTGCGGTCGAGGACGAGCCGGCAGACCTCCACCAGGCTGGCGCCCTGGCTCTCGCTGAGGATGTCCCGGTAGATGCCGACGAAATGTTGCAGCCCTGCCCTCGCCTCGGGGCGCAGGTCTTCGATATGATCGACCTGCTCGATCGCCTCGAGCACGCTCAGGCCCGGGACACTGTCGGCGTCCATGTGCTCGGAGCGCATGCCGCCCAGCCAGGTCGTGAGCGGTGCGATGTCGGCGAAGCCCAGGCGGTAACGACTGCCAAACAGGATCTGGACCAGCGAAGGAGAGTGCTCGGGTCGCTCGATCACAGTGAGCCAGGCACGAAGGTCGGCGACTTCGGGCACGGAGAGCAGGCCGCCCAGGTTGGCCACCTCGACCGGTATGTCGTGACGAGCCATGGAATCGACGACGATGGCGAAGTCCCGGTTCTTCCTGAACAACACGGCCATCTCCGACCAGGGTGTGCCTGCCTGGTGCAGCGCCTCGAACTTGCGGGCGATCCAGTCGGCCTCGGCGACGGCATCGGCGGCCCAGTGGGTGATCACCTCACCTCTGGCTTCCGGGTCATGCGAGACGAGGTCCTCGGCTGCCGGGTTGGCGCGTCGACGAATCAGATTGGCCACCTGCAGGATCTCGGGCGCGGATCGGCGGTTCAGGGTGAGCGCCCCGTGACGAGCCGGGGTGCCATCGCTGCTCGGGAAGTGGCTGGGGAAGAGCTCGAAGTTCTCGGCAGAGGCGCCCCGCCATTCGTAGATGGTCTGGTCTTCGTCACCGACCGCTATCACCGGGAACCCACTGCCCCGGGATGGGCCGAACAACGTCGTGAGCAGCACCCGCTGAGCTGGATTGGTGTCCTGGTACTCATCGAGGATGAGCGCCTGGTAACGCCCACGGATCTCAGTCACCAGCTCGGGGTGGTCGCTGAGGATGCGGGTCGAAAGGGTGACGAGGTCGGAGTAGTCGACGACGCCTAGCCGCCGTTTGTCGTCGTCATATCGGCGCAAGGTGTCCAGCATCTCCGCCCTCGTTGCCCACACGTCGTCCGCGAGGTCGACATGTGCAGCGAGATCATCGGGGGTGAGGAGATGATCTCCCATCCGGTCACCCAGGGTTCGAATCCTGTCCAGACCGTGCAGGTTGGTGATGTCGAGATGGGCATACGAGGTCTGGTGATAGGTCTCCCCAAGGATCTGACGGGAGAAGGTCGGGGTGATCACCCGGAGCCTGGTGTCGACTCCGGCCAGGGCTCCGAACTCGGACAGGATCTGGGCGGCAAAGCCGTGATAGGTGTGGATCTCGGCCTGGCGACCTTCCTCCATCGCCTCGCCCAGGTAGGTCTTGACCCGGTCTGCCAGCTCGTAGGCTGCCTTGTTCGTGAACGTTATGCCGAGGATCCGCTCAGGCTCGATCCCGTGGTTCTGCACCAGGTTGGCAATCACCAGGGCCACTGTCGTCGTCTTGCCGGTGCCGGCCCCGGCCCGGATCCTGATCGTCTCCAGACCGAGGTCGAGCACCGCCATCTGCTCAGGGGAGGGATCCACCCGGCTCATGGCAGATAAGCCCCCTTGCCTTCGGTCCAGGCGGGACAGGAGAGTCGGAAGTCACAGCGCCGGCACAAGTCATTGACCCGCGGCACCCAGGCCTCGGCGACGATGGCGTGACTCACCGCCTCCAGCACCTCCATCACCTCGGGGAGCGCGTCCATGTCGAGCGACCGAATGGTCACCGACTTGGACTCATATCTGGGGAACCACATCTCGGCGCCATCCACCCTCTCATCGGTCTCCCCGCCCACAGCCGTCGCGTAGAAGGCGAGCTGCAACGACTTCTTCGCATCCGGCACCCTCGGGGGGTTCCTCGTGGTCTTGTAGTCCACCACTTTCAGGCCCGCGGAAGTCCGTTCCAGTCGATCGATGACACCCACCCATCGCACACCGCCGATCTCGCTTTGGACCTGCTTCTCGAGGGCGATCGGCTCACCGTCCCCGGGCCAGGCGCCGTAGAGGCGGGTGATGGCGGCGCGGGCATGTTTCAGCCAGGCATCGTTGAGCTGAGGCGTGCCGAAATCCGCCTCCTTCCACACCTCTTCCAGGTGCCTGAGGGCATCTGCCAGGTCGGCATGCCGACGCCCGGTGCCGACCACCTCTCTCTCGGCCCCCTCCAGTGCGGCATGAACCAAGGTGCCCAGCTCGGCATATGGCGAGAAGGTGTCGCTGAGCCGGAGTCTGCGCTCCAGGGCATAACGGCGGGGACAGGTGACATAGGAGTCGGCCTGACTGGGGGACAGCCTCACGTCGTCACCCAGGATGGGCCGATCCGGTCCGGCGGAAGGCACACCGGCGAATGCCATGGGGTCCCACCACGGGCCAGGGGGGCGGGCCAGCAGTTGTGCTGCGGCGAGACGCTCGTGCACAGGTGCCGCCGGGTCGAGCAACGTCCGTCTCAGCGCGATCTCGGCCTCGCTCATGGACACGGGTGGCCGGTCGACCTCGACGGGACGGCCGGGCACCGTGCCCGGCTCGGCCGCGGCGAGCAGGAACCGGGAAGGACGGCTCTCTCCCTGGTCGACACCCGCAGAGGTGGCGGTCCAGACCACCTTCGACCGCGCCCTGGTCATCGCGGTGTACGCCAGCCTCATCTCCTCCTGGACCTGGAAGATGTGTTGTGCTTCGGGATTCGTGGTCCTCTCGGGCGAGAGGAGCTCCGGCCTGAGCATCCTTCGTCCCCGCCGCAGGTCGGGAAAGACACCTTCGACCGCGTTGGAGATATAGACGACGTCGAACTCGAGGCCCTTCGCCTGATGGAGGGTGGTGAGTGTCACCTGCTGTCGGGTGGGCCGATAGGGGAGGAGGGGGATCGACTCGATCCCTTCCTCGTCGGCATAGGCGAACACTTGCTCCAGGGTCACCGAGGGGTCACGCTCCGCCTGTCGCTCGAGCACCTGGGAGAAGGAGGTGAAGGCGAGTCTCCAATCCCGTCGCTCCGGGTCGAGGACGACACCGTCGAGCTCGTCGATATGGGTCCACAGCTGCCAGAAGCCGTCGACTGCGGACACGGACACCGCCCACGACGGATCGTCGAGGAGGGCGGCGAGGCCGGGGTGCTCGGGGAGCTCACGGGCGAAGATCTCGGGCCACGAGGCCGAGCTGAGGCGCCGGCCGCGGACGATCTCCCTCTCCCGACCCAGGCTCAGCCCCATCAACGGGCCAAGGAGCAGTCGACGCACAGCCCGATCGGCGTCGGCAGCCTCACCGAGATGCTCCGGGGAGATGGGCCCCCCATGCCTGGCCACGGTCACGAGGTCCTGGATCATCCTCACCGCGGGATGCTCCACGAGTCGGGTCTCGGGTGAGTCGTGAGGCACGCTGCGACGGGCGAGGGCGCGGCTCAGCTCGTTGAGCATCTCGCGCTTGGAACGCACCAGCACCGCGATCGTCGCTGGGGTGCGTCCCCCGACCCTGATCTGATGTTCGATGTCGCGAGCGATCCAGTCGGCCTCCGCGGTCTCCTGGTCGAACACGTAGGTCTCGACCCGGCCGGCATGTGCCGCCGGCTGCACGTGCCCGGCCGCCCCGGGCAGATCCCCTGAGGACACGATGCGCAACGCAGAGTCGAGCACGGCCGCCGGGACCCTCAGACTCCGTCCCAGGACGATCCGGCGTGCCCCGGGGTGGTCTTCGGAGAAGGCAGCGATGTTGCGCACCTCGGCGCCCCGGAACGAGTAGATCGATTGATAGGGGTCTCCGGCCACAGTGAGGTTTCCGTGGGAGTGTGCGAGGAGCCGGGCGATCTCGGCCTGCACCGGCGACGTGTCCTGATACTCGTCGACGAGCACATAGCGGAACGGTGCGACCAGCTCTTGTCCTTCCGGGCGGGCCAACAGCTGGGCCGTCGACACCAGCAGTGTCGCATAGTCGGTGCGGCCGCTCTCGGCGAGCGTCTCCCGGTAACGGCGGAACAAGCCGGGGAGACCCTTCCAGTCTGCCCGGGATGCCGCCCTCTGCTCGAGGTCCGCGGGTGAGAGAAGGCGCTCCGAGCAGCGCATGAGGAAATCGGCGACCTCTCCGGCGAATGCCGGGCTACCCAGGATGCCGCGATAGAGGACGGGCCAGGTCAGGGGGTCCTCGTCGACGAGGAGCCGGCCAACCAGCGCGATCTGCTCGGGAGAGGTGAGGGGTATAGGCCGTTCCGACTCCGGCCCTGCTTCGAGAAGCCGCAGTGCCAGCGAATGGAAGGTGGAAGCGGCGATTTGCAGACCGCCGCCGCCTAGCGCCTCCTCGACCCTTCGTCTCACGTCGCCCGCCGCCCGCCGGGAGAAGGTGAGCAGGGCGACCTGTTCGCGACGCGCCAGGCCAGACTCGAGGAGGTGGCAGACACGTCGGACCAGGAACTCGGTCTTCCCGGTGCCCGGCCCGGCGACGACCAGCTGTGCTCCGTCGGTGTCGGCGAGGGCGGGGCCCCAGTCGTCCGGCTCGAGCCGGATCTCGTTCACTGACACGTCCTGATCGTAGGTTTCAGGCTGCCTCGGGAAGGCTGCGAACGACCTCGACCAGCTCGGCCTCGATGCCGTGCTCGGCCAGATAGGCCACGGGATCGGCGAAAGGGTCGATTGTCACCACGTGTGATGTCTCCAAAGTGCTCATATCGGGCAAGCTATAGGCCGGGTGTGACACATTCCCCGGAGCGCCCCCGGGGCTTAGGATGCGCATACGTGCGCCTGCTTGAACGGAGGCCGGGTTGACCACGCCGGTTGGTAACGAATTTCAGTCGCCGATGTATCACGAAGCGGCCGGTCAGTTCGACCGGGTGGCCCGGCTCATGGGTCTCGACGACAACGTGGCCGATCGGCTCCGTGTCCCGCAGAAATCCACCATGGTCAGCTTCCCGTTCCGTCGCGACACCTACTCCGAGGTGGAGACCCTGTTCGGATATCGGGTACAGCACCTGACCACCATGGGCCCAACCAAGGGCGGCATCCGCTACGCGGCCGACGTCGACCTCGGGGAAGTCGCCGCCCTGGCCATGTTGATGACCTGGAAGTGCGCCATCGTGGGTGTCCCTTTTGGTGGCGCCAAGGGCGGGGTGAGAGTCGACCCGATGGGTCTGTCCCGGGCCGAGCTGCAACGGGTCACTCGCCGCTTCACCATGGAGATCATCAATGTGATCGGGCCGGAGACGGACATCCCTGCCCCCGACCTGGGTACCAACGAGCAGGTCATGGCGTGGCTGATGGACACCTATTCCCAGCATGTCGGCCACTCGGTCCCGGCTGTGGTGACCGGGAAGCCCCCCGCCCTCGGTGGCAGCGTCGCCCGACGGGAGGCGACCGGGCGTGGGCTGATGTTCCTCCTACCGCAGGCGGCCGGGATTCGTCAGATGAACCCCAACGAGCTCACGATCGCGATCCATGGCTTCGGGAACGTCGGCCGTTATGCCGCCATTGCCGGCCACCAGATGGGGCTGAGGATCGCTGCGGTGTCCGACATCTCAGGCGCGTTGTATGACCCGGAGGGCCTCGATGTCGATGCAGTGGCCAAGTGGGTCGACGAGAACCGGTTCCTGGAGGGCTTCCCGGACGCCGACTTCATCGACGGGGACAAGATCTTCGTGCTCCCTGTCGACGTCCTCGTCCCGGCCGCCATCCAGAACGTGATCCGCGCCGACAACGCCGGGGACATCCAGGCCAAGATCGTGATCGAGGGGGCCAACGGGCCCACGACGATCGAGGGGGATGACATCCTCAGGGAGAGAGGAATCCTGGTGATCCCCGACATCCTGGCCAATGCCGGGGGTGTCACCGTCTCGTACTTCGAGTGGGTACAGGACGTCCAGAAGTACTTCTGGACCGAGAACGAGGTAGTGGCCCGTCTCCGCGAGATCATGACTCGTGCCTTCAGCGACGTGCACAACGTGGCCCTGAACGAAGACGTCGATCTGAGGACGGCGGCCCTGATCAAGGGGATCCGCAAGGTGGCAGACGCCAAGTTGGTCCGGGGGATCTTCCCCTAGTCCCCGGGGCCGGAGAAGGCCGGGCAGATCTCCTGGAACGAGCACCAATTGCACAGGGTCCCGGGCCGGGTTGGGAAGTTGCGGGTGGCCAAGGCCCGGTCGATGGCGTTCCACAACGCCCGTAGCTGGGAGTCCATGGCATCGAGCTGGCGATCGTCGATCTCCAATCGGTACAGGGTCGGCCCGCTCAGATAGAGGAGCCGAAGCTCCTTTGGGGTCTCACCGCTCCGTCGCCTGATCAGCAACGCATAGATCTTCAATGCGAAGAAGGCAGGGAGGGCGAAACGCTCAGGTGGCGCCTTGCCGGTCTTGTAGTCGGTGATGACAAGACGCCCATCGTCGTCACGATCCATCCGGTCGAGGATGCCCCTGATGGTGATCCCGTCGAGATCCTCCAGCATGTCGAGCTCTCGGTCGATCGGGTCGAGACGAGCCGGGTCCTCGATGCTGAAGTAGTTGGCCAGCAGGACCAGCGAATCGACACCCCAGCGCCGCTCCTCCTCGGTGTCGGAGAACAGCCCGGTGAACTCGTCCGAGCCTCGGAGCTCGGACCATGCCTCCCGAAAGAGATCGTAGAGAAGCTGTGGTGAGCGTTCTGCGGAGGGATGGTCGAATAGGCGCTGGAGGGCGAGGTGGGCGGTGGTGCCGCGGGCCTGATAGATCGATGCCGGCTCGGCGAGACGGTCGATGGCGCGGAACTTGAAGAGCTGGGGGCACGTCTTGAAGTCCCCCGCCCGGCTCGGGGAAAGGGTCTCGAGAGGTGACAGCTCCAGTTCGACGGTCATGCCGGCGAGTGTAAGACGGGCCTGTGACAGGAACGGGGAGCGTCGGGCGGGCCGCCACCAGAGGCGGATTCTCGGCGTGCGACGCGCAGCAAGCGGACGGCTCCCGATGCCGTCCGCACGTTTCTCTCGGGCCTTTCGTCATGGGGCAGACTGAGCGCGAAAAGATCGTCTAGCCCGCGAAAACAACGGCCCCGTAGGGCTTGACGCTCCCGGGACGATTTCGTACCTTGCCGTCTACCGACACGGGTTCGCCCGGGTCGGGGAAGGCGAGGCTTCGGCCTCTCCGGATCGCCACCTGACTGGGGGCCCGCTTTCCCGGTCGAGTGGCACTGAGAGCCCCGAGAGGGCTGCGGCTTCGGCCAAGGCTTTCTCGGGGTCTCTCGCGTTCGAGGGCGTGTGGTCTGCGATCGGCCAGCCGACGCGGGCGTGCCGTCTCCGAGCCGACGTCCCCGGATCGCTCAGATGAAGATCGTTTGCGCTCCCTCGGAGAGCTCTATGAAGTCGCTGGCGCTGATGATCCCCTCCACACGATCGTAGAGGTCCTCGGGCTCGAGGTGCATCATGTCAGCCGACATCTTGCAGGCCCAGAGATGACCACCGGAGTCGGTGATCATCTCGAGGAACTCGGGGATGTCGGGCACGTCGATGCCCTCGATCTGCTTTTTCATCATGTGGGTGGCGAAGGAGGTCATACCTGGAAGCCCCATCAACATGGGTGGCATGTGGGTGGCCGGGTTGCCGAGGGGGGTGAACTGCAGGTGTGACATCGTCTCCTTGTTGATGATGTCGAACCCCCAGAACGTGAAGAAGAGGTGGGTTTCGATTCCTTCCCCTAGTGCCGCGTTGGCCAGGACCATCCCCGGGTATGCCATGTCCAGCGAGCCCTTGGAGCAGATGATCGCCAGTTTGCGGCCAGAGCCCAGGTCGTCGAACACGGGGACCGGCGCTTCGAGTGTCAACGTCATGTCAGCACCTCCGATCAGACGCAGCCTGCCGGCTTGGGCAGGCCTGCGATGTATGCCATCTTCTTTGCCGGCTTCTTCGGGAAAAGCTCGAAGAGCCTCTTGGTGGGGATCCCGCCCACGGTCGTGACTCGACGCAGCGTCGGGGTCTCGCCCATCGCTTTGAAATCGTCACGGATGAACCGGATGGCCGCCCAGTGCTCATCGGTCAGCCGGATATCGATGTTGTCGGCCAGCGTGGAGGCCAGGTCTTCGGTCCACTCGTCGTAGACCGTCATGAATCCTTCCTGATCGACGTGAACGTCGTGGCCGCCGATGGTCGCAGTGCTCATGGCACCATCTCCTTTTCTGAGGTCGGTGTGGGAACGACCCGCTTCTTGCCGCGCATGGACATGGCCGTGGGCACCGGAAGGTCCCGGCCCGGCAGAAGAGCGTTCCAGTAGAGCCAACGGAAAGCGAGCTTGCCCCAGTGGTTGACCCGGCTCTCCCCCAGCAGTGTCAGGGGGCCAATGCCAGGCAGCGGGTACCGGCCGGGGAGGGGTTCCACGTCGTAGTTGAAATCGATGAGCATCGCCTTGCCGGAGCCGGATTCGACGAAACAGTTGGCGTGCCCGTCGAAGGAGTGAGTCATTGGCTTGCCCTTGATGTGCTCGAGGAAGTTGTCGACGAACACATCGACTGCGAAGTGGGCGACCGAGCCGGCTTTCGAGATGGGTAGATCGGCGGCATCGCCGATCGCGAAGACGTTGTCCCAGTGGGGAGAGAGAAAGGTGTGCTTGTCGACGGGAACACAATTGAGCTCGTTGCCCATGCCGCTCCTCTCGACGTAGGTTGCCCCCATGTTGAGCGGGACCGTCACCAGCAGGTCGAAGGGAACGACTCTCTCGTCGAAGGAGATGATCTCCCCGGCATCGACATCGACTCTCTCGATGTAGAAATCGGGCTCGATCCTGATGCCCCGCACCTCGAGCATGTCACCGAGCAGACCGGCTGCGACCGGCTTGGTGAATGCGGCGTCGAGCGGGGTCACGTAGGTGATGTCGACGCGGTCCCTCATCCCACGCTCTTTGAAGAAGGAGTCGGCGAGAAAGGCGAATTCGAGCGGGGCGACGGGGCACTTGATCGGCATCTCGGTGATGTGCACCACCAGCCCCCCGCCCTCCCAGGTAGCCAGTCTCTCGCCCAGGGCACGGGCCCCGGCCAGGGTGTAGAAGTCGAATACGTTCTTTCCCCATCCCTCGGTCATGCCCGGCGTCTGGTCTGGTCGAGGCTCGACGCCGGTGGCGATCACGAGGAAGTCGTACGGGAGTTCGGTCCCGTCGACCAGGACGACATCGTCGTCGGGACGGACACGATCGATCTGGCCGATCACGAGTTCGACCCCGCTGGTGAGGTAGCGGCTGCGGGTTCGCAATATCTCGTCGGACTGGAAGCGCCCGAACGGGATGAAGAGATAGCCGGGCTGGTAGTGGTGGGTCTCGTATTGGTCGACGACGCTGACCTGCCATTCATCCTCCGGGAGGAGTGGTCGCATCCGATTCGCGACCATGGTCCCCGCTGTGCCGCCGCCTAGCACGAGAAGGCGTTTCATCACCGCTCCTTGTCCGGGCAGGGACTCCTGTCTGCCACAAGGCCAGAATCGGAGGGTTCCCGGAGACCCGATAGGGGACAAGGGCCCGATCGGGCGGGACCACGGGGATGGCCACAAGCCTTCGCGAAAAAGAATCATCGTATGGAGTTGCCACCTCGATGGGTGCCGGTCTACCTTGCCCGCCACGCCGAAGGGGAAACTCGGCGGCGGCCCGAGCCAAGAGGCGCGGAGAGGCGAGAGCCGCTTCGAGGCCGTGGAACGGGACCCGGAGCCATCGGGAGACCGAGGGCACCGGGGACTTTCGGAAGATCGGACGGGGATCCTTCGGGATCGTCGAGCGGTCCCCGGATGGCGGGTCTCACGACCCGCACAACCATCCCGGAGACGGGAGGGGCGATCTTCGGATCGCAACCTGCCGGAGGCCTCGGCCACCGGTAAGAACTCCACTCGGAGTTGGGTCCCCGGCCCGACACCGAATGGGCGAGAGTCCCGAGAGGGTCGAGGCTTCGGCCAAGGCTCCCTCGGGGCTTTCTCGTTTCTGGCGGGCTTCCTCGCCTCCGCCCGCCGCCCGCCATGCCCCATCGGTAGCCTCAGCCCATGGCCTACCCAGAGAAACTGCTCAGCCCGGGGGAGGAGATCAAGAGCGAGTTCCGGCCCCATTGGTCGGGGATCGTCTCGGAGCTACTGGTCTCGTTGATCGCACTCGTGGTGATCGTCGTAGTGGCGATACAGGGCTTCAGCTGGGGCGTCTGGGCGATCGGAGCCATCGTGTTGCTCTGGGTGGTCCTGGTGGCACGCGGTTTCATTCGATGGTTCACCACGTTGCACGTGATCACGAGCGAACGAGTCATCCATCGCGTGGGCTGGATCTCCAAGCAGGGAAAGGAGATCCCCCTGGAGGTGATCAACGATGTCGCCTTCAGCCAGTCGGCGTGGGAGCGGATCTTCGGCACCGGCGACCTTCTCATCGAGTCGGCTGGCACCCACGGCCAGACCAAGTACACCGACATCCCCGACCCGGAGGCGGTCCAGTCGTTGATCTATCAGGTTCGGGAGCAGCGTCAGCACGCCCTCCAGTCGGGCGGGGCGGCTGTCGCCGCTGAGAGCTCGGCCTCCCAGTTGGCCACGTTGTCCCGGCTCCACGACGAGGGCAAGCTCTCCGACATCGAGTTCGAAGCAGAGAAGCGCAAGCTGCTCGGAGGCACCTGATGCCGCACATGCAGGACTTCCCCCTCAACCTCTCCACCCTCTATGACAGGGCGGTCTGGCTCTACCCGGATCAGGAGATCGTCTCGGTCGAGTCGGATCGTTCCCGGGTCCGGACCACTTATGGCGAGACGGACGATCGGGTACGCCGCCTCGCCTCGGCTCTTCAGGGCCTTGGGCTTTCCTCAGGAGATCCGGTCGGTACATTCGCCTGGAACAACCGTCGTCATCACGAGCTCTACTGGGCGACCGCGAACACAGGTCTGGTCTGTCACACCGTCAACATCCGCCTCTTCGCCGACCAGGTGGCCTACATCGTCAACCACGCCGGCGATGGGGTGATCTTCGTCGACCCGGACCTGGTGCCGGTCCTCGCCCCGATCGTCCCTCTCCTGGACTCGGTCCGGACGGTCGTGGTCATGGGGGAGCAGGCCACCGAGGACATCCCGGGGTCGATCGCGTACGAGGACCTGATCGGGGATGCCGAACCGCATGGATCTTGGCCCCAGCTGGACGAGCGTTCTCCGATGATGTTCTGTTACTCATCGGGGACGACTGGCAACCCCAAGGGCGTCGCCTACACCCAGCGATCGACGTATCTGCACACCATCTCCAACCTGGCCAACTTCTCGATGCTGCCCAGTGACAACGTGCTGCCGGTGGTGCCGATGTTCCACGCCGCCGCCTGGGGGTATCCCTTCATGGCCGTCACCCAGGGGGCCAAGCTGACCTACCCCGGGCCCGACCTGACACCGCAGGCCCTGGTGCCCCTGCTCCAGGAGGAAAGGGTGACTTTCAGCGCCGGCGTGCCCACGGTATGGCTCGGCATCAAGCAGTACCTGGAGGCGCACCCGGAGGCGGATCTCTCCGCGATCCGGGCCTTCCTGTGTGGCGGGTCAGCGGTCCCGCGGGCCATGATCGAGTGGTACTGGCAGAACCTGGGCATCCGCGTGGTGCAGGGTTGGGGCATGACCGAGACCAACCCGGTCGCTTCGACCAGCTTGCTCAAACCGGAGATGGAGGACTGGGACCTCGAGCGTCAGCTCGATTTCCTGGAGACGGCCGGCATCCCGGTGGCCGGCCTGCAAGTCAAGATCGTCGACGAGGGCGGCGACGAGCTCCCCCACGACGGAGAGGCGTTCGGCGAGCTACTGATCCGAGGGCCATGGATCGCCGCCGAGTACTACCAGGACACCCGGTCCGCCCAATCGTTCGAGGATGGCTGGCTGCGCACCGGGGACGTGTGCAAGATCACCCCTGAGGGCTATATCAAGATCACCGATCGGGCCAAGGATGTGATCAAGTCGGGAGGAGAATGGATCTCCTCGATTGACCTCGAGAATGCCCTGATGGCCCATCCGGACGTCAGCGAGGCCACAGTGGTCGGCCTGAAGCACGTGAAGTGGCAGGAGCGCCCGGTCGCCTTCGTGGTCCTCAGAGAGGGAGCCGAGGTTTCACAGCAAGAGCTGGCCGTCTTCCTCGAGGAGAGGGTTGCCAGGTGGTGGCTGCCCGACAGGATCCTGTTCATCGACCAGATCCCCAAGACCGGGACAGGCAAATTCGACAAGAAGGTGGTCCGGAACGAATACGCCGATCTCCTGATGGAGGACGGCTGACAGGCCGAGCCCGTACCAGCCGTTACGGTCGTTTGGATGGGATCGACCCCACAAGGCGAGGAAGACGCGGTTCGTACCGCCGAAGTGATCGCGGCTGCGTGTCTGGCCACCGATCTCGGCATGGGCTTTCCCTTCGAGCACGGTCTCCACGCCACTCTGATGACGATGCGTCTTGCCGAGATACTGGATATCGGCGAGGAGATGGCATCACAGACGTACTACGCCTCTCTGCTGATGTACTCCGGCTGCACCACGGACTCGGACCTCGCTTTGGAGATCTTCGCCGGGAGTCGGACGGAGCACCTCACCCCGGCCATGTTCGGTTCACGCATGCAGGGTCTCGGTGGAGTGATGCGGGCGGTGAGAGACCCGGAGGACGCCGCACTTCGGCCGTTCGACACCGCGGGACGTTTGGTCAGGGCGGCAAGGTTTCGACAGCCGCATTTCGCCGCCATATGCGAGGTCGCCGAGATGTTGGCGAATCGACTCGGGGTTCCCGATTCGGTGAGCGGGCTGTTCCCCTACTTGACCGAGAGATGGGACGGAAAGGGAGTGCTGGGCCGGGCTAAGGCTGAGGAGCTGCCCCTCCCGATCCGGATCATCCACGTCGCCCGCGATGCCGCATATCAGCAGATGGTGAGGGGTGATGACGACGTCGCGGAAACGGTCCGTAGTCGAGCCGGCCACGCTTTCGACCCGGCGATAGCCGAAGCGCTCGCCACCGCCTGGCC
Organism: Acidimicrobiia bacterium; assembly: GCA_025937235.1. Lineage (GTDB taxonomy): Bacteria > Actinomycetota > Acidimicrobiia > Spongiisociales > ZC4RG35 > JARDZU01. Next base: position 28,806 of record JAICRU010000010.1, read on the forward strand.
CGAGATCCTCGCGGCAGCCCGGGTCGGGGGGTCGGTGTGGGATGTCGTGCTCGACGTCGAGCCCAATCCCCGGTACGTCCTGGAGGGCAGTGGCATCGATCGCGCGCTGGCCGCCATCGGTTACTTCGGCGACCTCGTGTCCCCATACCAGTCGGGGCACGCCAGTGGAGTGGCCGATCTGGCCGCAGCCGCGGCCGAGGTCTGTCGATTGGGAGGCGCGGAGAAGAGCCGGGTAAGGCGCGCTGCGTTCGTTCACGACGTGGGGCGTGTCGCCGTCCATCCCCGGGTTTGGCAGACCACTGCTCGGCTCACCGCCGACGATTGGGAACAGATCAGACTCCACCCCTATCACACGGGACGTGTCTTCTCCCGATCCCCCCTCCTCTCCTCCGTCGCCGACATCGGTTGTGGTCATCACGAGCGGCTCGACGGATCCGGCTACCACCGAGGCCTCTCCGGGCCCGCGCTGCCGCTGCCGATCGCTCTGCTGGCAGCAGCCGACGCCTATCACGCCATGACAGAGCCCCGACCACATCGGTTGGCCATGACCGGGGAGGAGGCTGCCGTCATGTTGGGCCAGGAGGCGAAGGACGGTCGCTTTCACCCCGACGTGGTGGCCGCCGTGCTCGAGGCCGCGGGACAATCAGTCCCTCCGCTGCCCCGCCCGGCCGGCTTGACAGATAGGGAGGCACAGGTCATCGGCCTGGTCGCCAGGGGTCTTCAGACCAAGCAGGTCGCGCGGCGTCTCGACATATCGCCGAAGACGGCAGACCGTCATATCCAGAACGCGTACCGCAAGATCGGGGTCTCGACTCGAGCGGCCGCCACCGTGTTCGCGATGGAGCACGGACTGGTTAGTGGGGAGAATTCCCAATAGTGAGCTCGAAAATCGGCCCTTAGGTTCGGGGCCATGGCGGACAGCCGTGGGGACCATCACACATCAGGCGCTATCAAGCACGGTCACAGGCGGATGCGGGCAGCCGCCCTGTCCAGCCTGACGGTGTCCCTGCTTCTGGTCGTCACCTCCCAACAGGGGGGCGGATCGGCTCTAGGTGCCCCCGGGTATTGGCCCTGGCTGCTCACCGGGCTCCAGGTCCTCGCCCTCTGGGCGGCTGGGGCGAAGCGAGGCTGGGGCTGGCTGCTCGGGGCCGCGGTCCAGCCGGTGTGGATCACCTACGCGGTCGTGACCGGCCAGATCGGGTTCATTCCCGGATGTCTGTTCTCGGCCGGCGTGCAGGCCCGGAGCTTTGTTCGCCTCCACCCCGCTGTCCGGTTGCCGGGCGCGAGCGTGCGGTCCGTGCAGATATCGAAGGAGTCGAGATGACGAGTTCCGACAACGGTCAAATCGTGGTCATCGGAGCGGGCCAGGCAGGCCTGTCGATGGGGTACCACCTGAGGCAGCGGAGTCTCCCATTTGTCATCCTGGATGCGAATCCGGGAGTCGGTGACTCGTGGCGGAACCGCTGGGATTCCCTGCGTCTCTTCACCCCAGCCCGGTATGACGGGTTGGATGGGATGCCCTTCCCGGCACCTCCCCAATCCTTTCCGACCAAGGAGGAGATGGCGAACTACCTGCAGGCCTACGCAGAGCACTTCGACTTGCCGGTTCTCCACGGCACACGAGTCGAATCCTTGGAGCGTAAAGCCGGCCGGTTCGTGATCCGGGCGGGAGAACGGCACTTAGAAGCCGACCAGGTCGTGGTGGCCATGTCCGGGTGGCAACATCCGCGGATCCCCGCCTGGGCAAATGACCTCAGGCCCGACATCCTCCAGATCCACTCGGCGGACTACCGAAATCCGGGGCAACTGCGGGATGGTTCGGTCCTCGTCGTTGGCGCCGGGAACTCGGGGGCCGAGATTGCGTTGGACGTGGCCGACGGGCGAACGGTCCTGCTCGCCGGCCCCGACACCGGTCACGTCCCGTTCCGCGTCGAGGGAAGGATCGGCAGGGTCATGGTCCCCGTGGTGCTCAGGTTGCTGTTCCACCGCGTCCTCACCGTCAACACTCCTATGGGTCGACGGAAGCGCCCGAAGATGATCGCCCACGGTGAGCCGCTGGTGCGAGTCAAGCCGGGTGATCTGCTCGAGGCAGGAGTCGGGCGGGTCGGACGAGTCGTCGGCGTGCGCGAGGGCAGGCCACTGCTCGATGCCGACATTGTGGTTGACCCTTCGAATGTGATCTGGTGCACCGGATTCGAGCCCGGGTTCGACTGGATTCGCCTGCCGGTCTTCAAGGACGGTTACCCCGACCATCATGCGGGCATCGTCCTGGACGAGCCCGGTCTGTACTTCGTCGGCTTGAAGTTCCTGTTTTCGGTCTCCTCGGCGCAGGTCCATGGAGTCGGGCGCGATGCGGCGCGGATCGCTGACGCCATCGTGACCGCCCGCGAGAACGCCGGTCTCCCCCTTTCTGTCTGAGACTCGGGCGTGGGATCCGTCCCAGAGGAGGCTCTCAGATGCTCACCGACTTCAAGGCCTACGCCGTGCTGCCTCGTCGGATCTGGATCGGGCCCGGGCCTGGTTCGAGGAGAAGCCGGCGCGGCGCCCAAGATGGTCGACCCGGGTGGCCTCCGGTACCAGTGCGCTGGCGGAACCTGGTTCGTGATGACCCGCATCGCCTATGCATGGACTGCGAAGAACACCGCAATCATCTTCCGGGTGACCGGGATCGAGCAGGTGATGACGAGCTTGAGAGGGCGGGGAGTCGTGTTCGAGGAGTATGACCTGCGACTTCAACACGGGTGGACGGGCTGCTGGCAATGGGCCCGTACACGGCGGCATGGTTCAGGCATGGCGACGGGAACGGCGTCGAGCTGAGCGAGATTGAGAACCAGTGTGAGGCCGAGGCCTCTCCCCCTAGACCTCGACCAGCTGACCCGTGGCCAGGTCGAGCACGAACTCCTTGTCGCTCTTCGAGTCCGCTATGAACTGGGCCAGCCGCTCTCCCGGCTGACGCACCACCCACCAGACGTATTCCTCGGACCCGGTCTCGATTAACGAAGTCCGTTCCGCTCGCACCGCGTCCACAGCGCTGATCTCGTCAGGAAACACCCCGATGACGCGCTCATCGGGCTCATCTCTGCCGCGAACCTCGGTGAACTCGACCGCTTCGAACATGATCCAGCCTCCTGCCGGCATTCTAGATGTTCGTGAGCCGGCGAAAAGGGGTGGAGACCTAAGCTCGCTCTCCTTGATCGGATTCCATGAGACCTGGGGTTACATCGCGGCCGGGATCAGCGGTGTCGTCGGTCTCTGGGGGGTGATCATCCGGCGCCGGGTTCCACCCCCGACCTCCTTCTGGTGCGGCGTCGGCCTCGCCATTGCCGCCCTGATGGTCCAGGTGGTGGCCGGGATCGCCTCGATGAGGGCGTCGAGAATCGATCCCGGCGACCAGCATGTGTTCTACGGTGTACTGATCGCGGTGACCTTCTCCTTCGCCTACATCTACCGGGCCCAGTTCCGCAAGAGTCCGGCGCTCTACTACGGGCTGGTCCTCCTCTTCGCCATGGGCCTCGCCATCAGGGGCATGACCACCGTCGGCGTCGACTTCTGAGCGATGACGATGCTGCTCGAGAACAAGAAGCTCGTGGTGACCGGGGTGCTGACCGACGACTCGATCGCCTGGCACGTGGCCCGGATCGCACAGGAGGAGGGCGCCGAGATCGTGGTGACCGGGTTCGGCCGCGGCCTGCGCCTGACCGAGCGCTCGGTCCAGCGTCTGCCCGTGGCCTGCCCGGTGCTCGAGCTCGACATCAACGATCCCGACCAGGTGGCCGGTCTGACCGCCGACCTGGGGGAACGCTGGGGTCGGGTGGACGGGGCCCTGCACGCCATCGCCTTCGCCCCCGAGGATGCCCTCGGGGGAAACTTCCTCAGTACCCCGCCTGAATCCGCGCAGACCGCCTTCATGACGTCGGCCTTCTCTTACAAGACGTTGGCTGTGGCCCTCATGCCACTGATGAGCGACGGTGGGGCGCTGGTGACCCTCGATTTCGACAACAGACAGGCCTGGCCCGCCTACGACTGGATGGGAGTGGCCAAGTCCGCCCTGCAGAGCGTGACCCGATACCTGGCTCGCGACCTGGGACCACACGGGATCAGGGTCAACGCGGTCTCGGCGGGCCCGTTGAGCACCGTCGCCGCCAAGTCGATTCCAGGCTTCGACGCCTTCGATCGGGTGTGGAAGGAGCGTGCCCCACTCTCCTGGGACGGCTCCAATCCCGACCCCGTGGCCCGGATGGTCTGTGTCCTCCTCAGCGACTGGGCGCCGATGACCTCGGGTGAGGTCGTCCACGTCGACGGGGGGTTCCATGCCATCGCCGCCGGCGCCGACCGGGACTGACCGACGCCCATATATGCAACAAGCCACCGACCGTGTGGTCTCCCGCACACCAGGGGCGGGCCCACGGTTCTCGTCTGTGCGCCCGGCCACCGACTCAGGTCGGTAGCCGTACCCGCCATTCAGACCCGCTGGAGGGCCGGGGCGAGGGGCAACTCGACCACGAAGGTTGCGCCGCCACCCTCGGTCGCCTCGACCCGGACCGCCCCGTGCATCACCTCGGTCAGGCTCTTCACGATGGAGAGGCCGAGTCCGGTCCCGCCCTTGGAGCGGGTGTCGGACTGGTCGATCTGGGTGAAGCGCTCGAAGACCCTCTCCTTGTCTATCTCGGGGATGCCCGGCCCGTGGTCGACGACTGCGATGACAGCCTTGTTGGGCCGCTGCCACGCATAGAGCTCTACGGGGCTGTCCACGGCGTACTTGGCCGCGTTCTCGACCAGGTTGATGAGGACCCGGGTCAGATGGTCCCGGTCCGCCGACACGGTCAGATCTTCGGGCTCGATGGCGAACGAGGGCTCGATGGAGACGACCCGATTCACCTCGTCGAAGGCGTGCTTGATCGGGACCGGCTCGAGGTGGACCGGGATCGCCCCCCGATCGATCCGGGACACGACCAGGAGGTCATCGATCAGCCGCTGCAGCCGCCCGGCCTGTCGACGCGCCGTGACCAGGAGCTGCTGGGCAGTCGCCTGGCTCGGGGCCAACTCGGGACGGTTCACGGTGTCGAGGGAGCCAATGATCGAGGTGAGAGGCGTGCGGAGCTCATGGCTGACAGTCGAGACGAAGTCGGTCTTCATCTGCGCCACCTCCTCCAGGCGACGGGTCATCTCGGCCTGCGCCTCGTAACGCCCGATCTGGGAGAGGACGAGGCCGGCGGGTGCGGCCAGTGACCCCAGCTGGTCGAGCTGGTCCTCGTTGAAGGTCCCGACGTATGGGTCACCGACGATGATTGCGCCCACCCTCAGGTTCTCCACCTTGAGCGGCGCCACGAGCGCCTGGCGAAGACCGAGCTCCTTCAGCAGGACGTGGGCGTCGGTGTCCTGATCGATCTCCCTGACGAAGAAAGGTCGTCCCGACCGATAGACCTGGGCGACGATGGCGGGTGAGGCGACGTCGAGGACGATCGGGTCGGTGTCGAGGGGGTAGCCGTTGACCCAGATCGGGCTCATCACCTCGAGACGGTGCTGGTCCGCGTTGTAGAGGAGGACCACCCCCACCTGGGCATCGAGGTATTTGCAGATCGTCCCAACAAGGTGGGGGACGATCTCGGCCAGGGACTCGGCTCGTGCCAGGGTCGCACTGACTTCGTAGAGCCGCTCGAAGTCGAGCCGTTGCTGGTCGATCTGGCCTTCACGCGACGCCGAGCGGACCGCCTCACGCTCGAACTCCATCCCGACCAGGGCCGTGGCCGCAGAGACCACGGCCACGGTGACGACGGGAGCAACCACCTCGGCGATGGCGTCGGCGCTCCCGGTCCGGAAGGAGATGTAGGCGATGGCGAACCCGATGAGCACCGTCATGAGGGCGTGGGCCCACCAGGTCAGGAGCAACCCGGACACTGCGGCGATCCCGTAGAGGATCGGCGTGGCCGTGGCGGTCAGCTCGTCGATGAGGGCAAAAGCGGTGATCCCCAGGATGAGACCGGTGAGCCAGGCGACAGCTATCCACGGCGCGTAGCGAGTCGCCATCGGGCGATCCCATCGGGTAGCCGTCGACACCACCAGCATCCCGGCCAGCCCCGCCATGGGTGCCCAGAAGCCGCGCTCGGCGAACACCTGCTGCCGGACTGCCTGGGCTGCGATGATGATCAGGATCACCCAAGCGACGGCCGAGGCGCGTCGAAGCAGAGAGGCCCGGAAGCGGGCCATCGCCTGATGAGTCGTGGGTGTGGTCCCGTCCATGTCGCTGAAAGAAAGCCTTCCGACAGTATTCTCGGCATCTCCGAACAAGGACTAGATACGTGCCTTTGCGCGCCCTCTTCGATGGCGCATTGTTCGCCGAGTCCTACGGCGAAGGCCCGCCGCGGGTCCTCGCGCTACATGGATGGGGCCGCCGCGGCAATGACTTCGCCAGGTCGCTGGCCGGATTCGACGCCCTGGCCGTGGACCTACCCGGATTCGGTGCCACCCCGGCGCCCGCTGAGCCGATCGGGGCGAGAGGCTACGCCGACGTCCTGGCGCCCGTGCTCGAGATGTTCGATAGCCCCCCGGCCCTCCTCGGCCATTCCTTCGGTGGCCGCATAGCGGTCTGTCTCGCCGCCGCCAGCCCCGAGCGGGTGGGGCCACTGGTGGTGACCGGCACCCCCTTGCTTCGCAAAGCTCCGTCCAGGAAACCGTCGGTGGGCTACCGGTTGATCCGAACTCTCAACCAGGCGGGCCTCGTGTCCGACCGGCGGATCGAAGAGATCCGTCGCAGCCGGGGCTCGGCCGACTATCGGGCTGCCACCGGTGTGATGCGGGACATCCTGGTCAAGGTGGTGAACGAGACGTACGAGGATGAGCTGGGCCGGCTCGAGTCCCGTGTCATGCTGCTCTGGGGCGGGGAGGACCACGAGGTACCAGTCGAGGTCGCCGAAGAATCGCTGCGTCTGATCCGCCGGTCCGGCGGATCAGCGGAGCTGGAGGTCCTGGACGGGGTGGGACATCTCGTCCCGACCCAGGCCCCGGATGCGCTCGCCCGGGTGCTGGAGGAGGTCATGGCCAGGTGATCTGGTGGCTGTTCGCCGCCTGCGTCCTGGCCACGATCCCGGCCGGGCTCCGTTGGCTACGCGTTGCACAGCGGGAGCACTACCTGCCATCAGCCGTGGCCACTTTCGCCGGTCGATGGTGGACCAGCGGCCCGGCGAATCTGAGTCTGCTGGGGCTGATGCTGATCGGGCTGGTCGGTTCCTGGTGGAGCATTTGGTGGGCGTTTCTGGTGCCGGCCGCCCAGGTGGGCCCGGTCGGCCTCTCCATCAAGGGTCGATCCTCCCCCCTGGCCTGGACGGCACGTCTTCGTCGCGTGTCGGTCCTTGCCGGCATCCTCGCCTCGGCGGTCTTCGGCTATGGCGCCGCTATCGGCTCTGCCTTCTTCCTCGCCATTGGCGTGTTCCTCCTACCCGCTCTCGTCGATCTGGCCCTGCTCGCCATGGGCCCGGTCGAGCAAATGCTGGGCAACCGATGGGTGGATCAGGCCGCCGCCCGGCTCAAGACGTCCGGGGCGAAGGTGGTGGCCATCACCGGCTCATACGGGAAGACCACGACCAAGCAGTACGTCGCCCATCTCCTGGCCGGGAGATTCCGGGTGGTCGCCAGCCCGGCGTCGTTCAACAACCGAATGGGGCTGGCCCGGGCCATCAACGAGCATCTCCTCCCCGGGACCGAGGTGTTCGTCGCCGAGATGGGGACCTATGGGCCCGGGGAGATCGATCAGCTGACACGATGGATACGGCCCGATGTCGCCGCGATGGTCGCCATCGGCCCGGTGCATCTGGAGCGGTTCCGTGACGAGGAGCGGATCGTGACGGCCAAGGCCGAGATCCTCGACCGGGCAGGAGTGGGAGTCATCTCGGTCGATCATCCGCTTCTGTCCCGGCTGGCGGCGGACCGGGCCGAGAGGATGGAGGTCATAACCGTGTCGGGAGAGGGCTCCGCTGCTCGGGTTTCGGTGGGATACGGTGTCGTTCGCGTCGACGGGACAGAGGTGGGTGAAGTGCCCTCCGACGTTTTCGGGGTCAACCTCGCCACGGCGATCGGGGTCGGGCTGGCTCTCGGCGTGGGCCCGTCCGAGATGACATCGCGGCTCGGTGGACTGCCCCGACCCGAGCACCGACAGACCGTCTCGATCTCCCAGCGAGGGTTCACCGTGATCGACGACACCTTCAACTCGAACCCGGCCGGCGCCCGTGCGGCCCTCGGCCTGCTGGAGAGATCAGTGGACGGGGGACGTAAGGTCGTGGTCACCCCGGGCATGGTCGAGCTGGGCCCACGGCAGCACCAGGAGAATGTCAGCTTCGCTGCCGACTCCTCGATACGTGCCGACGATCTCGTGATCGTGGGCAGGACCAACCGGGGGGCGCTGCTGGAAGGCTCCGGGAAGGGCCCGGCGTCGGTTACCGTCGTCTCGTCTCGGCAGGAGGCGGTGGACTGGGTTCGGGATCATCTCGGCCCCGGGGATGCCGTCCTCTACGAGAACGATCTTCCCGACCACTACCCCTGAGGACCCCAATGGCGAAGCCGGCTGTGATATTCGGCGGTCCCTCCGACGAGCACGACATCTCCATCCTCACCGGTCTCCAAGTCACCAGGGCCCTGGGGGAGGTCCACGCCGTCTACTGGTCGAAGACCGGGGACTGGTTCGAAGTGGAGTCGGATCTGGAGGCGGCCGATTTCGCCGACGGTGTCCCCCGTCGGTCACGCGAGCTGAGCTTTGTCGCCGCTCCCGGCCAGGGCCTACTCATCAAGAAGAAGCCGCTCGACATCGAAGTGGTGGTCATCGCCTGTCACGGTGGACCGGGCGAAGACGGGACGTTGCAGGGTCTGCTCGATCTGGCCGGGCTCCGGTACACCGGGCCAGGTCAGGCGTCGTCGGCGCTCGGCATGGACAAGCTCGCATTTGGCGCGGCGATGGCGGCAGCGGGTCTGCCCACCCTGCCCCGGGCCATCGTCTCCTCGGGCGAGGAGCCGGTCCCCGACTTCGAGGGGCCGTTCATAGTCAAGCCCAGGTTCGGAGGGTCTTCGATCGGGATCGAGCTGGCCGAGGACTGGCCAACCGTCCTGGCCCTGAAACGTGGTTCGTCGTTCTTCGACCAGGGTGCGGTGGTCGAGCCCTTCCTGGTCGGAAGCCGTGATCTCCAGGTGGCTGTTCGGACGTATCCGAAATGGGAGCTCTCGGCGATCGAGGCCCCGGCGCGGGCCGCGGACGGGATCTATTCCTACGACCAGAAGTACCTGGCCTGGGGTGGAGAGGTGAGCGCGGGTAGGGAGCTGCCGGCGACACTCGATCCGAAGGTCGAGGAGCAGGTCGTGCGTCTCACTGCCCGGGTGACCGAGGCAGCGGGCCTGCGGGGCATCGCCCGAATCGACTATTTGGAGCGGGACGGCGAAGTCGTGGTCAACGAGATCAACACCATCCCCGGCTCGATGGCGGCGTATCTGTGGATCGATCCCCCGATCAGCCGCGAACAGCTGTTCAGGGACATGGTGGACGAGGCGCGCTCGGGACCGGTCAGGAGGTTTTCGGTCGCAGGCAGCGATGGGACCGCGCTGCGCAGCGCGGGGACCATTGCTTCTAAGCTCGGTTGATCAGAAAGGACCAGCGGCCGCCGGTCCTTTCTCAGTCGGCTCTTCTCCGAATCAGAGGTGCACCACCGGGCAGGTGAGGGTGCGGGTGATTCCGTCGATCGCCTGGATCTTGGCTACGACCAGCTTGCCCAGCGAGTCGACGTCGTCGCTCGTGGCCTTGACGATCACGTCATAGGGCCCGGTCACATCGTCCGCCGAGTCGACACCGGGGATCTCACGCACTTCCTCTGCAACCAGGGCCGCCTTGCCGACCTCGGTCTGGATCAGGACATACGCCTGGACCAAATGAGCCTCCTTAGGGTCTCGGGTCGGCGTGACCCTAGTGAACGACCGCCGATCGTGGGCAATGGGCCGGGCTTGGGTCGGGAGCCATGGCATTGGAGCCGATCGGGGAGTTGGACGACCGGTTCAGCAGCGAGGGAGCCCTCGCGGCCGATTGGGCCCAGGTGATAGAAATCCCCGCCGGGTCGGAGATGTTCTGGCTGTCGACCACTCGCTCCGACGGGCGGCCCCATGTCAGCCCGCTCCCGGCCATCTGGCATGGCGACGATTCGATTGGGGGGATGCTCTATTCTGCACCGGCCCGGGGAGCAGAAAGCGAAGAACCTGGCCGGGGAGCCCCGCTGCATACTCGCCACCGGGACCAGTTCGTTCCTGAGCTCAATACCCCTCTTGCCCCACCCCCACCGAGGTCACGTAGGAGGCCCCGTCCTCTTCCACGGTCTCGAAGACGAGTCGTTGCCCCTGGCGGAGGGTCCGAAAGATGGAGCCCTTGAGCGAGCCGGGGCGGAGAAAGACCTCGGATCGGTCGTCTTCGCGCACGATGATGCCGGCACCAGTCACAGGGTCGTAGGTCTTGACCACGCCCTGAGGCATGCTCAGGCCTTCTCGATCTTGCCGGCGCGGATGCAGGAGGTGCAGACGCGGGCGCGGCGTGTGTTCGAGCCATGACGCACCCTCACCCTCTGGATGTTGGGCAGCCACCGGCGATTGTTGCGCTTGTGGGAGAAGCTCACGGTCTTCCCGTAGCTCGGCTCCTTGCCGCAGATCTCACAGCGATAAGACATCTCGAAGACTCCTGGAGTGACCTGGAAGGGTAGACGGGCCGTTGGCCCGCTTCGACCGACCCGAAGGATAATCATGATACGGGCCAAGTCACAGTCCGCCCGGCTGATGTCACGATCCGGTAGTTGCGGCCGCTTGGCACAACTGCCGGCCGAGGCGATGACCATTGGCCCCAGGCACAGGGTCGAATCCGACCAAGACTGGAAAAATGCGTTGGATCCATCGTGGTCGTCTGCTGGCCGTGATCACCGCTTTCGTCCTCACTGGTCCATGCGTCGGTCGAGTATCGATGCCACCGACAACGGAGCTTGGTCGTACGACGATCGCGTCGACCCCAGCCATCGTGACACTGCCATCCACCTGAATTGGGTGCACCCTCGGTGACATGCGATGGGTGACCTATTGCATGCCGGCAGCCGACTCGGAGCATCCCGGGGCAGGCTCATGCACCCGGCGAGCGAGATCCGAATGGAGGACTGACCGCCCGAGCTGGGCCTAGGCCTCGTCCGGCTCAACGGTACCGTGGTGACATGGGCAGAGCGCGCATCCCGGTGACACGTTGGCCACCCTGACCCGCCTCACCGAGGTCCCGGTCACGGAGGTGAAAGGGATCGGGTCCGATCGGCGCAAGGCGCTCACAGGCGGTGGCATCGAAACGGTGGCCGACCTACTCCACCACCTCCCGCGTACCTACGTCGACCGATCCGATCGCCCTCGACTCGACCGCGTCCCACTCGGCACGGAGGTGACGATCGTCGCGGAGGTCAAGTCGATTGCCACCCGTAGGCCGAGGGCCAAGCTCACCATCACAGAGGCCAAGATCTCCGACGAGACCGCGACGCTGAAAGTTGTGTGGTTCAACCAGCCGTTCCGAGCGAAACAACTACCGCCCGGAACCGAGGCGGCGTTTTCGGGGACCATCGACTCCTATCGGGGCAGTCTGCAGATGTCGAACCCCGTCGTCGGCGTGCTGAACAGCCAGCACGAGTCGTTGCATACGGGCCGTGTGGTGCCGATCTACTCACAGATCGGGAAGATGAAGCCACATGAGCTGATCGATCTCGTCGCCAACGCGCTGGCCAGGTCCCGGCCTATCCACGACCCCCTGCCGGATGTCCTGATGGCGGCCAATGGCCTCATGTCCCGTGACGAGGCATACGGGCGGATTCACTTCCCCGAGGACCTTCAACAGGTCCCCCCGGCGCGGCAACGACTGGCGTACGACGAACTCCTACGGCTCGAGCTCGCTCTCGCCCTTCGCAAGCGAAGACAGACCGAAGAGGCGACAGGATTCGCCCACCGGCCCACCGGTGACCTGGCAGAACGGTTCGTGGCCGGGCTTCCCTACGAGCTGACGGGGGCCCAACGCCGTGTCATCGGCGAGATCCTCGCCGACCTGCAAGAGGCCCATCCGATGCATCGACTGCTTCATGGTGAGGTGGGGTCCGGAAAGACGGTCGTGGCGGTGGCCACCCTGCTCTATGGGGTGGAAGGGGGCTGGCAGGGGGCGATCATGGCGCCTACAGAGGTGCTGGCGGAGCAGCACTACCTCGGGGTGACCGGCCTCCTCGCTCAGGCGGGGCTCTCCCCTGAGCCGTTCAGCACCCCCAGCGAGCTGGGCATGGACAGCCTCTTCGGCTCCGAGGGGCCGGCGGTCCACATCGGGATCCTCACCGGTTCCACCGCCTCCACCAACTACCGGCCCGAGATCTCCCGCGCCGAGCTGCTCGACGACGTCGCCGGGGGACAGGTCGACATCCTTGTGGGCACTCACGCCCTGATCCAGGAGGGCGTGCATTTCGCCCGGCTCGGGTTGGCGGTGGTGGATGAACAACACCGGTTCGGGGTCTCACAGAGAGTGCTCTTGAAGGAGAAGGCCGATTCGATCGAGCCGGACCTCCTCATAATGACCGCCACACCGATCCCGAGGACCCTGTCGATGACTCTCTACGGGGATCTCGACATATCGGGGCTCGACGAGATGCCACCTGGGAGGAGCCCCGTGAAGACCGCGGTGTTGAGCGGCGCCGAGGAGTCGAAGGCATGGGAGTTGATCGAGGAGGAGGTGGGCGCCGGACAGCAGGCCTTCGTGGTTTGCCCTTTGGTCGAGGACAGCGCCAAGATCGAGGCGGCTTCGGCCACGGCAGAGCACGCCCGCCTCACCGGGCTCCTCCCCGGGCTCCGAGTCGGACTCATCCACGGTCAGCTCCGCCCGGCAGAGAAGGAGTCTGCGATGTCGGCGTTTCGGGCCGGTGACACCGACGTCCTCGTCTCCACCACCGTTATCGAAGTAGGCATCGACGTGCCCAACGCCACGGTGATGGTGATCGAGGACGCCGACCGTTTCGGTCTCAGCCAGCTGCACCAGCTGAGGGGCCGGGTGGGCCGGGGGAGCCACCCAGGTACCTGCCTCCTCATCTCCGACGCTCCAAGTGAGGATGCCGCGGAGCGGCTGACGGCCATGGTGAAGACGAACGATGGGTTCGAGCTGGCCAACGAGGATCTTCGGATCAGGGGCCAAGGGACAGTGTTCGGTGAGCGACAATCGGGGATGGCCGACCTGAGGATCGCCGATCTCTTCCGTGACCTCGAGCTCCTGATCGACGCCCGGAGGGACGCCTTCGCCATCGTCGACGGCGACCCTGGCCTCGTCGAGCACAGGGATCTCGCCGACGAGGTCCGCGCCTTTCTCGGAGAGTCGGTCGAATGGCTCTTCAAGAGCTGAGCCACACAGATGAGGATCATCACCGGTGCGGCGAAGGGACGGCGTCTCATCGCACCGGACACGCCGGCGACCCGGCCCGTCACCGACCGGGTTCGTGAGGCAGTCTTCTCGATGGTCGGAGACTGGGTGGTCGAAGCCGCCGTGCTCGACCTGTACGCCGGATCCGGCTCCTTCGGCCTGGAGGCGCTGTCGCGGGGCGCCGCCAAAGCGACGTTCGTCGAGAACGGGAGTCGCGCCGTCGACGCCCTTCGCTCGAACATCGCCGTCGTGGCGCTGGGCGGGACTCTGGTCACCGAGGAGGTGAGGAGGTTCCTAGCAGATGCCATTGGGAGTTACGACCTCGTGTTCATCGACCCACCCTGGGACATGCCGTCTTCATATCTGAGCGCTGACCTGGCAGACCTGGATCGGTTGCTCCCGGTCGGCGCCGAGGTGGTCCTCTCCCGACGCCACAACGACACGTTGCCATCGGCGCCGGCCAACTGGCTGGTTGCCACCGATAGACGGTACGGGGATACCAGAATCGTGAGGTACGAAAAGGAAGCGGAAGCCCAATGACCACCGCACTCTGCCCCGGGAGCTTCGACCCACCGACCAACGGTCACGTCGATGTGATCGAGCGAGCCATCCAGACCTTCGACCGTGTCGTGGTGGCGGTCGTCGACAATCCGTCGAAGGAGTCACTCTTCACGGTCGGTGAGCGGGTGGCAATGCTGGAGGAGCTGTTCGGCGACGAGGTGGAGGTCGGCTCGTTCACCGGCTTGCTGGTGGAATACGCCGGCGATGTCGGTGCAGACGTCGTCGTGAAGGGTCTTCGCACCGTCGACGATTACGAGTACGAGGTTCAGATGTCTCAGATGAACCGACATCTGACCGGGATGGAGACCGTGTTCATGGCTACCAGGTCGGAATGGAGCTTCATTTCGTCGTCCCTCGTCAAAGAAGTGGCCAAACTGGGTGGTTCCATCGGCGGTCTGGTGCCAAGTGCCGTCGAGAAAGCCCTACAGGAGCGGCTGGCATGACCGACGAGCAGCAGGCGGACGTGGCCCCGCAGGGCGGTGGGGCGGGGGGCGATGGCGGCGTCGTCGAACAGGCCGAACCCGAGCATCGAGCCGAGCTGAGCGACCTCCAGGACACGGTGGACGATCTCATCGTGTATCTGCACGAGGCGAAGAGCGTTCCCCTCTCGGGCAACGCCATGGTCGACCGCGAGCAATTCCTCGGCCTGCTGGAGAAGATCCGGGCCGACTTGCCCGACGAGCTGCGGGCGGCGCGTTGGATGGTGCGCGAGCGGGAGGCCTTCATCGCCCGCACCAATGAGAAGGCGAGGGAGATGGTGGACCGGGCACGCAAGGAAGCAGATGCACTCGTCTCCGACTCCAACATCATGGCGGAGGCGGTCGAAGAGGCGAACATCCTCGTGCGCCGGGCCGAGGGCGAGGCCCGTCGCCTCCGTCTCGAGACCGAAGACGAGATCGAGCGCAAGCTGCAGCGTCTCGAGCTCATCCTCAATCAGATACTCGACCAGATCCTGGATGCCCGGGAGGAGCTCTATGAAGCGCGCCCCAGGCCACCCGACGTACCCCTCTGACATGAGCCTGATGGTCGTATCGGTAGGGGACCTGATCGGGTCTCCCGGCAAGGATCGCCCCTTCGCCGCGGTCGTCCCGGTGGAGCTCACATTCGAAGACGTTCATGTCGAAGGCCCAATGGAGGTGACGGGGCGGGCAATCGGGCTGATCGACGCGGTAGAGGCGGATTTCACCGTGTCCGCCGGTGCTCACCTCACCTGCACTCGATGTCTCACCGCATGGGATTCCCGGGTCGAGGTCGCCACGAAACAGTTCTTTCGGCGGGTGCCCGACGAAGGCGGTTATCCCGTGACGGGTGACGAGATCGATCTCTACGAGGCGGCCCGGGACGAGCTCGCCCTGGCCCTTCCCTCTACGCCGGTGTGCCGTGAGGACTGCCGGGGACTTTGCCCAACCTGTGGAACCGACTTGAATAGTGACCCTTGCGGCGGCCACGGGGATGAATCCGACTCACCCTTCGCCAGCCTCAGAGATCTGTTCGATTCCTGACCGAGGAGTGCACCAATGGCGGTGCCCAAGAAGAAGATGTCGCGCTCGCGGACCAGACAGCGCAAGGCTGCATGGAAGGTCTCGCGTCCGACGACCGTTGCCTGCGAGCAATGCGGCAAGCCCAAGCTGCCCCACCGCGCCTGTCGCGAGTGCGGCACCTATGGCGGCCGCGAGGTGATCGAGGCCTCCTGAGCCTTGGCCCGGATCGCCCTCGACGCAATGGGGGGCGACAACGCCCCCGTCGAGACCGTCGCCGGAGCAGTTGATGCTGCCACCCGCGGCGTCGATGTGGTCCTGGTCGGTCGGGGCGAGGTAATCGAGCCCGAGCTGGCCAGGCAAGACGCCGACCTTCCCGTAGTCGACGCCCCTGATGTCATCGGGATGGGGGACGACCCGGCCCGAGCCCTTCGGGACAAACCGGGCGCCTCGATCAATGTCGCCGCCCGTCTCGTTCGCGAGGGGGAGGCAGAGGGGCTCGTGTCCGCCGGTTCCACCGGCGCGGCATTGGCAGCCTCTGCCATCTTGATCGGCAGGGTCGACAGGACCGCCCCTCCGTCTATCGCCTCTATCTTCCCAACCCCAGGCAGCCCAACTCTGGTCCTCGACTCGGGGGCCAACCCCGATGTCAGCGCCGAGAACCTGGTCCAATTCGCCATCATGGGTGCGGTGGGGGCCGAAGTGCTCCTGGGCGTCGCCAACCCCAGGGTCGGGCTGCTCACCAACGGGGAGGAGAAGGGCAAGGGCAGGAGCCTGGAGCGGGAGGCCTATGAGCTCCTCGAGAACGCGCCGCTTCGCTTTGTGGGCAACGTCGAAGGCCGCGACGTCGCCGCCGACAAAGCCGACGTCATCGTCACCGACGGCTTCACCGGGAACGTCTTTCTCAAGACCATGGAGGGGGCGGCCCAGGTCATCATGCGGTACGCCCTCGAGGCGATCTCCCATCTCGAGCCATCCGTGCAGGAGTCGGTGCTCCCCGCCCTGAGTGAGGTGAGGCGAAAGCTCGACTACGAGACATATGGCGGCGCCCACTTGCTCGGGGTGAAGGCTGTGGTGGTGATAGCCCATGGCGCCTCGAGCCGGGTGGCCATCTCCAACGCGTTGGGCATGGCCTCCGATGCGGCCGCCCAAGATCTGCCGGGCCGGATGGCGGCCAGGCTCACGTCCTCGTGACCCTCGAACAGCGGCTCGGGTACGACTTCACGGATGGGTCGTTGCTGAAGCTGGCCTTGACCCATCGCTCGGTGAGCTCCGACGACTCCTCCCGGAAGGACAACGAGCGGCTCGAATTCCTCGGTGATGCCGTGCTCCAGCTGGCGATCACCGCATACCTGTATCACACCTTCCCGAACCTCCACGAGGGCAACCTGGCCAAGATCCGCGCCGGTCTGGTGAGCCGGCCAGTCCTTGCCGAGGTCGCCCGCTCCATCGGGCTGGCCGAGCACATCGAGCTCACCCCGGCCGAGGATCGGACCGGCGGCAGGGAGAAGGATTCGATCATGGCCGATGCCCTCGAGGCGGTTATCGGCGCTGTCTTCCTCGACTCAGGGCTGGGATCGGCCTCCGATCTGGTGCTGCGTCTGTGGGGCGGCCGCATCGACGAGAGGGCGCAGCGGCCCGGGCTCAAGGACTACAAGACCCGTCTCCAGGAGGTGCTCGCCAAAGACAGGCGATATCCCGAGTACCAGAGCGATGGATCCGGTCCCGACCATGAGCGAACCTTCGTCGCCACCGTGGAGGTCGATGGCCTCGTGCTCGGCACCGGATCGGGGCGGTCGAAGAAAGAGGCCGAGCAGGGGGCAGCAGAACAGGCGCTGGCCGCCCTCATCGAAGGCTCGAGATAACGATCGGTTCCTGCCGGGCACGGAGGTCGAAGTACCAGAGCGTGACCATGACCGCTATCGCCGCCACCACGAGGCCCTGCGCAACGATAAGGACGACGAACCCAAGGCCGGCGCCGATGCCGACCCCGGCTGCACCGATGATGGGGAGGGCGACCAGCTGCACGAGCTGCGCGGCGATCGAGCCCAATAGCCCGACCATCACCAGGAATCCGACGGTAGGCCACCAGCGTCCCCTCACCAGCGCCATGCTGCGGCGCAGGGCAGCGACCGGCCCTATGTCCTCCAGCGCTATCACCGCGGTGATCATCGTGAAGCTGCCAATGAGCCACAATCCGGGGATGATCAAGGCGGCAAGCCCGACGCCGATCGAAATCAGGGCGAGCACTCCTGCCGCCAGGAGCGTCAACAGTCTCCTGAATGCGAACAGCGAAGCCTCCCCTCCTCGGATCGGCTCTCCGCCGAGCTCCCCGGCCACTATGCGATGCACTGTCATGCTGACGAAGCCTCCGGCAAGCAATTGGATCGCGGCGACGATGAGCCCTGCCTGGAGCAGGAGTAGGCCCAGCTCGCCGACCTCGGCATCGGTCATCTCGTCCAGGGCGAGAGGGTCGGCGAGCAGCAGCTGGAGCACGTCGCCGGCGCCGGTCAGTGCGAACACGCCGATGGTGGCCCCGCCCAGGATGACGAATGCCCAGAAGGCCGGGGCGAGGATCCTCTTCCACACCCGCCCCAGAATCACCATCCCCTCGTTGAGGATCTCCCCGAACGGGCGTGGTGTGATCTCCATTGGCCCGGTTACGGTAACGACCCCCTGGCCCGGAGCCGTCGGTGCCTGAGCTGCCCGAGGTCGAGTTGACCAGGCGTCATCTCGATGAGGCGATGAGAGGACGGCGTCTGGTTCGCGTCAGCACCACCCACCCCCGCACGGCACGTCACAACGCAGGTGGCGCCACCGAAGTCGACGAGAGGCTGGAAGGCCGGACCGTCCGCGAGGTGGGGAGGAAGGGGAAGTTCCTGGCTGCTCCCCTCGACGACGGGCAGACACTCATCGCCCACCTTGGCATGTCGGGCCGGTTCACCATCGGGGACCCGTCCGAAGAGGTGGCGCTGCACACCCATTTCCGGGCGACACTGGACGATGGCGTAGAGGTGCGGTTCATCGACCCGCGTACCTTCGGGTTCGTCGCCGTCGTCTCCCCTGAAGAGATGGTCGAGTCGGGGCTTTCCCGGGTCGGCCCCGACGCGTGGGAGATGGCGCCCACCGCCCCGGACCTGGCCGATGCGCTTGGGAAGCGGACGGCGCCGGTCAAGGCATTGCTCCTCGACCAGGTCATAGTCTCGGGTCTGGGCAACATCTACGCGGATGAGGCTCTCCATCTCGCCGGGATCCACCCTTTGCGTCCCGGTGGGGAACTGACCGTGTCCGATCTGGAGCGATTGCTCGCCGCTATCGAGATCGTCCTTGGTCAGGCCCTCGAAAACGGGGGAACCAGTCTCGACGATCTGGCCTATCTGCTCCCCGACGGGCGGGCGGGCGAGAACCTCGAGCGACTCCGGGTCTATGGCCGCACCGGTCTTCCCTGTCCCACGTGCGGGGCAGCGGTCGAACGGATCGTGATTCGGGCCCGGTCGAGTCATTTCTGCCCGGTTTGCCAGCCGGCTCCGTGACCATGAAAGCGGTCCATGCCCACGTCTCGGGCCAGGTGCAGCAGGTCGGCTTCCGCCAGGCGTGCCGTCAGGTGGCCCGTTCTGTGGGGTTGGTGGGGTGGGTCCGGAACCTGGCCGATGGGAGGGTCGAGGTGTGGGCCCAGGGCGATGCCGAAGGAGTCGATCGGCTGGTGGAATGGCTGTGGAGCGGGCCCGCCATGTCCGTGGTGATGGGAGTGGAGTCAGACGTGGTGGCTCCTGACCGATCGCTGCGTGACTTCTTCATCCAGCCGAATCCCATGAAGAGTGGTTGAGCCACTAGGCACTGTTAGCCTGCATCCGGTAATCACAGCCGTGTCATTCGCCAGGTGCTCTCTGTGTATTTGAAGTCACTGAAGCTCGTCGGCTTCAAGTCTTTCGCCGACCGGACCAGGCTCGAGTTCAGGCCCGGGGTGACGGTCGTGGTCGGCCCGAACGGATCGGGGAAGTCGAATCTGGTCGACGCCCTGTCCTGGGTGATGGGCACCCAGTCGACCAAGTCACTTCGCACCGGGAAGATGGAGGATGTGGTGTTCGCCGGCACGGCCACCCGTCCCTCCCTGAATCGGGCAGAGGCCACGCTGGTGATCGACAACGCTGAGAGGATGCTCCCGCTCGACCTCGAAGAGGTGGCCTTGACCCGCCGTCTCTACCGCGACGGCTCCTCGGACTACGAGATCAACGGTGTCGGGTGCAGGCTGCTCGACATCCAGGAGCTGTTGAGTGACTCCGGGGTGGGCCGACACCAACACGTGATCATCAGCCAGGGTCAGGTGGACGACGTTCTCAATGCCTCGCCCGAGGACCATCGCGCCGTCATCGAGGAGGCGGCCGGCGTCCTCAAGCACAGACGTCGCAAGGAGAAGGCCGAGCGTCGGCTCGAGCGCACCGACGAGGATGTCCTGCGTCTCCAGGATCTCATCGGTGAGATCGAGCGCCAACTGAGGCCGCTGCGCCGTCAGGCGCGAGCGGCCGAGCGATATCACGGACTGAAGTCGGAGGTGCGTGATCTGGCTCTGTACCTGGCCGGTCTCTCTCTGGACGCCTACGAATCGGAGATGGCCGAGGGAAGCATGCGTCTCGACCGGCTGAGCATCGAGATCGGGGAAGGTGAGATCGCCCTGGGAGACCTGTCGGCCTCTGTCGAGACGCTGACGACTCGGGCCTCCGTGGTTGGTCGTGATCTGGAACGGGACACCGGTGCAGCGGCGAGGCTGGAGACGATCATCGAGAGCCTGCGACGGCTCGGGGCGGTGGCCAAGGAGCGGAGGCGGGCAGTCAGCGGGCGGAGACAGGCCGGTATAGAGCGAAAGTCCGACCTCAGGATGGAACTGGCCGAGATCACCGACGAACTGGCCGGTGTCATCGAGGCCCAGGCGGCCGCGGCGGCCACCGCGGAAGCCATGGAGTCGCGCTTCCGGCGTCTCGAGGACGAGGAGCGCTCGATCGCCACCCACAACGCCCTCTCTCCCGAGGGTGCCCTGGCTGCCGCCCGCGGGGAGCTCTCGGTGCTCCACGCGGCCGGCGTCCGCGACGCCCGCGAGGTCGAGGCTGTCACTCACCGCATCGATGTCCTCGACTCACAGCTTCGAGATGAGGCCGGTGAGATCTCCAGGATCAACGACGAGGTGCGGGTGCTCGACGAGGAGGTCTCGTCGCTCCAGGAGGACTATCAGAGGCAAAGCGGGCGGCGTGAGGTCGATCAGGAGGGGTGGGCTCGCTCCGAGCAGGCCCTCACCGAGGCCAGACTCGCCCTGGCCGCTGCCACGGCGAGGGTCGAGGCTGTGGAGAGCGCCCTTTCCCGGCGCTTCGACCTGGAGGCTCGTCGCAAGGCCGAAACGGCGGAGGGCGCGATTGGGACGCTGGTCTCGCTGCTCGACATCCCAGCCGGGCTGGAACGGGCCGTCGACGCCGCCTTGGGCCGGTGGGTGGATGCCGTTGCCTTCCGGAGCATCGAAGGGCTGAAAGGGGCGGTGGAATTGGTCAAGGCCGAAGGCGGTGGTGGGGTGCCGGTCGTGTCCGCTGTGAACCGGGACACCGCACCGGCCTCCGAGATCGCCGCCGTCTCAGGGGTGGACGCGCTGGTCGACCTGCTCGGGCCGAGCGCCGATATGGGGCTGGCCCGGCACCTGCTCGGCGATGTGCTCGTGGTGGAGGGGTGGTCCAGGGCCCTGACCATCGTCGCCAGACACCCGGCTCTGCGCGCGGTGACCCCGGAGGGCGACCTCATCTCGATCGACGGCGTCCAGATCGCCCAGCCCGACGGGGCGGGCCCTGCTCTCCTCGAGACGGCTCAGGTCGATGCCGAGAAGGCGAGGACCGAACTGTCCCGCGCCACCTCAATCCACACCGCGGCCAGACGAGATTTCGAGAAGAGCCGCGAGACGGAGCGTGTGGCGCTCGAGAAGCTCGAAATGGCGGAGATCGGCCTGGCGGGCCATGCCGAGGCGATGTCCAGGCTGCAGAAATCTGCAGACGCCCTCGAAGACGAGCGCAGGCGGCTCAAGGACCGTCTCGCTTCGCTCGAGGAGGGGGCGGCTGAGAGAGAGCGTCAGGTCCAAGACCTGAGCCGCCGCCTAGAGGCGCTGGAGGGGGAGGAAGCCGAGAGACTGTGGATGTGGGAGGAGCTGGAAGCGAGGCGGATCCAGATCGGGGCCGAGCGCGAGATCGCCCGCTCGGATTGGCATGAGGCCGCCTCGGCAGTGGTCAGCATCTCTGAGCGCCGCCGACTGCTCGAGGAGCGAGGGGGGAAGATCGAGTCCGAGCTGGAGCGGGTGGATGAGGACGCGCCCCAGCCGGTCGCAGTGGAGAGGCTCGAGCTCGTCGAGAGCTACGCACGCCGCTCAGTCGACATGCTCCAGAGCAGGCTGTCGACACTGCGCGACCGTCAGAGTGGCCTCCGCGCCGAGAGTGACTCGATCATCGCAGAGCTGTCAACTGCGCGAGCCGACCTCGAAGAACGGCGAAATGACGTCTCCGCCGCCCGTGAGACCACGGCCGGTCTCCAGTTGCGGTTGACCGAGCTCCGCCTGATGAGAGAGAGCGTCGTCGAAGGCATTCGGCGCGACGCCGATGCCGAGGTGGATGCGGCTCGGGCTGCAACCCGCCCCGATTACCCCGAAGCGACCGATCTGAGTGCGATCCTCGATGAGAAATCGGCCCAGCTGCGACGGCTGGGCCCTATCAACCCGCTTGCCGCTGCCGAGTTCGCCGAGCTCGACGGGAGGCATACCTTCCTCGCCGAACAGCTAGCTGACGTTGAGGCCTCTCGGGCGGAGCTTCGCAAGGTGATCAGGGCGCTCGACGACGAGATCGAGCAACGATTCCAGGACGCGTTTGCGGAGGTCGCCGAGGCCTACCAACGATATTTCTCGGTCCTGTTCCCTGGCGGGAGGGGCCGGATCAGGCTGACCGACCCGGGCGACTCGCTTTCGGGCGTGACCATCGATGCTCAGCCGCTGGGCAAGAAGGTGAGCCAACTGACGCTTTTATCAGGTGGGGAGCGCAGCCTTGCGGCTCTCGCCTTCCTCTTCTCCATATTCGAAGCGCGTCCCAGCCCGTTCTACGTCCTGGACGAGGTGGAGGCCGCCCTCGACGATTCCAACCTGCGCCGTTTCTTGAGGATCGTCGATGAATTCCGGCAGCGGGCTCAGCTATTGATCATCACCCACCAGCAGCAGACGATGGAGGCAGCCGATGTGCTCTACGGGGTGACCATGGAGCCCGGCGGCTCGTCTCAGGTGGTGCGGAAGGACATGACGTCGGTGGGAGTGATCTGACCGCCGGTTAGCTTGGCCCCGCAAAATGGAACCGATCGCCATCCTCCTCGTCGTATTCCTCGCGGTCGTCCTCGGCGCCGCAGTGATCGTCGTGGTGATCCGGGCCCGAACTGCGCCAGGGGGTGACGGGCCTCTCGAAGACGCAACCCGGACGTCCTCGATGGGGAAGTCGGCGGCGGCACTGGGCGCGTCCCTGCGCCGGGCATGGGGCGGCGGGCTAGACGATGACACCTGGGTCGAGCTCGAGGAGGCGTTGTTGGCGGCTGACGTCGGACTCGAGGCGACTACATCTGTCGTGGCAGGTGTCAAGGCGGCGTCGCCTCAGACCGTCGACGAGGCGAGGGCGGCGCTGACCGCCCGACTCCGGGCCGAGCTCGGGGACAAAGACCGCGAGTTGCGACTCGAGGGGCGCCCTGCAGTGATGCTGGTCGTGGGGGTCAATGGCACCGGCAAGACCACCACCATCGCCAAGCTGGCCGCAAGGCTGTCGGGCTCGGGGAGGTCGGTCATCCTCGCCGCCGGTGACACCTTCCGTGCCGCCGCCGGTGCTCAGCTGGATACTTGGGGCGAACGCCTCGGCATCGCGGTCGTCGCCGGGCAGGAAGGCGGCGATCCCGCCGCGGTGGCCTTCGACGCCATTGGGTCGGCCCGTGCGAAAGGCGTCGACGTGGTGATCGTCGACACAGCTGGACGTCTTCATGCCAAGAAGAACTTGATGGCGGAGCTGAGCAAGATCCATCGTGTCGCTTCCGGGGACCGTGGACACGTGGACGAGGTCCTGCTCGTGCTCGATGCGACCGGAGGACAGAACGGCGTGACCCAGGTCCGGGAGTTCGCTTCGGCGGTGCCGCTGAGCGGCATCGTCCTGACCAAGCTGGACGGGACCGCAAAGGGCGGCATCGTCATCGCCATCGAGCGTCAGCTGGGAGTCCCGATAAAGTTCGTCGGGCTGGGTGAGGGGATCGATGACCTCGTGCCTTTCGACCCTGATGCGTTTGTCACCGATCTCCTGGAGCAATCGTGAACCGAGAAGAGCTCGTGGCTGTGGCCCGGGATGCGGCCAAGAATGCCTACTCGCCCTACTCCAGGTTCAGGGTGGGCGCAGTGGTTGTAGCCGAGGACGGTCGTGTCTACACAGGGGCCAACATCGAGAACGCCGCCTTCCCGTCGTCCAATTGCGGCGAGGCGACGGCGATACACACCGCAGCCGCCGACGGAGTGCGCAAGATCGACACCCTGGCCGTCGCATGCATCGATGCCACGGATGTCCGGGGGGCATATCCGTGCGGCCGGTGCCGGCAGATCATGGCCGAGTTCAGGGTGGACGACGTGATCGTTGCCGGGGGCGAAGGCTCAGAGATCCGTGAGCACACTCTCGATGAGCTGCTCCCACATCGATTCACGTTCCGTTCAGACGCCCACTGATCAGGCGCTGGCCGGCCAGTCGGCCCTGTTCTCTTTTCGCACCACGAAGCGAAGACCCGACCAGGTCTCGTCGACGGCGACCACCTTGTTGTCGACCATGCCCGTGGGCAGGAAGAGGTCTCTCAGCGTCTGTTCGCTCAGATCCGTCTCGGCGCCCGAGCTCTTCTTCGGCCAGAAGACCCAGATCGCGCCATCCGCCGGGAGATTGGTCACAGCGTTCTGAAATCCGCGCTCCGCCTCGTCGGACCGCTCGGCGAAAACGATGAACACATCGGCCGGGTAGTCACCTCGGTGGACCCGTACCCCGGCTGGGAGCTCACCGAGCTCGAAGTCGTAATAGTTGGGCAGGTTCAGGATCCCGACGGTCTTACCTTTGGTGATCCCCAGCTTCTGAAGCAGGGGTGTGCCGCTGTACCCAGCCATCAGCGAGCCGGGATCATGTC
>JAICRU010000013.1 GCA_025937235.1 Acidimicrobiia bacterium
ATCCCGATGGGGAGGATCACCTCGAACAGGGAGACCTGGGGGGTCAACCCGAACAGACGCAGCACCTCCAGCAGCGAGGTGACGAAGAACCCGTAGTACTTGAAGAACACGAGAATCGCCAGGTCGGCACCGATGCCGGCGGCGAGCCAGGTCCGCTGCGATCCCGGCCAAGCATCCATGGCGGCCGCTGCCAAGTGAGTGATGCCGATCATGGCGGCGAGCAACATCACGAATCGCCAGTCCCACCATGCGTAGAAGATCCAGCTGGCGGTGAGGAGCCACCACTTCCAGATTCGGAGATGAGGGCGAAGCAACCACGAGGTGATCATCACGACCACGAAGAAGATGGCGAAGGTCACCGTCGGGAACGGCAAGCGCCCTCCTTTTGTCCTTACAGAGCGAGTCTGTGTCCGCCCCGGCCGCCGCCGCCAGGGCCGATGGTCAGGAGATGAAAGGGTCCAGTTTCGGGCCTCATGCGATGTCAGACGGTTGCGTCGTACCCGCGCATAGCGGCGAGAGAGCGGACCAGATCATCGGCGGCGGCCTCCGCTTCACCGGCTGACATCCCGGTCAGGTCGGTTCGCTGCTCCCGCCGACCTAACGTCGCGTCAGGCCGATGACTGCACCGAGGACCCGCACTTGAGTGAATCCGCGACCTCGTCGCCGAGGGAGGGCCGGGCGCGGACCTGGGTGCAACGGGTGGTCGGCTGGCTGATCGTCGCCGTCATCTTCTACTTCATCGCTCGGAGCGTGGTCGTCAACTGGGACGAGCTGGCCGAGGCCGATCTCCATTTCGACTTCGGGTTGCTCCTGGCCTCCCTGGTCATCCTCGGGATCTGGATGGTGGCTCAGGCCTATATCTGGCATCTGCTCACCGTCAGCAACGGTGCCCACATCCCAGTGCCCAGGGCGATGGCGGCGTGGTTCTACTCACAGCTCGGCAAGTACGTGCCAGGGAAGGTGTTCCTCTATTTGGGCCGTGTCCATCTCTACGGCCGGGAGGGACGTAGTGCAGGGCCGATAACCGTTGCCTTCGGCATCGAGTTCGTGGGCAGCCTCGCCGCCGCTGTGATCATGGTTCTCGTCGCCGCCCTCACCTCCGATGTCCCCATCCTGGACGACTATCGGTGGGCGTTGGCTATCGCCCTGGTCGCCTTCCTGGTGGCGCTGCATCCCCGGTTCATCGGCTGGGCGGTCAGGCTGGCCGCACGAGCCCTGCGACGCCAGCCCTTCGACGTGGGCCTGAGCTATCCCAAGCTGCTCGGCTTCGTGGGGCTCTACTTCGTCAACTGGACATTGTTCGGGGTCGCCCTCTTCGTCTTCATCCGCTCCTTCTACGCGCTCGATTTCGACTCGATCCTCTATCTGGCCGGCGCTTTCTCCCTCTCGAGCATCATCGGGATCCTCGCCGTGTTCGCCCCCTCCGGCCTGGGGGTCAGAGAGGGGGTCCTTGCCCTGTTCCTGGCCCCGGTGATGCCCAATTCGGTGGCCTTGGTGGTCTCTGTTGCCTCACGTCTCTGGCTCACCGTCGCCGAGCTGACTGCAGCGGGGATCGCCTACTCGATCGTCAGGTCGCGCACCCCGGAGCGGCCGCCATCAGGACAGGGGCAGGTCCCGCTCCCGGACCGTGGCCTGGAGGATTTCGACTAGCTCCGCGGAGAGTCGTCGCTGCTCGAACCGGCTCACATACGCCCGATGGCCAGCGTCGGCAATCTGCTCACGGCGATTGGGCTGGGCCATCAGTGCCCGGATGGCGTCGGCGAGAGCGTGTGGGTCCTCGGGTGGGATGGCCACCACCTCCCCGTCTATGAACGCGGCGCGTACCGCTGGGCCATCTCGGGTCACCACCGGCCTTCGCATGGCAAGCGCCTCGTAGACCTTGTGGGGGATGACCCGGCCCGCTTTCTCCGAAGCGCCGAACACCCCGAGACAGACCGCGGCTCGGGCGACGTGGGCGGGTAGCTCCTCGAGCGGGATCATCCCGTGGCGCTCGATGACGGCACCGGTGCGGGCGATGGCCTCGTCGAGGACGTCACGGTCCGGCCCCTCGCCGATCATGACCGTGTGCAACCCGCTCGATTGGAGACTGGCCGCCGCCTCGACGATGGTGACCACCCCATGGAGGGGGATCAGCTTGCCGTAGTAGAGGACGACCTTCGGTTGCTCGTCGGGCTCGGGGCGGGGGAAGAAGAGGTCGTCGTCGGCCCCCACCGCCAGCACCCCACCAGCACGTTTCAAGCCTCCCGCCAGCTCACGGTAGAGCTCCAGTTGGGGTTCGGTGTCGGCGATGACCGTGTCCGCCAGACGTAGCGACCAGCGGTCGAAGAAGGCGGCGAAACGGGCGACCAGGGACCTGCCGGAGTAGAGCCCCCGGTCCGACACCACGGTGTCGTGGAGCGAGAAGAAGGGGTCGAACACCACCGGCGCCCGCTTCAGAGCGGCGGCGAGACGCACTACCGGCATGTCGAACCAACCCGGGTAGGACACGAGATAGAGGTCAGGAGCGGGGCGCCGGAGCAGGCGGACCAGGAGAAGCGGGTAGCGGACGAGGGCTCGCAGGGCGACACGGAGGCTGGGTCGCTCGGCCAGGGCGATCCGATCGGCCGACCAAACGGTCTCCCTCACCACCTCGGCCTCGATCCCGGCAATGGCCAGGAGCCTGGCCAGCTTCTTGTTACGGGAGAAGTCGGGGTCGAAGGTGCCGGCCCAGACGAGTCTCATTCATCCTCGGTTCGACGGGCTGGGGAGTCGGCCGACCGCCACGTACCCGATGCCGCGCTCAGAGCCCCGGAACGGCTTCTGGAGTAGGGCGGCGGGCCGAAGGAGGATCTCGACCGATCGCCCCAGCGACGCGGGAGGTTGAAAGAATCGCCCGCTTCCGGCCGTACCCACAGCGCCATCGAGACGGCGGCGAGCGAGCACGTTCCTCCCCGCCTCGAGCAGGTAGCCGAGCGGCATCCCCCAGGACTCGATCGACAGCGTCTCCAGCCCGGCCGAGCGGAATACCTCGGCCAGGCCCGCACGGTCATAACGACGGCAGTGGCCTGCCATCTCGTCGCAGGGGCCGTAACGCTCGGGGTGGGCGGGCACGCTGATCATCACATGGCCCCCGGGTTGCAGCCATCGGGACCAGGCGGCGAGGGTGCCCCGGTCGTCCTCGATGTGCTCCAACACCTCGAAGGCGACGACTAGATCGAATGTGCGGTCCGGCTCCAGGGGGACCATCTCGTTGCGCACCTCTCCCCGTCCCAGCTCGGCCAGACGGGCCGAGGCAGTGGCAAACGAGGTCGGGTCCGGCTCGTACCCCCGGTAATCGAAGCGGCCGGCCAGGCGGAAGGCCATGGCCCCCATCCCGGACCCCGCCTCCAGCACCGATGTCGGCTCGATCCGGTCGAGCCAGCGCTCGATGGAGGGCAGGCGCAGGGAGGCACTGGGGCTGAGCGCAGGCGACCGGGGGGTCGTCCCGGTCGTCACTCGATCGTCGCGGGCATCACGTTGTGTGGCCTCTTGTTCAACTGGACCAGCATGTCGGCGACCATCCCGATGAGGGCCAGAGCGAAGGAGACGCCGAGGATGACCAGGGTGTTGGTGGCCACCCGGAAATCCTTGTCGACCAGGTCGTAGACCAGTTTGGCGAGCCCGGCGATCCCCAGCACGGCGGCAGGGGGTCCGAAGATCCGCATCGGCTCCCACATCAGGGTCAGCCTCAGCACCTGGAGCAGATAGCGCCGGGTGTCCTTCCACCAGTGGAACTTCGACTCTCCGGCCCGCGGGGCATAGTCGATCGGCACGTACCGGACCGAATAGCCGTTGGAGAGGAAGGCCATGGTGAGGGTGGTGACACAGGAGAAGCCGCGGGGGAGGAGATACAGGAACTGGTCGGCCACGTCGCGTCGGAAGGCACGGAAGCCGGAGTTGAGATCGGGGATGCGCACCCCGGTCAGATAGGAGGCAAGACGGCGGATCAGCCATTTCGCCGGCCGTCGGAGGAGTCTGACCGTGCCCTCCTCGGTCTTTCTGGCCCCGACCACCTGATCGTACCCGTCGAGCGAGTCGAGGAGATCGGGGATGGTGTCATTGGGATAGGTCATGTCGACGTCTGTCCACACGACGATCCTTCCCGATGCCGACTGTGTCCCGTATTTGCGGGCCGACCCGCTTCCCCTGTTGGTGGCGAACCTGATGAGGCGAATCCCGTCGATGTTGGCGAGCCTCTGCCCCGACCCATCCGTGGACCCGTCGTCCACGACCACGATCTCGTAGCTGTAGTCCGACTCGCCCATGGTCTTGTGGATGCGAGAGATCTCATCCTCGAGATGCCCCGACTCGTTGTAGACGGGCAGCACGATGGTCACGTCGACCTCGTTCGAGTGCTGACTCGTCTCTGCGGACATGGAATCGATTATGGCAGTGCCCGCCCCCGCTGACGAGGGTGGCGGTGGGCCCGGCCATAAGATGCGCGCTCGTGCCCGACGACCTCACCACACTGGCCAGACCCGAGGTCGTGCTGGTGGCGTGGGCCGGTGGGCTCGGCCTGGTCTCCGGTGCCGTTGCCCTGGCCCGTCTCGTCGGACCGGGCTTCACCTGGTTGGTGGCCTCGGTGGCCGCCGCCCTCGGCATCGTCGGAGCCTTCAGCGTGGATCCCTGGTGGGCCCGTCTCGGCCTGATCCTGTTCGGGCTGGGACTGATTCGGGCCCGGAACCGCCAGTTCTCGGGCATCCTCCAGCTCTTCGCCGGCGTGGCCATGGTGATCCAGGCCGCCGGCACCGGCGGCTGGGCGCCTGCGCTGTCCGCCTCGGTCGCTCTTGGGGGAGTCACGGGTGAGATGGCACTGGGCCACTGGTACCTGGTCGACCCCCGCCTGCCTCGATGGATCCTGAAGACCCTGGCCATCGTCGGGATCGCAGGCCTGGTCGCCGACGCGGTTGTCTTGGCGATCGCAGGCCTTCCTGCGGGAGGCGCCGCTATCGCCTATTGGGTGCTGATGGGGACCTCGGTGGTGCTGATGGCCGCGGTCTACCCCTCCCTTCGCTATCCCGCCTACGCCGGGGTGATGGCCGCCACCGGTTTGTCCTATCTTGCGGTGCTCACCACCCTGGGCGGGATGTTCCTGGGCCGGGCGCTCGTCGCCGGGCTGGGCCCGTTCGGTAGCTAGAGGAGGAAATCTTGGAGATCAGAGCCACGTCCGAGGACGCCGACCTGAGCGACGCAACCCTGATCGTGGGTGTCCTGGCCGAGAACCAGCCCGCCCCCGGCGCCGAGGACGCCCTCGCCCAGGCCCACCCCACCCTGCTCGAGCTGGCCAAGTTCGAGGGCAAGACGGGACAGGTACTGACCCTTCCCCACAGCGTTGCCAAGGCGGTCGTCTTCGTCGGCCTGGGGGAGGAGGCCGGATTCGAGTCGATCCGGGCCGGGACCGGGAATGCGGTGCGGGCGGTGAAGACGACACGTGCCGTCACCAACCTGAACCAAATCGGTGTCGATGGCGCGGTGCGAGCCGTGGTGGAGGGTGCCGCTCTGGGTGGATACCAATTCCGTGAGTACAAGACGGAGGGTGAGCCCTTAGCTCTGCAGACCCTGGAGCTGATCGAGGGCGATGAGGAAGCGATGGGCGAGACCCTGATCACGACCGATGCGACCAACCTCGCCCGCGACTGGGTCAACACCCCTGCCCTGGACAAGGCGCCGGAGGAGCTGGCCAGACGCATCGAGGAGGCAGCTACCGAGGCTGGGCTCGCGGTCGAGGTCTGGGACGAGCTACGAATAGTCGATGAGAAGCTCGGTGCATTGCTGGGTGTCGCCGCCGGCTCGGATCGGCCGCCCAGGCTCGTGATCATCGAGCACACACCGGACGAGCCCGCCGCTCACCTGGGGTTGGTGGGAAAGGGCATCACCTTCGACTCCGGAGGGCTGTCGATCAAGACCGCTCAGTACATGGAGGAGATGAAGGACGACATGTCGGGCGCGGCCGTGGTGACCGCGGCGACCATCGCCATCGCCCGATTGGGTCTTCCCATAGGCGTCACCACGGTCGTCCCCCTGACGGACAACGCCGTTGGCGGCAACGCGACACGGCCTGGTGACGTCCTTCGGCCGGTGGCGGGTCCGACGATCGAGGTGCTCAACACCGACGCGGAGGGCCGGCTCATCCTCGCTGACGGGCTGGGCATCGTCCGTCGATACGAGCCGGACATGATCGTCGACGTCGCCACCCTGACCGGAGCGGCCCACGTCGCCCTGGGCGACAAGGTCGCCGCCGTCTTCGCCTCGGATGAGGAGGTGGCCTCCTCGATCCTGCTGGCGGCTTCACGTGCGGGCGAGCACTTCTGGGAGTTGCCCCTGTTCGAAGACTACAAGAAGGCGATGGAGTCGGACATCGCCGATCTGAAGAACATCTCCGGCGGCCGGTATGGGGGCGCGATCACCGCAGCGCTCTTCCTCTCCAGCTATGTCGACGACGCCAAATGGGCCCATCTCGACATCGCCGGGCCGGCCCGTTCCCGTGAGACATCCGGCGAGCACGTCAAAGGCGCCTCCGGTGTGGGAGTGCGAACACTGGTCGAGCTGGCCCGATCGATGACTCCACCCTCCTGAAGGGCGAGCGTTTTTCTAGTCTCATAGGTGATGCGCAAACGCTTCCTGGTGCGTTCCACCGTGGCCGACTTGGCGGCGCTCGCGCTGTCGATCGTCTTCGCCTCGATCTACGTGTTCGGAGCCGTGCTCCCCTGGAACTCGGTCACCGCCGCCGATTCCATTCCGATGGTCCTCTACCTCTTCCTTTCGATGGTCCTCTTCTCGTTGATCACGGCCCAGATGTCCGGGCCCGGGGTGCCCCGTCCGTCATACGGCAGGATGTTCGCCATCTTCCTGGGTACCGGCGGTCTCACCTCCCTCATCCTCCTGTTCACCCGCGAGTACTTCTCCCGTCCCTTCCTCCTCATCACCGCCGGCAGTTGGCTGGTACTGGCCACCGCCCATCGCATCATGCGGCTCCGTCGCCCCTGGACCGAGCGAATCGCGGTGATCACCGGCGAGAAGCAGCTCGCCGACGACCTCGCCGACTCACCACACGCCGACGTGGTGTGGGTGCTCGACCCGAAATCGGAGAGCGTCCCCGATCTCCCCGACCGAAACGTCACCATGGCCGTCGACCTGAGGGTGGTCCTCTCCGAGCGGGTTGCCCAATACATCTCGTCCTGTGATGTGGCCGGGTACAACATCCAGCCCTTCACCTCGATCTACGAGGAGCACACCGGGCGGGTGCCGCTGGTCCACCTGGCGGAGGGTTGGGAGATCTCCACACCACTTCTCGAAGTGGCGCCGTGGCTCCCCGGCAAGCGGGCGGTGGAGACACTGGTCACTCTGCTCACCGCACCGATCTGGGCGATCCTGGCGGGGCTGGTCGCCTTCTATCTGAAGCTGAGCACCGGCGGCGGTCCAGCCCTCTTCAAGCAGGAGCGGGTCGGCTTCGGCGGGGCGCCGTTCACCATGTACAAGTTCCGTTCCATGGAGGAGGACGCCGAGAAGGATGGGCCCAGCTTCGCCAGCAAGCAGGACCACAGACTGATCCCTGGCGGGAGATTCCTCCGCAAGTCCCGACTCGACGAGATACCCCAGCTGTGGAACGTGCTCAAAGGTGACATGAGCCTGGTCGGCCCACGCGCCGAACAGGTCCCATTCGCCGATGCGTTCACAGGTCAGATCCCGTTCTACCCCCACCGGCATCTGGTGCGGCCCGGGATCACCGGCTGGGCTCAGGTCAACTACGGATATGCCGATGATGAGGCTGACACCGTCGAGAAGTTGACCTATGACCTCTACTACATCAAGCACATGTCCCCGGTGATGGACCTCCGCGTGCTCTGGAAGAGTGTCTGGACGGTCCTCACCGGGTTCGGTGCTCGGTGAGCGCCCCGGTGCTGGAGGCCGAGCAAAGAGGGTTCCGGGCCCCCGGCACGACTTTCATGGTGGCTGGCGGGCTGATCGGGGCCGTGGGCGCCTACCTCTTCCAGGCCTACGGTGGTCGCCAACTCGGCACCGAGGCGTTCGCCCCGGTCGCCCAATTGTGGACGGTGTTCTTCATCATCGCCACCGTCCTGCTGGTGCCAGTGGAGCAATACATCACCCGCGAAGTCGCCGTGGGCCGGAAGGTCATACCCGGCGATCTGGTGCCGGCGATGTCGGTTGCCGCCATCGGGGCCCTGGTCGGCGGTGTCTTCGTGCTTCTCACGATGGACCGTCTCTTCGCCGGGAACTTCCAGTACGTGGTCCAGATCCTTCTCCTCATGGTCGGCTATGGGCTGCTCGTGGTGGCCAAGGGTGTGTACGCCGGCCGACGCCTGTTCGCCAAGGTGGGTTGGGTCCTGATCGTCGAGACCGTGGTACGGCTGGTGGCGGGGATCGTCGCCATCCAGCTTGCCGCCACGGCGGAATCCCTGGGCTGGGCAATGGTTCTCGGTGGATTTGCAGTCCTCGGGATGGGTTGGTGGCGTCATGACCGGGGCCACACTCGGCCCCCTGCAGCATCACCTACTCGTTTCCTCGGTGGTTACGTCGGGGGGACTGCTGCGTCGCAAGTCCTGCTGGGTGCAGCCCCCGTCGCCGTTGCCCTGCTCGGGGGTGACCAGGCGATCCAATCGATAGTCTTCGCCACCTTCACCCTGTTCCGGGCTCCCTTGACCCTGATCTTCTCCCTCCAGGGCCGGGTCCTCCCCTATTTGGTGGGATTGGCCGATTCCGGAGATCGCAGAGGCCTCGCCCAGATCGCACGCTTAGTCGTCATCGGTGGAGTTCTCCTTGCGGGCCTGGGCGCACTGGTGGGCTGGCTGATCGGCCCCGAGGTCGTCAGCCTTCTTTTCATACCAGAGTTCGCTCCTTCGGCGACCGTCGCCGCCCTGACGGCAGCTGGGGTGATGTCAGCGGCCACAGCCCAGATCGCAGGTCAGGTGCTGGTGGCGGAAGGCAGGACTTCCCGGCTTTCGATCGCGTGGGTGGCGGGCCTGGTGGCGGCGATGGTGGCGATCGTGCTGTTCGGCGGCGAGCCCGATATCCGAGTGGCGCTCGCCTTCCTCGTTGGTGAGACCGTGGCCCTGGTCACCATGGCATTTCGGGCTACGGGCCGCCCGGTTCTCAGGTAAACCCCCCGATGCGCGTCCGCCACCTAGGCGGGGGGTGGTTGCACATGTGAGTCAACCCAACTCGAATGCTCGGCGGCGAGCACCGCCGGGAAGCGCCAGCGAAGCTCGGACGGCACCATCGGCACATGGTCGAACACGACCAGACCTGCGGTCTCCGCCTTGACCAGGCCGGCCCTCAGGAGTGTCGGGAGGGTTCTGGGCAGCCGCACCCCCTCCCCCTTCTCGGCCGCCCGAACCAGGCGGAGCAGTTCGGCCACGGCACTCGAGCCGATGGCGGCCACCCAGAACCTCCTGACATAGGGATCCGAGGGTGCGAAGTCGCCGGGGCGAGGCTCCAGCCGGACCGGGATCACCGGCCGGATCCTTGCCGTCGGCCGAACCGAAGCACCCGGAGGCCCCACGGCGCGCAACTGCGGAGGACGAGCAGTCTGGCCACCCCCGGGCGCTTCGGTTCTCATACGGCACGATCTACTAGCGACTGTTAAACAACGTCAAGAGTCCTCGACACGGCTCGCGAAAGATTCCGTTGCGCAGGTGGGTCCACCGGTTCGGGTGGGGGTCAGTCGTTCTCGGGCTCGGATGTGGTGGTCGAGTCCCTGGGCGGAGGGGGCGGTTCCTGGAACACGCCGATCCTGGCCACCACGTCGATCGCGCCCTCGACCTCTGTTCCCGGTGGTGGCTCGGTGGCAACAATCCGGCCAACGAGGTCCGGGTCGGTCGTCGGCGCCTCGCCCTGGATCAGATTGATCCTCACACCGCTGTCGAGCTCGAAGGATCTCACGATCTCGAGTGCCTCGTCGAAGGTGAGCCCTTGCAGGTTGGGGATGGCGCCGGTCGGGATCTCCCCGGTAGAGACAAAGATGGTGACGAACGATCCCTGTCTGACCGTGGCGCCACCGCCCGGTGACTGATTGACCACGGTGCCGGCCGGCTCCAGCGACGGCACCGGCTCGACCGACGCGTTGAGCCTGGCCTGGCGCAGCTCCCCTTTGGCGCCACTCTCGTCGAGCCCGATGACGTTGGGCACCGTCGTGGGCGGAGGCTCCAGGAACTTCTCGATGTTGCCCGGATCCGGCGGGAAGTCGGTGACGGGCAGCCCCGCGTGGACGTAGCCCATGAACTCGGCCCAGATCGGGGCGGGCACCGACCCGCCGAACACCCGGTCGTAGTGCTGACCGTTGATCGTGACGTTCTCGAGCGGGACCTGCTGTGCTTCGTAGCCGACCCAGACCGCGGTGCTGTACTCGGGGGTGTAGCCCACATACCAGGCGTCCAGGTAGCTCTGATGGGTGCCGGTCTTGCCACCCGGGGGGATGCCGATGTTGGCCCGGGGCGCCGTTCCCGATACCGGGACCACCTTCAGGGCTTGATTGGCCGCAGCGAAGATCGCAGGATCGGCCACCTGGGTGACCTCGGGTTGATGCTCGTAAACGGTCTCGCCGGCGCTGTTGACGATCCTGGAGACGACGTAGTCGTCGGCGTGCTGGCCGTAGGTGGCGAAGTTCGA
The DNA here is from genome assembly GCA_025937235.1 of Acidimicrobiia bacterium. Lineage (GTDB taxonomy): Bacteria > Actinomycetota > Acidimicrobiia > Spongiisociales > ZC4RG35 > JARDZU01. Next base: position 10,645 of record JAICRU010000013.1, read on the forward strand.
GTAGGCGTTGGCCATCTCCTTGGTGCTGACCGCAGAGCTGCCGAGGACGATCGACAACACCGGGTCGAGCGCCGATTCGTCGATCCCCATCCTCTTGGCCACGTCGACGATCTTCTCGGGGCCGACCTCCAGGGAGAGTTGGGCGTAAACGGCGTTCACCGAGTTGTAGGTCGCCTCGGCGAGGTCGATCACACCGAATGAGGCCCCGGCGTTGCGCACCGTCCAGATATTCGAGCCGTTGGGGGCACAGGGGAACGGGCACTCGATCTTGACCGGGCTCTTGCCGCTCCAACTGTGTCCCATGGTGAACCCGTTCTCCAGCGCCGCGATCAACCCGAACACCTTGAAGGCCGAGCCCGGGTTTCGCCGCCCCTGCACGGCCAGGTCGAACTGGGAGAACTCGAACGGGAGCCCGGAGGCCATGACCTTCACCGCCCCGGTCCAGTTGTCGACCATCGTCATGGCGCCGGTGGGCACACAGGAATGGGTCTCGGAGTAACGGGCGAGGAAGTCGTCGGTCTCGTTGGGGAGGATCTCCCTGCAGTGCGCCAGGTTCTCGTCATAGGGGGGGAGGGGAAGCCATGTGCTCAGGATCTCGTTCGCCTTGTTCTGCAGCTCGAGGTCGATCGTGGTGAAGACCTGGAGACCTCCGCCGCCCTCGCAGGCGACGTCGTCCGCCGGGCAGCCGAACACCGCCTTCTTCCGGTCTTCGGGCGTCGCGCCGAGGAAGTCGAACTCCGGGGCGTTGAGCAGCTGGCGCTTGACCTCTGCAACGACGTGATCGGCGGGCCCGCGGCGAAGCGGCGCGTCGATGACGCCGATCGGATCCTCGACGGAGGCGTCTGCCTGGGCCCGGGTTATCCATCCGTTCTCCTGCATCTCACGGATGACCTCGTCACGTCTCTCCAGGGTGAGCTCGGGCCTGCTTCGCGGGTTGTAGAGGGAGGGGTTGCGCACCATCACGGCGAGGGTTGCGGCCTCGCTGATCGAGAGCTCGGCCATGGGCTTGTTGAAGAACTCCTCCGACGCCGTCTTCACCCCATAGGCGCCTGCCCCGAAGTAGACCGAGTTCATGTAGAACTCGAGGATCCGCTCCTTGGGGAATCGGCGCTCGACCTCGGCGGAGACGAAAGCCTCGGTGATCTTGCGCTGGATGGTGACCTCGGAGCCGACGAAGGCGTTCTTCACCACCTGCTGGGTGATCGTCGACCCACCACGGGTTCGGTCGCTGATCAGGTTGTCGATGGCGGCCGAGACGATGGCGGAGAAATCGATGCCCTCGTGCTCGAAGAACTGGCTGTCCTCAGCGGCGAGGATGGCGTAGACCAGGATCTCCGGGACGTCCTTGTAAGCGACCGGCTCGGAGTTGCGGCCGTCATGGAGCTCGGCGAGGACCTCACCGGACTCGGCGTAGATCCGGCTCACCCGGCTCAGATCGGGCAGCGTCAGCTCCATCGACCTGGTGTCGGGCACCCAATCTCGCTTCACGTCTTCGAATGTCCCGTAGGCGCTGTTCGCTCCCAGGAATGCGAACAACCCCACCCAACCTGAGAGGAGCAGGGAAATGGATAGAAGCGTGGCGAGGGCGCCGAACCATCGGCCGCGCCGCTCCCGCGCTTCAATTTGGTGGATCAGGGCTTTACGGGCCATGGATGGGAATGGACGTCCTAGGTGTCCTGGAAAGTTCCCGCCATGAATCGACTGGAACGATGGCAGGATACCTGGACATGGAGGAATACCGGAGCACCAGCAGCGGCATCGAGATCGAGGTGGTGCACGAGGAGCCAGGCGATCCCGAGCTGATCGGCCGGCCGGGGGAGTATCCATTCACGCGGGGCCCCTATCCAACGATGTACCGGGGCCGGCCCTGGACGATGCGCCAGTACGCCGGATTTGGCACCGCAGACCAGACCAATCGCCGCTTCCAGGACCTGCTCGAGGCCGGTCAGACCGGGCTGAGTGTCGCCTTCGACCTGCCCACGCAGATGGGGCTCGACTCGGACGAGCCGCTGGCGGCGGGCGAGGCGGGGAAGGTCGGCGTCGCCATCGACACCCTGGACGACATGAGAAGGCTGCTGAGTGGCATCCCCCTCGACCAGGTCTCGACCTCGATGACGATCAACTCGACGGCCCCGATCCTGTTGTTGCTCTATCAGCTTGTCGCAGAGGAGCAGGGTGTCGACCCCAGCGCGCTGCGGGGGACGATCCAGAACGACATCCTCAAGGAGTACGTGGCCCGGGGCACCTACATCTACCCGCCCCGGCCCTCGATGCGGCTCGTGACCGACGTCTTCGCCTACGCCGCGGCCGAGATGCCGCAGTGGAACACGATCTCCATCAGCGGCTACCACATCCGTGAGGCGGGCGCCACCGCCGCTCAAGAGCTGGCGTTCACGATCGCCAATGGGCTGGCCTATGTCCAGGCGGCAATCGACGCCGGGCTCGACATCGATGTGTTCGCTCCACGTCTGTCCTTCTTCTGGAACGGCCACAACCAGTTCTTCGAGGAGATCGCCAAGTACCGGGCGGGCCGGCGTCTCTGGGCCCGGCTCATGCGTGACCAGGTCGGCGCCAAAGACCCGAGGAGCTGGGCCATGCGGTTCCACACCCAGACCGCCGGTTCCACCCTCACCGCTCAGCAGCCACTCAACAACGTGGTGCGGACGACGATCCAGGCGATGGCCGCCGTCCTCGGGGGCACGCAGTCCCTTCACACCAACTCCTACGACGAGGCGTTGGGGCTACCCACCGACGAGTCGGCGTTGACAGCACTACGCACTCAGCAGGTGATCGCCCATGAGTCGGGTGTTGCCGACACTGTTGACCCGATGGCAGGCTCGTATTTCGTGGAGTACCTCACCGACCGGCTCGAGGAGGCGGCCGAGACACTCCTCGCCCGAATCGAAGAGATGGGAGGGGCCGTCGCCGCCATCGAGGAGGGCTGGATGCAATCACAGATCGAGGACTCGGCGTACGCAGAGGCGAAGCGGCAGGCGGAGGGCACGAGCGTCGTGGTGGGATTGAACCGATTCGTTGGCCAGGACACCGCGGTCATCCCCGTCCTCGAGGTCGACCCGGCGCTCGAGGACGAGCAACGGCGTCGGCTCGCCGGCTGGCGGGCGGGGCGTGACGAGGGGGCGGTCGAAGATGCACTCGCCGAGCTCGAGCAGGACGGAGGGTCGTCCGGCAATCTGCTCTACCCAATGAAGGCCGCACTCCGGGAGGGAGCCACGGTGGGCGAGGTGTCGAATCGTCTCAGGGCGGTGTTCGGTGTCTACCGTCCGACCTGAGCAACAGGCCGAAATGAGCGACTCGAGACGACATCTTGTGATAATCGGCGGCGGGCCGGCCGGGACCCAGGCGGCGACGACCGCCGCTTCCAAGGGCGGCCGCGTGACCCTCATCGAGAAGGAGATCGTCGGCGGAGCGGCCCATCTCTGGGACTGCATCCCCTCCAAGACGATGGCGGCCAGCGCCTTGCGGCACTCCTCTGTGCGCAACGCGGCCAAGTTGGGTCTTTCCACCGAGCCCACCCGCGTGGACACGGGTGTCTTGGCCGAGCGCATCCGGGTCATCACCGGCGACATCAACCGAAACTGGCTCGAGTTGCTCGATTCGCAGGCGGTCGACGTCGTCTCCGGCCACGGCCGATTCGTCTCGGACCACGAGGTCATTGTCGAGACCGAATCGGGAGAGCGCCGGATCGGCTTCGACCGGGCCATGGTCTCCACCGGGTCGGCGCCGCGCGTCCCGGATTGGGCGCCCGTCGACGGGGAGAGGGTGCTGACGACCAGGGATTGCTACGACCTCGATGAGGTGCCCGAGCATGTCGTGATCATCGGCTCGGGGGTGACGGGCGTCGAGTTCACTCACATCTTCGAGAGCCTCGGGTCGAAGGTGAGCCTGGTCGTGTCTCGCCGGCAGATCCTCCCCCTGCGCGATGCCGAGGTGGCTGCCGTGCTCGAAGAGGATTTCATCGAGAGAGGGGTCCACCTCGCGTTCGGCGCCCGAGCCGAGAAGATCGATGTCGACGGCTCCGGGATCTCGGTGTTCTGCGACGACGGGAGGATCCTGCACGGGTCACACGCCCTACTCGCGGTGGGATCGGTGCCGCTCACCGACCGGATCGGGCTCGAGGAGGCCGGCATCGCCGCGAGCAACGGTTACATCGAAGTCGACGAGTACCAGAGGACTTCCGTCCCACACATCTACGCCGCCGGTGACGTAACCGGTCAGATGCCCCTGTCCTCGGTTGCCTCGATGCAGGGACGGAAGATCGCTCGCCATGCCCTGGACCTCCCGGTGACCCCGCTCGATTACTCGAAGGTGGCCGAGGCCATCTTCACCGAGCCCGAGATCGCCTCGGTGGGGCTGGTCGACGTCGAGGCGGCGGCTCAGGGCCGCAAGGTGCGGACGATGAAGGTCCCCTTCGCCGCCAACGCCCGATCGGTGCTGCAACATTTCACGAGGGGCTTCGTCAAGTTGACCTCCGACCCTGCCACCGGGGTGGTGCTTGGCGGCACCATCGTCGGTCATCGGGCCTCGGAGCTGATCGGGGTCCTCACCCTGGCCGTCCAAGCCGATGTCACGGTCAAGCAACTGGTGGAGACACTGATGGCCCATCCGACCATGACAGAAGCCATTTCCGACGCGGCGGAGTGAGGGCGACCCCCGCCAAGCAGAAAGCGCCTACCAAGGGTTGGCGCGGTTCTTACTTCACGATTGCGATGACCTGACCCGGGGTCACCGTGTCGCCGGGTTGGACGCGGAGGTCGACCAGCTCGCCGGTGCTGGGGGAGCGGACCTCGTTCTCCATCTTCATGGCCTCCAAGACGCAGATCGGATCGCCCACGCTGACCGCCGCCCCGGCGGCGAAGTGAACCTTGACGATCGTGCCCTGCATCGGAGCAGTGACGACACCGTCCGGTTGGGCGACCGCTCCGGTGAGCTGGAGCCTGGGTGGGCGACGCCGAATGGCGCCGGCGGCAGGCTCCGGCGCCCAGTAGCTCACGGCGAACCTCCTGCCCCCGACCTCGACCGTGATGTCACGCCGGGCGAGATTCTCATCTTCGGGCAGGGAGGGGGTGGCATCCGGATCGCCCGCTCCCAGGTCCACGCTCTCCTCCATCCACTTGGTGTGATGAGTTCCGTTGATGAAGTCGGGATGGGAGAGCACGGCGAGAAGGGCGGGAATCGTGGAGGCGACTCCGGTCACCCGAAACTCCTCGAGGGCTCTCCGTCCCTTGCTGATCGCATGGGCACGGTCCGGTGCCCACACCACGAGCTTCGCCATCAGGTTGTCGTAGTACTGGGACACATTGGTGCCAGGGGTTATCCAGGAATCGACGCGAACCCCCGGCCCGGCGGGCTCCTGCCACTCCACGACCTGCCCCGGGGTGGGCAGGTACTGGTTGAAAGGGTCTTCGGCGTTGATCCGGAACTCGATTGCGTGCCCGCGCGTGTCGACGGTGTCGAAGCCGAGCTCCTCTCCGGCGGCGATCTTCAGCTGCCACTCCACCAGGTCGAGCCCGGTGACCATCTCGGTGACTGTGTGCTCGACCTGGAGCCGGGTGTTCATCTCGAGGAAGTAGAAGTTCCCCGAGACGTCGACGAGGAACTCGACGGTCCCTGCGTTGACGTACCCACACGACCTGCCCGCGGCGAGGGCGGCCCGGCCCAGGGCACGGCGCTGCTTCACGCTGAGACCTGGCGACGGTGTCTCCTCGATCAGCTTCTGATGACGACGCTGGACCGAGCAGTCGCGCTCGCCGAGGAACACTCCCTTTCCGTTCTTGTCGAACAGGACCTGAGCCTCGACATGGCGGGGCCGCTCCAGGTACTTCTCGACGTAGACCTCCGGATTCCCGAAATAGGCATCCGCCTCACGTCTCGCCCCTTCGAAGGCCTCGTCGAGCTCCTCCGGCCCACGGACGACCCGAAGGCCCTTGCCACCACCACCGTGGGCCGCCTTGATCGCGATCGGATACCCGAACTGGTCGGCCAGCGAGCCGGCCCTGTCCACCGATGTGACAGGATCGGTGACGCCGGGGACAGTGGGCACGCCGAACTTCTCGGCGTTGCGGCGCGACGTGATCTTGTCGCCCATGGCCTCGATAGCCTGCGCCGGCGGGCCCACCCAGACGATCCCGGCGTCGCTGACCGCTTGGGCGAAGGCGGCGTTCTCGGAGAGAAACCCATAGCCGGGGTGGATCGCCTCCGCGCCCGAGTCGTGCGCGATCTGCAGGATCTTGTTCTGGTTGAGATAGCTCTCGGCGGCGGGCGCCGGCCCGGCGTTCCAGGCTTCATCGGCCAGATCCACATGGAGGGAATCCCTATCGAGCTCCGAGTAGATGGCGATGGTCCGCATCCCCATCTCCCGGGCAGTTCGAATGACCCTGACGGCGATCTCGCCGCGGTTGGCGACGAGGAGGCTCTTCATCACTGAGGCCCGTTCCCGTGCTTCTTCGGAGGGAGAGTTTCTCTCTTGGTGCGCAGGACCTCGAGGGCTCGGATCAGCTTGTAGCGGGTCTCACGGGGCTCGATCACCTCGTCGACTAGCCCGAGCTCGGCGGCCACGTAGGGGTTGTTGAACTTCTCCTCGTAATCAGAGATCAGCTCGGTTCGGGTCTTCTCGGGATCATCGGTGCCGGATATCTCACGCCGGTGGATGATGTTGACCGCACCCTGGGCGCCCATTACGGCGATCTCCGCCGAAGGCCAGGCGAAGACCAGGTCCGCTCTGATACCACGAGCATTCATCACCAGATAGGCCCCCCCGTAAGCCTTTCTCGTGATCACGCTGATCCTGGGCACCGTGGCCTCGCAGTAGGCATAGAGCAGCTTGGCTCCGTGTCGAATGATCCCGTGGTGCTCCTGATCGACCCCGGGGAGAAACCCGGGCACGTCCACGAAGGTGATGATGGGCACGTTGAAGGCATCGCAGAAGCGCACGAAGCGAGCGGCCTTCTCCGAAGCCTCGATGTCGAGGGTTCCCGCCAGGATCGACGGCTGGTTGGCGACGACGCCCACGGCGTGCCCGTCGAGCCGCCCGAACCCGACCACGATGTTCCTGGCCCACAGCTCATGCACCTCGAGGAACTCGCCGCTGTCGAGGACGGTCTCCACCAGCTCCACCATGTCGTATGGCTGATTGGCCGAGTCGGGGATGATGGAGTCCAGCGAGTCGTCGAGCCTGTCGGGCCGGTCGGTGGGGGCGAAGTACGGGGGCAGCTCCATGTTGTTGCGAGGCAGAAAAGACATCAGATATCGCACCGCCTCGAGGGCGTCGATTCCGGTCGGGTAGACGAAGTGGGTCACCCCCGATTTGGAGGCATGGGCGGCAGCCCCACCTAGCTCTTCCATTGTCACTTCCTCACCGGTCACCGCCTTGATGACGTCGGGCCCGGTGATGAACATGTGGCTGGTCTGGTCGACCTGGAACACGAAGTCGGTCAACGCCGGTGAGTAGACCGCGCCGCCGGCGCAAGGTCCCATGATCACCGAGACCTGGGGGATCACGCCCGAGGCCCGCACGTTGCGCTCGAATATCCTCCCGTAGCCGTCCAGCGAGGCAATGCCCTCCTGGATCCTCGCCCCGCCGGAGTCCTTGAGGCCGATCAAGGGAGTCCCGGTGTCGAGCGCCATGTCCATCACCTTGCAGATCTTGTCCGCCACGACCTTGCTGAGACTCCCCCCAAACACCGTGAAGTCCTCGGCGAATACGAAGACGGGCCGGCCGTCGATCGTCCCGTGCCCGGTCACGACAGCATCTCCTAGCGGGCGCTTGTCCTCTATCCCGAAGCCCGACGACTGATGCCTGACGAACTGGTCGATCTCCTGGAACGAGCCCTTGTCGAGGAGCGCATCGAGCCGTTCCCGGGCGGTGAGCTTCCCTTGCTCGTGCTGTCGGGCGATGGCGCGCTGGCTTCCTGCATGCAGGGCCTCCTCGCGTAGCTCCCTGAGTCGCTCGATCCGCGCCTCGGTCCCCAAGACTCCTCCGTAATCTCACGTTTCCGACTCGTCAGGAGACGAGATGGCTACACCCTATTTGCAATTCTGGGAGGAAAGTGTCCCATCGACCCAGGACCTGGCCCGGGCTCGACTCGGCCCGCTCCCGGTGGTCGTGTCCGCCCGGCGCCAGTCCGCAGGGCGGGGAAGGAGTGGTGCCGCCTGGGAGACCGCGCCGAGGGCACTGGCCGTGTCGGCCGCTTTTCGCCGCCCGGATGAGGATCGACGGCCTTTTTCGCTGATGGCGGGGGTGGCGGCGGCGAGGGCGATCGGAGCGGTCAGCCTGAAATGGCCCAATGACATCTTCTCGGATGAGGCCAAGGCAGGGGGGATCCTGGTGGAGCGGTCCTCTGGGATGGTGGTGGTCGGGCTGGGCGTCAATCTGTGGTGGCCGGACCCTCCCGAGGGCGTATCCGCATTGCGTGATTCCGACCCCGGTGCGGGGGCCCATGCTCCGATCGCGGGTCTCTGGGCTGCGGAGCTGTTCTCTCTGATCGAGGCCGAGGGCTGGCCCCTGGAGGAGTACCGCCGACTCTGTGACACCGTGGGCCGCGAGATCACCTGGGAGCCTGATGGCGGTGGCCGCGCCATCGACATCGATGAGGATGGAGGACTGGTCGTCGAGATCGACGGTCGGCGCGTGACGATCACCTCCGGTGTGGTCAGCCATGTGAGGAGTTGACACCTTCTGAAGGCGGATGTGGACATGAGCCCATTCCCGACACGGAAGACTCAGCCCAGGTCGATCTCCTCGGCCGGGGGAAGTGTGGTCTTGAAGAACTCGACCAGACGCGGGTAGGCATCGGAGACGGCGTCGGCGTCGTAGCTATCGGAATCGGCGTCGAGAAAGGAGTGACTCGCACCCTCGTAGAGCAGCCACTGTCCGTGATCGTTCCTCCGTTGCGCCTCGTCGACCGTCTCCACGGCGATGAGATCATCTTCGGTCCCATACAAGCCGAGCACCGGCACAGGCAGGTTGTCGAGGTAATTGGCGACGCGATACTCACGCTCGTCGTCGCCGGTGAGCGGGGCATAGGCAACGGCAACCGACCGTACCCAGGGCCTGGTGGCGGCCCCGATCAGTGCAAGACGACCTCCCACGTCGAGGCCGAGCAATCCGACGTCGCCAGAAACCGCCCAGCCGACGTCGTCCGAGACGATGAATTCGTGGATCTCATCCAGATCCTTTATGGCCCGGCGATCGGGGAGCGCCTCGTAAGCCTGCAGTGGGTCCCCCGCCTGGCGGTAGAACGAGATCCCGATGGCCACGATGCCCCAGCGAGCGAACATCCGGCACAGGTCCTTCTCGAAGCCGCCGAGCCCGTCGAGCGTGGGGAGTATCAGGACCACCGGGAACCGCCCTGCGGCATCCGGCCGGGCCAGATACTGGGTGCGGAGGCTGGATCCGATGGGCAGCGGCCAGCCGCCATACATGATCGAATGTGTCCCCTCGTGGGGCAGGACGGCCATGGGCGGGCAGGTTAGGCCTCGCTCTCGGGCCGATCGATGCCATTGCCGGACAATGGGCAGAACCTGTGCCTAGCCTGACGGCGTCTCAGTCGACGATGTCCGGATCCTCCCCTCGACACCTAGCGCCGCGTCGCGGCCTGCCCGGGTGGCTGAAAGCCGCCATGGTCGCCGTGTTCGTGATCATGTTCGTTGGGGCCCTCGGCGTGGTCTGGGCGTTGAACACCGGTAGCGAAGTGCTCGCCCGCGCCGAACCCGATCACGAGGTGACCGCCGAGTTGAGCGAGCCGATCGGGAAGGACCTCACCTTCCTGCTGGTGGGGAGTGACTCACGGGAGGGGATGGAGGATCTGACTTTCTTCGGCCCGGCCGGCGGCGAGCGGGGTGACGTGATCATGCTGGTCAGGCTCGACGCCACCAGCGGTGAGGCCCGCCTCCTGTCGGTGCCCCGCGACCTGTGGGTGGAGATACCCGGGCACGGGGAGGACAAGATCAATGCCGCCTTCGCCTACGGCGGCCCGTCGCTGATGGTGCAGACCATCCGGGAGAACCTCGGCATCGAGGTCAACCATTACGTAGAAGTGGACTTCGTCGGGTTCATCGAGATGGTCGACGAGCTGGGTGGGATCGAGATGACCTTTCCAAACCCGGCGCGTGACCTGAAGTCCGGGCTCAACATCGAGGCCGGCCCTCAGGTCCTGGATGGCGATCAGACGCTGGCCTTCGCCCGGTCCCGGAGTTACGAGGAATATCGGGGGGAGCGATGGGTGAGCGTCGACGCCAGCGACCTCGGCCGCGCCAACCGCCAGCAGCAGGTGGTCAGGGCCATCCTGTCCCAGCTCAAGTCGCCCGCCTCGATCGCCGAGGCAGGCGAGATCGCGGGGTCGATGGCAGAGAACATGACGATCGACGGCCATCTCGCCGCCGCCTCGATCGGCACCCTGGCCTGGGACTTCCGGGGCGTCCTGGGCGGCGGCATCGCGGGTCAGACACTCCCGGTATACGGCGACACCGTGGGTGGGGCATCAGTGGTCAGGGCCGATGAGCCAGAGGCCGCCGCAACCATCGATGGGTTCCTCACCGGGCTCCTGACCACCAATCAGGGGCCGATCCGGGTGCAGGTCTTGAACGGCAACGGGGTCGATGGTGCGGCAGGGGAAATGTCGGATCGTCTTGCCGAGGCCGGCTACGAGATCGCCGGCGTCGGTAACGCGGACGAGAGGGACTTCTCGATCACGACCGTTCTGGTTCCCGAGGGCAGTCACGCAGGTGAGGAGATCATCGGACAACTCGGTTTTGGTGTAGTCCGGTATGGGGCCGTCGATAACGGTTACGACGCGATCGTGATCGTGGGCTCCGACGCCTCCTGATCGCATGTCGCCGCGATATACCATGGGGGTTCGATGAACATTGCGATAATCGGAGCCGGCTACGTCGGCCTGGTGACGGGAGGTGGTCTTGCCAACCTCGGGCACCGGGTACGTCTCGGAGAGGTGAATGCCGACCGGGTCGAGCTACTGCGCGACGGCGGTGTGCCCATCTATGAGCAGGGACTCCCCGACCTGCTCGCTCGTGCCACGGAGCGGGGCCTGCTCAGCTTCCATGCCTCCAACAAGGAAGCGGTGGCCGACGCCGGTTTCGTCTTCCTGGCCTTGCCCACACCGGAACGGGACGACGGGCGGGCGGAGCTGAAGTATGTCCACGCTGTGATCGACGAGCTGGCCAACGAAGTCGACGAGGGCACCGTGTTCGTGGTCAAGTCGACCGTTCCCCCCGGCACTGTCGCCTCGCTGCGCAAGCGGCTCGCCGACCAGGGCAGCCCGGCCAGGATCGTCTCCCATCCGGAGTTTCTCAGGGAGGGCAAGGCAGTAGAGGACTTCATGGAGCCGGACCGGATCGTGGTGGGAGCATGGGATGAGGTCGATGCCCGTGCGGTGGCGGACCTCTATCGCACTCTGGATGCTCCGGTCGTGATCACCGACCCCACCTCGGCAGAGATGATCAAGTACGCATCCAACGCATACCTCGCTACCCGCCTCACCTTCGTCAACACGCTCGCCAACGTCTGTGAGGCCGTCGGCGCCGACATAATCGACGTCGTCGAGGGTTTGGGCATGGATCATCGAGTCGGCCCTCATTTCCTCCAACCAGGCCCCGGCTATGGAGGATCGTGCTTCCCGAAAGACACCTCCGCCCTGATCGCTGTCGCCGAGGACGCCGGGTACGACTTCGAGCTGCTCAGGGCCGTCATAGTGGCCGACGAGGAGCAGAGACGACGGGTGGCGGACAAGGTTCGGCAGGCGGCAGGAGGCGGGCTGAGGGGTCGGCGAGTGGCCATGTGGGGAGTGGCCTTCAAGGCCGGCACCGACGACGTGAGAGAGTCGCCGGCGGTGCGGATCGCCGCCCTCCTCCAGGCCGACGGCGCCGAGGTGGTCGCTTATGACCCCGAGGCGAGCACCGAGGCCCTGACCATGGCTGGAGACCCCATCTCGGCCGCGGAGGATGCCGACGTCCTTCTGATCGCCACCGAGTGGCCCGAGTTCGTGACCGTCGACCTGAGCGCGGTCGCTGCTGCGATGCGGGGACACCGGGTCGTGGACTCGCGCAACATCCTGGACCCCAAGAATGTGCGGGCAGTAGGACTCGACTACTGGGGCCTGGGGCGGCCGGGGGCCTGACCGCAGGTCTCCCGAAGCCGATCATCGGAACAGGTCCTCGTCAGGCGACCTAACCAGGTCGCGGCCACGTCCTTCACCTCGGGGCCCCTCGTAGCCTCGGACCAAGGCCGCCGGGATCCCGGCAGCCTTGCCCATCACCAGGTCGGCAGCGGAGGCGATCTCGTCGGCGACGGCAACCTCGGTGACGTGCAGCTCTTGCCCGGTCCAGTCCGTGGTGCCCTTCAGGTCGACCACCGCTTCCAGGCCAGATACGCCGATCGCGATGTCGGTGAGGCCCCGGCGCCAGGGTCTGCCGAACGTATCGGAGATGATGACCGGCAGGTCGACCCCGATCTGGCGGTGAAGCTTGGCCCGGATTCGGTGGGCCGACCGGTCCGGGTCCTCCGGAAGGAGGATCAAGGTCCCCGGCTCGGCGTTGGAGCGGTCGACCCCCGCATTTGCACAGATGAACCCATGTTTGGTCTCGGCGATCAACAGGTTCCCGCGCCGCCTCACGATCGAGACCGCTTCCGACTCGACCAGGGCCCGCTTGAACACCTCTTCGTCGCCCGTCATCTCCACCACCCGCCCCTCGGCCTTGGACACGATCTTGTGGGTCACGACGAGCACCTCACCGTCCCGCGGCGACAACGGCTCCAGTGCGCCGGCCAAGACGTCCACGACATCGTCTCCGGGTCGGACGGCTCCGATGCCGAGCAGGGGCAGCACTTCGAGGGTCACAGGGCCAGTATCGCCCGGGCCAGGGCGGACGCCGGCTCCGCGTCGACGATCCTCGTGTCGAGGGCGATGACTCTCACGCCATCGATTTCGCCCACATCGGCCCGGTCAGTCGTGTCCACCACCAGGGTTTCGATCATCCCTCGGTAGGCAGCGATCACGCTTTCGGTGCCGGCTCCCAGCCCGAGATCCGACAGAACCACGTCTGCCGGGCCTTTCAGGGCGCGCCCGCCGATCAGGGGGCTGACCGCCACCACCCGTGGGTGGCGACGAACCGCCTCCGCGACGTCTCGGATGGCGAATATCGGCCAGACCGACAGAGGCGGGTTGGAAGGGCCGATCACCACGAGGTCGGCCTCGTCGATCGACTCCACGACGCCCGGGGCCGGATTGGCCGTCGCCGCCCCGTCGAAGTCGACGCCACTCACGTGGTCCTGGTGTCCACGGTCGACGAAATACTCCCTGAAGGTGAGCTGACGGCCGCCCTCGATGTTCACCACCGTTCGGATCGTGTCGTTCGAGGCGGGGAGGACCTTCACGTCGAGCCCGAAGGACATTCGAATCGCCTCCGTCACCTCTGAGAGGGGGTCACCGGCGCCAAGCCGGCTGGTCCGGTATATCTTGAGCGCCAGGTCGAGGTCACCCAGTCGAAACGTGTTGTCGACACCGAATCGGGACAGCTCGGTGTTGGCAACGAAGCTGTCGTCGGCACGCCCCCATCCCTGTGGGCCCTCCAACCCGGCCAGTGTGTAGATCACGGTGTCCAGATCCGGTGACACCTGGAGGCCATGGATCGGAGCGTCGTCACCAACATTGACGATCACCGTCAAATCGACCTCCCGGAGGGCGGAAAAGCCTCGAGCCAGCCTCGCTCCGCCCACGCCGCCGGAGATCTCGACGATCCGCGTGATCACGGTTCGATATTGCTCAGAGTCCTGGTCCGGTTCACAATGTCCTCCCGCATGACTAGTGCCTCGGCTCCGCATCTCGCGGACGAAACGACACCCCTGGTGCCACCCGGCGCGCCGCGCGTCAAGGTGATCGTCACCCTGGTGGAGGGCGCCGACCTCCAGGCCGCTCTGGCCACGGTGGAACGTCAAGTGTATGAAGCGATCCACGAAGTCGTGGTCATCGGGGTGACGAACGGCGAAGTCGTCGGTGATATCGGCCGCTCCTCCACCCTCGAGGAGGCCATTGCCGCCACCGAACACGACGTGGACTATCTCTGGATCCTCCACTCGGATGCCCGGCCCCGCCCCGACGCCCTCTCCGCTCTGGTGGCGGAGCTCGATCGGAACGACGCCTCGCTTGGCGGTTCGAAGCTCCTGCTGGCAGGGACCCGTGACGAGCTGGAGTCGATCGGTAGCGCCACCGATGTCTTCGGTGACCCTCACACCGGGCTCGACGACGGGGAGATCGATCTACAGCAGTACGACGTGGTTCGTGAGGTCGCCTTCGTCTCCTCCGTGTCGATGCTGGTTCGACGGGACCTGGCTCAAGGGCTGCGAGGGCTGGACGAGTTGCTCGAGCCGGTGGCAGCGGGGCTCGACTTCTCGCAGCGGGTGCGCCTCGCCGGAGGAAGAGTGATCACCGTCCCTTCTTCGGAGGTCTATCACCAGGCGCGGTGCGAGGAACGGGGCCGTGGCTGGCGTGAAGAAGCGGGCCGGCTACGCGCCATGCTGAAGGCCTACCGCCCGATCACCCTGGCCTGGGTCGTCCCCTTCGAGATCCTCGTCTCAGTCGTCGACTCGTTGGCCAACCTGCTCCTCCTGCGATGGAAGGTGGGTGTGGGCCACGCGATGTCCTGGCTCTGGAACATCGCCCATCTGCCATCCACGATCGCCGAGCGCAGTCGATTCAAGCCGGTTCGGGCTGTCGGCGATGAGGAGCTGTTCAGGTTCCAGGCCCGAGGTTCGGTTCGGCTGCGAGAGGTGGGATCGGAGCTTACCGACCGAGTCCTCTCCATCTTCGATGACGACCAGGCCCTGGCCCGGGGGACGAGGAGGATCTGGTCGAGCCCGGGAATCTGGGGGGCGATCCTGGCGGCCGTGGTGGTCATCGTCGCCTCCTGGTCGATTTTCTTCGCGGGGGTTCCCAACACCGGGTTCAGCTTCCCCTTCGAGCCGCCAACCGTGGCGATCGATCGGTTCATGGCGGGATGGAACGAATCCGGGCTCGGCTCGGCCGACGCGGTGCACCCGGCCACCGGGCTCACCGGACTCATCTCATTCCTCTGGTTCGGGGCCGAAGGGGCGGCCCGGACCCTGTTGACCGTCATCTTCGGCGCACTGGCCGTGCTGGGGATGGGCCGTCTCGCCGGCAGGCTCGGCTTTCGCGGCCCCGGCCGCTACCTGTCGGGGCTGGTCATGCTGGCGGGCCCGGGGACAGCCTTGCTGGTGGGTGTGGGGTCGTGGCTGGCCCTCGGCGCGGCCGCCTTCCTCCCCTGGGCGGTGCGCTCGGTGACCCTTCACCCCGATGATCGAGGCAAGAGCTGGTTGTCACATATCGGGTCGGCGGTGATCTGGACGATGCTGCTCACCGCGGTCTCACCACTCCTCGGGGCCGTCCCGTTCGTCGTCGCGGTGGCCTGGCGCCTCATCGGTGGGAGCAGGGCATCTCTCCGTCTTGCCCTGGCGACACTTGCGGCCGGGGTCGTCGCCATCGGCTTTGCCTATGACGACCAAGGATGGCTGCTCGATGTCGAACGTCGGGTGGGCCTGGTGGTCCCGGACTGGTGGCCGGTCCTGATCGCTGTCGCCGCGATCGCTCTGATGCTGGTCGAGGGCCGGACGAGGCGGCTCGGCTTGCTGGGGTCGGTGTTGGGTCTCGGCGGGCTGCTGCTCGTCCGTCTGCCATTTGGCGGGCCCGGGATCGAGGAGGGGGCTTTGGTGCTCGCGTCGTTCGGAGCGGCGGTCCTGGTGGCCGCCGCCCTCGATCAGCTCAGCGTCGAGCCGCGACGGCTGCTGGCGTCGTTGGGAGCCGTGGCGATGTTGCTCGTCTCGGCGGCCGGCCTTCTCGATGGGCGATTGGGGCTTCCGTCGGGGGACGTCAACGATCGGCTCGCCTTCGCATCCACGCTCGCCAACGGCAGAGCTCCGGGGAGAGTGCTCCTCATCTCGGCGAATCGAAGCCTCATCCCGGGCGAGGCCCGTCCCGGCCCGGGCGTGTGGTATCGCACCGTCGACGGTGGAGGGACCACCATCGACGAGGTGTGGCTCCCCGAGATCGCGACCGGCGACATCCAGCTCGGGGGTGCCATGGACCGCATCGCCAGTGGCGCCGAGCTACGTCCCGGGGCGCTCCTGTCTGAGTTCTCCGTCGAGTGGGTTGTGGTCGACGGAGAAGAGACCGCCTTCGACACCATTCTGCAATCACAGCTCGACCTGGTGCCAACTCCTCTGGCCACCGGTGCCCGGGTCTACGAGAACCCGGAATCCGCGCCCTTGGCTTCGTCGGAGGCGGGCCAGACCTGGGCTCGGCAAGGAACCGGGTTCGCCGGTGAGCCGTCCGATGGACGTGCGGTCTTGAGGCTGAACTACTCCCATGGATGGGGGCCGGAGCCGGAGCTCGACGACTGGTTCACGACGGTCTCGGCAGCCGGCGGCGCAGCCGACTTTGCTGCAACCGGTTATCTCTCCTGGGCGCCCTACGCCGCGGCCGCTCTCCTGCTGGGGGCGATTGGCTCGATCGGTTGGGGCAGGGTGCGACGATGAGCAAGCTGTTCCTTTCGGTCCTGGTCGCCGCGATGGCTGTGGTCGTCTTGTTGGTCCCGAGCCCCGAGGCACCGGGGCCCGGCCCCGCTGCCGCCACCAACCCGCCCTCGGTTGCGGTATGTCCCGTCGACGAGGGGAGCGGGCGGACCACCCGCATCGGGGTTGCTTCCGAAGTTGGGGGAGAGGGCCGTTTCACCGCTTTCGCGGCCGGGGTCTCGGCCGGCGCAACCTCCTTCTCCACGGAGGCCTCGGGGTCTGCTGCGGTGTCCGTCTCCGAGATCGCACCCATCGGAGTCGGCGCGGGCCTGACCGAGATGCCGGATGGGGACGTGGCGGCGGCATCGGTATTGGTCGGCACCCAGTCGATCGCGGTCGAGCCGTGCACACCCGTGCCCGTCCCCCGCACGCTCATCGCCGGCGGGTCCACCCTGAGCGGACAGCAGCATCAGGTCCAGTTGATGAATCCCTACGCGGGGGAAGCGATGGTAGATCTCATCGTCCAATCGGACTCGGGTCTCGAGGCTGCCCCCCAGCTAGGTGGGATAATCGTCCCGTCGCGCTCTTCGGAGATCATCGATCTCGACGAGCTGCTGCCGGGCCGTCAGGCCCTGGCGATTGCAATCGAGGTCGCCAGCGGCAGCGTGATGACCTCCGCCAGATTGGACGTGGGAGGGGATGGGGCGCTGTGGCACTCGGTTGATCCCGCCCTCGATTGGTTCGTCCCGGTCCCGGCTGCAGGGCTGGCAGGTGATCTTGTCATCGCAACCGGTTCGACGTCCGAGGTGGAGTACCAGGTCGATGTCTACGGGCCTCAGGGGTTGGTGGAGGCTCAGCAGGAAGGTGTGTTGCCCGCCCGAGGCACCGTCTCCCTGCCCCTGGTCGGGATGGAGCTCGAAGCTGCCTCGGCCGTCCGGGTCATCTCCACCCAGCCGGTGGCTGTGTTTCAGCGACTCATCTCGGAGACCGGTGTCGCCCTGACCGCGGGGAGCCCCGCAACTTCCTCCAGCTGGCTTCTTCCCGCCGCCGGTCTGGCTCCGGGGGGAACCGGGAGCCTCCTCATCTTCAACGCGGGGCTCGATGAGTCCGTCGTCGTGGTCTCGGCCCGCCGTGATCAACCGGCAACAGAGGAGGTGGTGGTTCCTGCGGAGACGACCGTCGAATTGCCTGCGATCACGGGCGGGGCCAACGCTTACACGGTGCAGGGCCAAGGTCCACTGGTGGCGGCATGGGTGACAACGGGTGCTGCCGCCACGGCATACAGCATCGGCGTCCCACTGCCCGATGAGTGAGATCTGGATGCGACTGCTTGTGGTCGCCGGGGCGCTCGTCCTCGTCGGGCTGCTCGTCTTCCTCATCAGACCTCGCAGAAGGCGCGGTCATCCCTTCGATGGAGCGGGTCTCCAGCCGGGTGTCTATCTCTTCACGTCGACGACATGTGCAGATTGCATGACGGCCAAGGCTCGGCTGGCGGAGGGGCTCGGACCGTCCGGGTTCGTCGAGATCGAGTGGGAGAGAGACCCAGACCTGTTCACCCGGGTCGGGATCGGACTTGTCCCATGCACAGTGGTCGTAGCGTCGGACGGGGCATCTACCAGGTACCCCGGGCTGCCGGACGGTCTCCTCGATCCGTTGAGTCCTTGAATGGAATCGGCCCAACTTCTACCGTTTCCGGCATGATTCTCAGCTGTGCCCGATGCGGGTCGCCTGCTGCGGCCGTCATGTCGTTCTCTTATCAGGATCGGTCGGTGTGGATGGACGACCTCGTGAACGGCGCCGAGCGCACCGGGTACACGATGTGCGCGGACCATGCCGACCGCATGATCCCACCGCTCGGGTGGACTCTGACCGACCGTCGCACGGTCACCAGGTTGTTCGCTCCTCTGTCAGTGGCCTAGTGATCTAGTGGCCCTCGACCGCGATCTGCTCGACGCAGTCAAAGAACTCGACGAGCACGATCTTCGACGTCTGCTGATACTGACCCGAGCCCAGTTGCACCGGTCGGGTTCTCTGATCGGGGAAGACCATCCCGAGGTCCATCTTCGCCAGCAATCGGTGCGTTGCGGCAAGGTGGGCTGCACGCGTTGCCCGCACGGTCCGTACTGGTACGCCTACTGGACGGAGAACGGCCGGCGGCGGAGCCGATATGTGGGGCGTCTGCTCGATGAGGACGCGTTGTTGTAGGGCCGTGACAGTCGTACGATTATCCCGCCGCAGCGCTTAGACGAGATGAACTGCCCAACGTGCTCACAACCTGACGTGATCGAGATCGAGCACGTCCTTCCCGACGGGACCCAGGTGTATTTCTTCGCATGTCACAACTGTGAGGAGAAGTGGTGGAACCGCGACGGGGAGGACATCGACATCTCTCAGGTCCTGGAGATCGTCCGGCAACATCGCGCGTGACCAACCCGGGGCAGAGATTCAGGGAGAACCCCTGGCCGGTGGTCCTGACCCTCGCCGGCATATCCCTGGTGATCTTCATCGTGATGAACCCGTGGTGGATCGTCTCGTCGACGACACCGACGGGAGGCGACATGGGGGCCCATGTCTTCGGTCCCGCCTATCTGCGCGACCAGCTACTCCCTGAGGGGCGGATCCTCGGTTGGTCGAACGACTGGTTCGCCGGATTCCCGGCTTTCTACTTCTACTTCCCCCTGCCTTCCCTGATCATCGTCCTGCTCGACCTGGTCATGCCCTACGGGGTGGCTTTCAAGCTGGTCACAGTCATGGGCTTGCTCGCCACCCCGCCGGCGGCTTACTACCTGGCTCGCTCTATGAGGCTCGGCAAGCACGTCTCGTTGATCGCTGCCGGCGCGGGTGTCGTCTTCGCCTTCTTCGAGAGCTACTCGATCTATGGAGGCAACGTGGCCTCCACGCTCGCCGGTGAGTTCTCGTACTCCTGGTCGTTCGCCCTATCGCTTCTCTATCTGGGGCTGTTGATACGCACCGTTCGGGATGACCGCAGATACCTGAAATGGGCCGCGCTGGCGCTGGCGGCCACCGCTCTGTGTCACGTCCTGACCACGATCGTCGTCATCTTCGCCTCCCTTTTCGTCCTGCCTTGGCGCAAGGGCTTCTGGCGAACTCTGGCCATATGGGCCTGGGGGTTTGCCATCGCCGCCTTCTGGGCTCTGCCCCTTCTAGCCCGCATCAGATTCAGCTCCGACATGTCCTGGACTCCGCTGTCGCGATGGGAGGAGATCTTCCCCGTCGAGATCTGGCTCCTGCTCCCCCTGGCCATCCCCGGGGTGATCTGGATCAGCCGCCGCACCTCTCGGGCGGCACCGCTGCTGGCCGCGACGATCCTGCCCGTGCTCTATTTCCCGCTGCCTCATGTGATGCCGGAGCTGTTTCCCACGGTGTTCGGGGGAGAGCGTTGGAAGCTCTGGAACGGGCGACTCCTTCCCTACTGGTACTTCGGGGTGGCCTTCTTCGCCGCAGTCGGCGCCGGAGCGGCCATCATCTGGCTGTCGAGAAGGCTGCCCTCCCGTATCTCCTCGTATTGGCCGCGGGCGCTCATCGCCCTGATCACGGTGGTCGCCTGTGCTCTCGTCATCGACTCGACCGAGTTCCCGCGTTGGGTCTGGGTCCCGGTGGCAGCTGCCGGGGTCCTATTGCTTGCCGCCACGTTCGCCTGGCCATCCAACCTGCCTACCCGCTCGTTTCTCACCGGCACGATGGTGTCGATCGTCGTGCTGGGGGCCCTGTCCGGGGTGACCTTCGTCGACGGCTGGGCGAAATGGAACTACGAGGGATACGAGTCGAAGGAGGCATGGCCCGAGTACGAGGCGCTGATGGCCGAGCTCGACACCCTTCCGGAGGGCCGGGTCCATTGGGAGGCGAACAGCGAGCTGAATCAGTACGGGACGCCGATGTCCCCGATGCTCATCCCATACTGGACGAACGGCTCTCACCCGTCGATGGAGGGTCTTTTCTTCGAGTCGTCCCTGACCACTCCGTTTCACTTCATCAATTCCTCCGAGATGTCCGAGAAGCCTTCCAATCCGATCCCGGGTCTGACCTATCACACCGGTGAGATGGACCGCGGGCTCAAACATCTGGAGCTGTTCGGTGTGGATTACTACGTGTCGTTCACCCCGGAGGCGACGGAGCGCGCAGATGCCATACCGGAGATGACCAAGGTCGCCACCACGGAGCCGTTCACGATCTACCAGCTCCCCCACAGCGACCTGGTCGAGGTCGCCTCATACCAGCCGTCGGTCTACGAGGTACCCGAGCACGGTCTGATGGACTCACTCACCGGGTCGGACACCGTGACCGGGTCCGAGGGCGAAGAGCTGCCCAGCTTCTTCGACATGGCACTCGAGTGGTACGAGGACGTGGACAACCTGGACCGATTGGTGGTCGCCGATGGGCCGGCGGACTGGCCACGGATCGAATCCATCGACCAGCGGCCGACGACGGCCATCGAAGCGCCGTCGGACGCAGTGAGTGACATAACGGTCGAAAACCACCGGATCTCGTTCACCACCAGCGCCGTCGGGATGCCCCATCTGATCAAGGTCTCCTACTTCCCGAACTGGAGGGCGGAGGGAGCGGAGGGCCCGTGGCGGGCCACTCCCTCGCTGATGATGGTCGTCCCCACCAGCGAGAACGTCGTTCTGGAGTTCCAGGACACTTGGGCGGAGACCGGGGGGAAGGTGGCGACCGGGCTCGCCCTCGGCGCACTAATCGGTATCGGCGTCTGGAGCGTGCGCCGCCGGGACGCTTGATCCGGATCCGGCCAGGGTGCGTCGGATCCTGAACATCCCCTTGATGGTCCGGGGCACCCTCTTCAGCAGGGAGGACCGGGCGACACGCATCTCCTCCACCACCACAGGCACCTCCCGGATCCGGTAGCCGGCGCGCTCCGCCCTGATCACCAGCTCGGTGTCGAACAGGTCCTGTCGGCTCTCCACCTGAGGGGCGAGCCGGGCCACCAGCTCGCGGCGAAACGCCTTCATGCCGTGAGTGTCGGAGACATCGGAGTCGAGCACGGCCCGCAGGAGCAGGTTGAACACGAGTGTCGCAACCCGCCGGATCAATGGGCGCCGGTCCTCCGATCCAGGGTCTCGCTTCGAGGCGATCACCAGGTCTACTCCTTCGAGCGAGCGCACCTGTCCCAGGAAGCCGGCTGAGAAGTAATCGATGTCGAAGTTGACCACCCACTCACCGTCTGCCTCGAGGAAACCATGCCTCATCGCAGCGCCGTAGTCGGGCTGATCCAGCGAGATGACAGTGACTGGGTGGCCCCGGGAAGCCTTTCTCGCCGCCTCCGCGGTCCCATCGGATGACCCGTTCTCAACGACCAGGACGTGATAGGTCTCCTCGAGTCCTTCCAGTTGGGCCAGCATCGCGGCCAAGCCTCGGGGGATGAACTCCGCCTCGTTGTAGACAGGAACCACGATCGAGAAGGTGGGGCTCATCGAGGGATGAAGTGTAGGAATGGGCAGGTGATAGGCCACCCCGTAGACTCCGGCGCCCGATGAGCCCCGAGTCCGTTTTCAAGGCCTATGACATTCGCGGCCGCACCGACAACGGGGAGCTGAACCCGGAGCTGTTCCGCCTCGTCGGCGGTGCCTTCGTGGACCTGGTCGGCGACGGTGAGATCGCAGTGGGGAGGGACTGCCGGGAGTCCTCCGAAGGGCTGTTCCAGGCCCTGGTAGAGGGGATCAAGGTGGCCGGGGCCGATGTGGTCGACCTGGGGCAGGTGCCCACCGACCTGGTCTATTTCTACTCGGGCCGATACGGAGTCCCGGGGGCGGTCATCACCGCGTCCCACAACCCGCCCGAGTACAACGGGCTCAAGCTGTGCCGTTCCGGAGCCGCGCCGGTCGGGGTCGAGTCGGGCCTGGACGAGATCAAGCGCGCAGTCGTCGAAGACCGCACTCGCGTGACCGAGACACCTGGATCGGTGCGTCGGGTGGATGCCATCGACGAGTACGTCGACCATCTCCTGGCGATCGTCGACCCGGGTGCGATCGGCCCGTTGCGGGTAGCCGTCGATGGCGGGAACGGGATGGCCGGGGTGACCGTCGAGAGGGTGTTCGCTCGTCTCCAGGCCACACTGGACGGTCTCTATCTGGATCCCGACGGCACCTTCCCCAACCACCCGGCCGACCCGATCCAGCCCGAGAATCTCCGTGACCTCATCGCGATGGTGGCCGAAGGCGGTCACGATCTCGGGGTCGCGTTCGACGGCGACGCCGATCGGGCCTTTTTCATCGACGACGAGGCGGAGGCGGTGAGCGGCAGCACGGTCACGGCATTGATCGCAAGATGGATGCTGGCGCGCAAGCCCGGAGCGTCGATAATCCACAACCTGATCACGTCGCGGGCGGTGCCGGAGGTGGTCGAGGCGGCAGGTGGCACCCCGATCAGGACCCGGGTGGGGCACAGCTTCATCAAGCAGGTGATGGCCGAATCGGGGGCCGTGTTCGGTGGCGAGCACAGCGGCCACTACTACTTCGCCGACAACTATCGGGCCGACTCGGGGATGCTGGCGATGCTCATCCTCCTCCGGGTGCTATCGGAAGCGAATCGCCCCCTCTCCGACCTTCGTCAGGAGGTGGAGACATATCACTCGTCGGGCGAGATCAACTTCGTGGTCGACGACCCCGAGGCAGCCATGGGCAGGGTCGAGGCCAGATTCCCAGACGCGGCCACCGACCTGCTCGACGGCCTGTCAATGGACCTCGGAGATGTCTGGTTCAATCTGCGCCCCTCCAATACTGAGCCTTTGCTCCGGCTCAACGTTGAGTCGGGTGACGAGCAAATCATGAGGGACACGGTGGCGCTGATCGAGTCGACGCTGGAGGAGGTCGGATGAGCCTGATCGACCCACAATTGGCCGCGATCCTGGTATGCCCGGTGGACAAGGCAGACCTGACCGAAGACGAAGCCGCCTTCCGGCTGATCTGCACGGAATGCGGACGCCGCTATCCGGTGCGAGACGGGATCCCGGTGATGCTGGTCGACGAGGCAGAGGGCGGGCCGGATGAGTGACATGCTGGAGCAGATCCGCACTCTGGGAGACCAGCTCCGGTGGGCACGCGATCTCGAATCCCCCGAATTGACACCAAACCCGGAAGTCCTCGTGGGGGGGATGGGTGGATCCGGGATCGCCGGCGACTACGGCGCCGCCTTGGCCGGGCCCACCCAGGGGAGAGTCTCCGTGCAGAAGGGATATGGGCCATTGCCCGGCTGGGTGAGGAGATCGCGGCCGACGGTCATTGCCGCCTCTTATTCGGGCAACACGGAAGAGACCCTCGACCTGGTCGGGGCGGCCGCCGAAGAGGACCTTCCCATCGTCACCATCACCACCGGTGGACGGCTGGCAGAGCTCACTTCCGAGAACGGGTGGCCCGGGATCACGGTGCCCTCGGGAATGCAGCCCCGAGCTGCGGTCGGGTATATGGCAGGGGCGGTGGCCCGGTCGCTGACCGCACTGGGCATCCTTCCCGACCAGGGCGCCCCGCTCGCCGAGGCGGCGGATCTGGCGGATTCGGCCGCCACCGAGGGCTCCGAGACCTGGGACATGGCCCATCGTTTGGCCGTGGATCTGGTCGGCAAGGTCGCCATCGTCTACGGCGGTGGGGCGATTTCTTCGACGGCTGCACAGCGGTGGAAAACCCAGATCAACGAGAACGCCAAGATGCCGGCCTGGTGGTCGGCTTTCCCCGAGTTGGACCACAACGAGATCGTCGGCTGGGAGACGCTGCCTGAGACGACCAGAGATCTGCTCGGGGTCATCGCACTCGTCGATGAAGGCGATCATCCGAGAGTCGCCAGTCGCCTCAGCCACACGTCTGCCCTGACCGAGTCGGCGGTTCCGTGGTTGGCCGAGGTCAGGGCGAAGGGCGATTCGGAGCTGGCCCGATTGATCTCACTGACCGTCTGCGGGGATCTGGTCTCCTACCTGCTGGCCATCGAAGCCGGGGTCGACCCGGTTCCTGTCGAGACCATCGAGAAACTGAAAGAGCTATTGGCAAAGGACTGAGATGAACTACGACATAGCCAATCCTGCATTGGCCGAGACGGGCGCACGCAGAATCGAGTGGGCCGGGCGCCGCATGCAGGTGCTGGCAACGGTGCGGGAGCGGTTCGCCAAAGAGAGGCCCCTGGAGGGTCTGGTGGTCGCTGCCTGTCTCCATGTGACGGCCGAGACGGGAAACCTGATGCTGGCGTTGCGTGACGGGGGCGCCGAGCCTCTGCTCTGTGCCTCGAACCCACTCTCCACGCAGGATGACGTCGCTGCGGCGCTGGTCGCCGAGGGGATTCCGGTCTTTGCCATCCGGGGCGAGGATGCCGACACCTACTACAAGCACATCCACGCCGTCCTCGATCATGCACCGGCGATCACCATGGACGATGGAGCGGACCTGGCCACCCTCCTTCACACCGATCGGCGGGATATCGAGGTGATCGGCTCGACCGAAGAGACGACCACCGGGGTCATCCGACTGAAGGCGATGGCAGCCGACGGGACGCTCCGTGTGCCGGTGGTGGCCGTCAACGATTCAGCCACCAAGCATCTCTTCGACAACCACTACGGGACCGGGCAGTCGGCCATCGACGGCATCATCCGCGCCACCAACATCCTCCTGGCCGGTCAGCACGTGGTCGTGGTCGGCTACGGCGACTGCGGCAGAGGTGTCGCCAACCGTGCCGATGGCCACGGAGCCAACGTCATCGTCGTCGAGATCGACCCGGTGCGGGCTCTCGAGGCCCGTATGGACGGTTTCCACGTGATGACCGGTATCGATGCTGCCCGGGTCGGTGACGTCTTCGTCACCGTCACCGGTAACAAGCATGTGCTGCGGATGGAGCACTTCGATGTCATGAAGGACGGGGCCATCCTCTCCAACGCCGGCCACTTCGACATCGAGCTCGACCTGGCAGCCCTTCGTGCAGCCTCGGTGGCCCGACGCCCGATCAGAGACAACCTGGAGGAATTCGAGATGGAGGACGGGCGGAGGCTCCTGGTCATAGCCGAGGGCCGTCTGGTCAACCTGGGCGCGGCCGAGGGTCATCCCGCCGACGTGATGGACATGTCCTTCTCCAACCAGGCCCTGGCCGCCGAGTACCTCGCCCTCAACGCCGGACAACTGGCGCCAGAGATCTACACCCTGCCGACGGAGATCGACGAGGAAGTGGCCAAGATCAAGCTGGAGCACATGGGTGGCGGTCTCGACACTCTCACCGAGGACCAGGTGGCCTATCTGGCCGGCTGGCAGGAAGGGACCGCCTGACTCCGGCCCAACAGCGTCGGCGGCAACTCATCTGAGCGCACCCGGGCGCGGTCCGGCTCTGCCCGGTCGGGTCGAACGGACATCGGCCTTCCGTTCCGCTCGTCTGAGATTCCTGTCGTTGCGTCGAAGTACGGTCGGCGGTGATGATCTGTCAGGGGTGTCATCTCGTTGCGGGTAGCTTTCTCTGCGAGCGATGCCGCCGGGACCTGCGTCCTGCCCCGGAGCGCATCCTCCAGGGTGGGATTCGGGTCGTGGCCGCGTTCGAGCATGTCGGGGTGGCGCGAGATCTGGTGTTGGGGCTCAAGTACCGGGGGCTGACGTATTTCGCCGACCTGGTGGTGGAGACAATCGCCCGCCGCGCCCTCGCCTTGCCGGTGGTCCCGGTCCCCCGGACCTGGTCTCGTCAGGTCCGCTACGGGATAGATCCGGCACGTGAAATAGCCATTCGTCTGGCCAGGGCCCACGGAAGCCCGATGCTCGATCTCTTGTCACCCCCGTTCCACACCTCGAGGAGGGCGGGTGGCGACCATCACCGGCCTCCTCCGAGGTTTGGGATGAGAAGGCCTCCGGAAGGTCGGATCGTCCTGGTCGACGATGTGGTGACGACGGGAGCCACCATCGTTTCGGCCGCCTCGGTGCTCGGCCCGGGGAGAATCGCGCTTGTGATCGCGGCCAATTTGGCCGATACGGTGTCTAGTCAGCGATAATCAGCGGGAGATCTCGATGAAGTGTTGTCCGGGTGAGGGGGGCTTTTGCCAATGGCGTCTGTAGTGATCGTGGACGACGCGGAGCTGTTCCGCGAGGCGCTGCGAGCCGCCTTCGTCCAAGAGGGGTTCGAGGTGAAGGCGGTGGCGGCCGACGCCATGAGAGCCATCGACATGGCTCGTGAGCATCAGCCGGACCTGGTGATGCTCGACCTGTTGATGCCGGGCATGTCGGGGATAGAAGTGCTCGGTGCCATCCTCAAGGCGAGCCCCACCTGCCGTGTGGTTCTCCTCACTTCGAGCGAATCATCCAAGGATCTGCTCGCCGCGGTGAAAGCCGGTGCCTCCGGGTACCTGACCAAGGACACACCTTTGCCGCGGCTGGTGGCCGCCATGCAGGATGTGCTGGCCGGGGGGGCCGCCGTGTCGCCGGCGATGGGCGGGAAGTTGTTCTCCGCGCTCCGGGACCTCCTGAGGCATCACGGAGAGGCGGTGGCACGAAGCCCGGAGCTGACGGGGAGAGAGCTCGAGATCCTGGCCTACGTGGGTGCGGGCAAGACATCCCGGGAGATCGCCTCCGAGCTCTACATCTCGGAGAACACGGTGCGAAACCACGTCCGGAACGTCCTGGACAAACTGGGGCTGAAGTCGCGGTTCGAGGCGGTCAACTGGGCCCAGAGGGAGGGGCTCATCGAGGTTCGATGAGCTTGTTTCACGTCTTCGTGTAACGCGGCAGGTCGGCTTCCTGACAGGTAGGACCCAGGACGTACAACGCCCGATTCAATAGAATCGGTCTCTCATGCCACTCTTCTCCAAGGTCCTGCGCGCCGGGGAAGGAAAGACGCTCAAGCAATTCCAAGGCATCGTCGCCGCTGTCAATGACGCCGAGCCCCGGTTCGAAGCCCTCTCCGACCAGGATCTAGCTGCCAAGACAACCGAATACCGCGGCCGAGCCGAGGCGGGCGAATCACTCGACGACCTCCAGGTCGAGGCCTTCGCTGCCGTCCGCGAGGCCGCCAAACGTGTCCTCGGTCAGCGCCATTTCGACGTTCAGGTGATCGGTGCCGCCGCCCTGCACAGGGGGATGGTCGCCGAGATGAAGACGGGCGAGGGCAAGACTCTGGTGTCGACGATGCCCGCCTATCTCAACGCCCTCGGCGGGAGAGGGGTGCATCTGGTCACGGTCAACGACTACCTGGCATCACGTGACGCCGAATGGATGGGTGCCGTCCACCGGTTCCTCGGCCTCGACGTCGGCCTCATTCAGAACGGGATGAGCTCTGCGGAGAGACAGCCCGCATACGCGGCCGCCATCACCTACGGCACCAACAATGAGTTCGGCTTCGACTACCTGCGCGACAACATGGCGATGCGTGCCCAGGACCGGGTCCAACGAGGCCACGTCTATGCGATCGTCGACGAGGTGGACTCGATCCTCATCGACGAGGCGAGGACACCGCTCATCATCTCGGGTCGGGTCGCAGACAGCGCAAAGTGGTATCGGGACTTCGCCAAGATCGCCAACCGCCTCCAGAAGGACGCCGACTACGAGGTGGACGAGCGCAAGCGTCAGGTGCTGACCACCGAGCAGGGCGTGGCCCGCGTGGAGCAGATGCTCAATGTCGAGAACCTGTTCGACCACGCCGCCGTCGACTTCGTCCATCATCTCGAGGCCGCGCTCAAGGCAAAGGAGCTCTATCAGCGCGATATCGAGTACCTGATCGACCATGGCGAAGTGAAGATCGTCGACGAGTTCACCGGACGGGTGCTCGAGGGGAGGCGCTACTCGGAAGGCCTCCACCAGGCGATCGAGGCCAAGGAGGGTGTGGCCATCAAGGACGAGAACCAGACCCTCGCCACCATCACACTGCAGAACTACTTCCGGCTCTACGAGAAGCTGGCCGGGATGACCGGTACCGCCGAGACCGAGGCGGCCGAGCTGGCCCAGATCTACTCCCTCGAGGTGATCGCCGTCCCTACCAATCAGCCCGTGGCCCGCGATGACGAGAGCGACCTTGTTTACAAGAGCGAGGACGGGAAATACACGGCGGTCGTGGAGGACGTCGGGGCCCGGGTGGCCGACGGGCAGCCGATCCTGCTCGGCACCGTCTCGATCGAGAAGTCGGAGCGGCTGTCGAAAGAGCTGGCCCATCGAGGCATCAAGCACGAGGTGCTGAACGCCAAGCACCACGCGCGGGAGGCGGACATCATCGCCCAGGCCGGGCGCCCCGGCGCGGTGACCGTGGCCACCAACATGGCGGGTCGCGGGGTCGACATCAAGCTCGGGGGTAGCCCCGATGGGATGGCCCGATCCGAATTGAAGAAACGCGGCATCACTCACGACGACCCCTCTTATGACGAGCTGGAGCGCAAGCTCACCCAGGAGTTCGAGGAGCAGATCGCACCAGACAAACAGGCCGTGATCGACGCCGGGGGGCTGTACGTGGTGGGCACCGAACGGCACGAGTCACGTCGGATCGACAACCAGCTGAGAGGTCGGTCCGGACGTCAGGGCGACCCGGGTGAGTCCAGGTTCTATCTCTCGCTCGAAGACGACCTGATGCGCCGGTTCCAGGGTGAGTGGGTAACCGGGATCATGGACCGTCTCCGCATTCCCGAAGACCAGCCGATCGAGGCAAACATGGTGTCCAAGGCGATCGAGCGGGCACAGCGACAGGTCGAGTCGCAGAACTTCGAGATTCGCAAGAACGTCCTCAAGTACGACGAGGTGATGAACCGTCAGCGCGAAGTGGTCTACGACTGGCGACGATCGATCCTGGAGGGGACCGCCGGCGACGACCTGATCGGCGACTGGATCGACACGGTCGTCACCGACGTGGTCGAGTCCGAGATTCCACCCGAGACTCCCCGCTCGGAATGGGACTGGGAGGCCCTCAACCGTGAGCTGAACCAGGTGTACCCGACGGCCATCGACGAGTCCGCCGTGTCTGGTGGCGTCGACGATGTGACCGAGTTCGCGGTCGAGGAGGCGCTCGACGCCTACGCCAAACGCGAGGAGGAGCTAGGCCCGGACCTGCTCAGGCAGGTGGAGCGCTCGGTCATGCTCTCGGTCATCGACAACAAGTGGCGCGAGCACCTGTCGGACATGGACTACCTGCGAGCGGGGATCGGGCTCCGGGCGATGGGCCAACGAGACCCCCTGACCGAATACCAGCGCGAGGCCTATGACATGTTCGCAGAGATGGTCGACTCGGTGAAGCGAGACGCCGTTCGTTACCTGTTCCGGGTCGAGCTGGCCAAGCCCAAGACAGAGCCGCAACGGGTCGCGGCCGCCCCCACCGGGCCCGCCCCGGCCAAGCAGGCCGTCTCGGACAAGGTCGGACGCAACGATCCCTGTCCCTGCGGTTCGGGCAAGAAGTACAAGCGGTGTCATGGAGCGGCGTAGCCGCTCGACGACGTCCTACGTCCTGAGCCCTACTGTCTGGGCATGACCCTCGAGATCACAGACCCGAAGGCAACCCTGGCCGAGCTGAGGCAAAGGCTGGTCGAGGCGCGCGGGTTCCTCGATCTCGATACCAAGGAAAAGGAGCTCGCCGAGCTGCGGGACCGGGCCTCGGCGCCCGACCTCTGGGACGATCAAGACCAGGCCCGAACCGTCAGTCAGCGTCTCGCCCGCTACGAAGGTCTCTTCGACATGGTCGGGTCGCTGAGCTCGAAGATCGATGATGCAGAGGTCTTGCTCGAGCTGGCGGACGAGGCCGGTGACGAGATTGCCCGCAAGGAAGCGCTCGACGAGCTCGGCGAGGTGTCTGGTCAGCTCGATGCCCTCGAGCTCGAATCCCTGTATTTCGACGAGTACGACGACTCCGACGCCATCCTCAGCGTGCATGCCGGGGCCGGGGGAGTGGATGCCCAGGACTGGGCGGAGATGCTGGCCCGGATGTACCAGCGTTTTCTGACCGACGCCGGGTTCAGCTACACCGTCGAAGAGGTGACCGAAGGGGAGGAGGCCGGGATCAAGTCGGCGACCTTCACCGTGAAGGGGGACCGGGCCTACGGGACCCTGGAATCGGAGAGGGGGGTGCATCGTCTGGTCCGCATCAGCCCATTCGACTCGAACGCCCGCCGTCACACCTCTTTCGCCGGCGTAGTCGTCGTCCCCGACCTCGGTGACCAGGCCAAGGTCGAGATCGACGAGGACGATCTTCGCATCGACACCTATCGGTCCCAGGGCGCCGGGGGACAGCACGTGAACACGACCGACTCGGCGGTGCGGATCACCCATCTCCCCACCGGGATCGTGGTCCAGTGCCAGAACGAGCGGTCCCAGCTGCAGAACAAGGCTCGGGCCATGGCGATCCTCCAGTCCCGGCTCGCCGAACGTGCCCGGCTGGAGCGCCAGGCCCAGCTCCAGGAGCTCAGAGGTGATCAGGGCGAGGCCGCCTGGGGGCGTCAGATCCGGTCCTACGTGCTCCAGCCGTATCAGATGGCGAAGGACCTCCGCACCGACTACGAGGTGGGCAACGTCCAGGGCGTGCTCGATGGCGACCTCATGGGATTCGTCGAGGCATATCTCCGTTGGCGGCGGGCTGAACACGAGGCATCCGCTGATTCCGCGTAGCAACGGCCAAGCCGTTAGCGTCCCCGGGTCCGCAGGTCTTCGCGTCGAGGCTGCGACACTTCTCCTGTTCCCATGATCCGGCTCGAGCACGTAACCAAGGTCTACGAGGGCGGCAGCGTCGCCGCTCGTGACGTCTCACTCGACATACAAAAGGGCGAGTTCGTGTTCCTCGTCGGGCCCTCCGGATCGGGTAAATCGACTCTGATCCGGCTCATGCTGAGGGACGAGGGGGTGACCCGGGGCAAGATCTGGGTGGCCGGCAAGGACATCACCACCCTGCCCAAGTGGAAGATCCCCTATCTGAGACGTTCGGTGGGAACCGTCTTCCAGGATTACAAGCTGTTGCCCAACAAGACGGTGGCAGAGAACGTTTCATTCGCCTTGGAGGTCTTGGGCCGGCCCCGCTCGGTGATTGGCCCGCAAGTGGAACAGGTCCTCGATCTGGTCGGCCTGGCCGACATGGCCGGCCGGTATCCGCGTCAGCTCTCCGGCGGGGAGCAGCAAAGGGTCTCGGTGGCCCGTGCGTTCGTCAACCGGCCGCCGATAATGCTCGCCGACGAGCCGACCGGGAACCTCGACCCCAAGACTTCGGTCGGGATCATGAAGCTGCTCGATCGCATCAATCGGACCGGCACCACGATCGTGATGGCAACTCACGACTTCGCCATCGTCGACGCCATGCAACGCCGGGTCGTCGCGTTGGAGAAGGGCGTTGTGACCAGGGACGAGCATTCCGGGCGCTACGAGCAGGATCAGGGATGAGCCGTTTCTTCTTCCTGCTGCGCGAGGCCTTCGTCAACCTGAAGCGAAACTTCCTCGTCGTGGCCGGGGCGGTCCTGGCCGTCTTCATCTCGCTGAGCTTGGCCTTTGGTGCTCTGGTCGTGAACGAGATCCTCCGTCTCAACACCCTCGCCTGGCAGGAGGGCGTGCATGTCATCGCCTTCCTCAGGGACGAGGGCTCGGGCGGGGTCCCCCCGGGCGCCCATCAGGCATTGCTCGATGAGGTGTTCACGTGGGAGGAGGTCAACGATGCCTTCTACGTCGACAAGGCCCAAGCCTGGGTCGAGTATCAGGAGATCTTCGCAGGCCAGGAGGAGCTGCTCGAGATCGATCCCACCATTCTCCCGGCTTCGATACGGATCGAACTGGTCGCCATCGAGCTCCATCAATCGGTCAAGTTCAAGTTGGAGCAACAGCAGCAGGTCGTCCTCAACGTGTCAACCGCCGCCGAGCAGATCGAACAGCTGCAGAACCTGTCCAACGTATTGAACGTGCTCGGGATCGGCATGGCCGTTGTTCTCGGCGTTTCCGCCGTGGTCCTGATCGCCAACACGATCCGACTGGCTATCTACGCACGGCGTGACGAGGTGGAGATCATGAAGCTGGTCGGGGCCTCCAACTGGTACATCAGGATCCCGTTCCTGCTGGAGGGTCTCATCGAGGGGGTGGTCGGGGCGGCATTGGCCGTCTTCACCGTCTGGTTGGGTGCCACCAGGCTGGCCCGGGCCAGCGAGGGGTTCGCCCTCTTCCGGCTGGACGTGAGCAACCAGTTCTTCCTCAGATGGGGCCTCCTCTTCATCATCTTCGGGGCGGCTGCGGGCGTGATCGGTTCCCTGCTCGGCCTGAGCCGTTATCTGCGTGAGGCCGACGGGACCGGGGAAGACATCCCGACTGGAGTCGCCTGATGGCTCGCTCGGTCGGCACCGAGCGCATCAAGGTCGTCTCCAGCAACCGGCGGGCCAGACGCAACTACACGGTGGTCGAGACGGTCGAGGCCGGGCTCGCTCTCGTAGGGTCCGAGGTCAAGTCACTACGCGAAGGCCGTCTCGACCTGAAGGACTCCTATGCCCTGATCAAAGGTGGTGAGGCCTACCTGGTCGGTGCCTACATCGCTCCGTACGAGTTCGCCAGGGAGGGCGGTCACGAGCCGGAGAGGGAGAGGAAGCTGCTCCTCCATCGTCGCGAGATCGATCGTATCGGGGGCCAGCTCGCCGAGAAGGGGCTGACCCTTGTGCCTCTACAGGTCTACTTCAAGGACGGGAAGGCCAAGGTGGAGCTTGGACTAGCGAAGGGCAAGACCTCCTATGACAAGCGTGAGACCATCAAAGAACGCGACCACCAGCGGGAGATGGAAAGGGCCGTGTCGCAGGCGAGACGGCGGTCTACGTGATGCCCACAGGTCGAACGAACAGCCACCCGATCGGGACAACGGCGGCCGACGACTAGAATCGGGGATTGCCCATGGGGGTGAAACGGTTTCGACGTCGAGTGTTGAGGCGTCGGAAGCGAGCCGGGGTCTCCGGGGCCCCGTCAACAAACCGGAACAACCAATAAGTGCCGAAGACAACTTCGCACTGGCTGCCTAAATAAGCGGCCCGTCCGCCCGACCGAGTCCCGCACGGTCGGGGTCGGGCGTCGCACAGCGGGATGCCCCCCACGGGGCTCCGGGACCGTGGGGTCAAGCCAACTCCGGATAGGCGCAGGGAAACTCGTCGTCAGAGTTCCTGTGTCCGAACGCTCGCTGACGACTGCGCTCGGAGATGCCGGCGCTGACGGCTCGACGGACCGGGGTTCGACTCCCCGCACCTCCACTACGACGACCGCACCAATGGTGCGGTCGTGGTCTAGTTGGGGGGTCCGATGCTCTCGTCGATCCAGGCCAGGTAAGGCCGGGTCGCCGCTTCGATGTCGATCATGAGCACCGGGGGAACCTGATAGGAATGGTTCTCCTTCACCTGAGTCGCGATCGACTCGAACCTGTCGGCCCGTGTCTTGGCGATCAGGAGCCATTCGGAATCCTCCACCACATCGCCATCCCAGACGTAGATGCTTCTGATGGGAACCATCTGGACTCCGGCTGCGAGTGAGCCCTCGACCAGTGATCGGGCGATCAGCGTGGCCTCGTCCCGGTCCCCGCACGTGATCAGAACCAGCGAGTGCTCGCCCATCGGCGGTGACGCTACATCAGCGGTAGGGCTGGATGATTTCCGTCTTCCACGTGCTGGGGTCGGGTTCGGCCACAGGGTCGCTGTGGTACACCTCCCAGGCCAGGCCTACCGGATCGTGACCGTGGTCTGCGATCCACGTGGCGATCGCGTCGTATGCGGGGCGCATCTGATCGTACGGGCCGATGTGGGTCACTACCGCGGCGTTCCCGCCGGGGAGAGACGACACCTCGACGTCGCTGTCTCCCGGTAGGACACCCGGCTCGTCAGAGATGGGGAAGCCGGCTTCGACCTCGAACTCGTGTGTGACCTCATCGAGCAAGCGATGGATGGCGAAAGGCATCCCGGCATAATCGAGACCGTGTCTTTCGACGTATTCGGCGACACCGCCATAGGCGTGTCCCAAGAACTCCGGCATCTTCCCGACCCTCAGCTTCGCTCTCATCACGAGGGTGGGCTGTCCCTCCAGAAGACGAGTGGAGACCTGATACATGCGTACCTCCTTTCACACCGACGTTGCGCCATTTGCCCATCGTCTTGTAGGGCCGGAGGTCATCAATGTCCTCGTTGCCTATCTTTCCCTCGTGGGGCTCGCCGCTGAACTCGGCTATGGAAAGCCGGCACCGGGCCCGATGCGCCGGTGGGTCATCTCGGTC
Organism: Acidimicrobiia bacterium; assembly: GCA_025937235.1. Classification (GTDB taxonomy): domain Bacteria; phylum Actinomycetota; class Acidimicrobiia; order Spongiisociales; family ZC4RG35; genus JARDZU01. The sequence continues at coordinate 45,365 of JAICRU010000013.1, forward strand.
GCATCGACACCTCTCGTGTCCCGGATCAACGCCGCGATCCTGCCCCCGATCGACCGTTTGACGTTACGTCTGACCGGCGGGAGATCGACGGTCACCTCTCTGATGACCGGGCTCCCGGTGCTCTGGCTGACCACCACCGGCGCCCGGTCCGGACTGGCACGCACCGTTCCACTACTCGGGTTTCCAGTCGGCGACGGCATCGGATTGATCGGGACCCGCTTCGGGCACCGCGCCACACCGGGATGGGTGCACAATCTCGAGGCGTCGGAGGACGCCTCTCTATCGCATCTGGGGATTGAAGTGCAGGTCCGGGCCCGGCCTGCCGGAAACGATGAGGTCGAGGAGGTGTGGAACAAGGCAACCGCGGTTTACCCGGGTTACGCCAAGTACACCGAGCGAGCGCCGCATCGGCGCATCCGGGTGTTCGTCCTCGAAGCGCCCGGATCCGATTGATGACTCCGCTCTGCGGGTAGGGTCATGATGACGGTCTTTCGAGACGAGGTGAAATGAAGTGGCCGACAAGACCAAGCTGATGGTGTGGATCGATCAGGATCTCTGCACCGGCGATGGCATTTGTGAGGAGATAACCCCTGACGTCTTCGTCGGTCGTGACGACGGCCTCTGGGTGGTCAAGGAGGAGTCGAAACACTTCGGCCGCACCCTCGTCTTCGATGGCGAACAGGCGCCGGACGGTGCCCGTGGTGTGGCTCGGGTCCCCGATTCCCTGATCGAGGACACGATCGAGTCGGCCGAGGAATGCCCTGGTGAGTGCATAATGATCGAGCCGTACAACGAGGATGCGGTACATGCCTGATCCGGCCAACGTCGGCGCCCGACTCCGCCCCATCGAACGGGTCGTGATGCGACTCCACGACGAAGGGTGCTCGCTGGCGGACATCGGCAAGAAGGTGGGCAAGAAGCCGGGCACCGTGACCCGGATCATGCGGATGACCGGATACAAAGAGGATCTTCCCGATCAGGCCTCCAACAGCCACGCCCTCCGTCCGGTGGAGCGCGTGGTCCTCAGGCTGCGCGACAGGGGCGAGACCTACAGCCAGATCGGTAACCGCCTCGCTCGCAGCGGTCGCCGCGTTCAGTTCATCGAGAGCTTGGCCGAGTTCAAGCAGAGCGACTGACCGAAAAAGGCCGGTTACCGTCAGCACGTGAGTGCTCTGCCCTCGCGGGTCATGATCACCGAGTCCTCGTCGCGGGACGGTCTCCAGAGTCTGGGGGCTTGGGTGCCTACAGCCGCGAAGTCGGCACTGATCAATGCCCTTGCCGCCACCGGGCTGCGCACTTTCGACGCTGTTTCGTTCGTCAGCCCGAAGGCCGTCCCACAGATGGCCGACGGTGCCGAGGTGATCGCCGGAGTCGAGAACCGCCAAGATGTCTCCCTGTTCGGCCTGGTCCCGAACATGCAAGGCCTGCAAGCGGCGATCGCAGCCGGGGTGGATGGCATCGGCGTCCTGACCGCCGCCTCCGACACTTTCAACGAGCGCAACATCAACGCCACCGTCGACGAGTCGATGCACCGGATCCGCCGCATCCTCCTCGAGGTACCCGAGGAACTCGAGGTTCGGGGTTATGTGTCGACAGCGACCCACTGCCCGTTCGAGGGGGAGCAGGATCCAGACTGGGTGGCCCACCTGGCAGAGACACTGGTGGAGTGGGGGGTTCAGGCGGTCTTCCTGGGAGAGACCATCGGCCGAGCCACGCCTGCCCATATCGAGAGGCTTCTCGGTGAGGTCCTCGACCGCTTGCCGGTGGAGAGGGTGGGTGTCCATCTCCACGACACCTTCGGCCAGGCCATCGCCAACACCCTCGTCGCCCTGAATCACGGTGTTTCCTCGATGGACTCTTCGGCGGGTGGCTTGGGTGGGTGTCCTTACGCCCCTGGAGCCAGCGGCAACGTGGCCACGGAGGACCTGGTCTATCTGCTCGACGGATTGGGGATCGACCATGGCATCGACCTGATGGGCGTCGCCGGAGTGGCTCACGGGTTCTGCGCCGACCACAATCTCCGTTACGACAGCGATGCCGGGAGAGCACTGCTGGCGTCGGTGGAGGGGGAATGACACAGGGCACCAAGTCGATCTACATCGGCGACGATCTCGCCGCGATCCGCGCCCAGACCCGGGAGTACGTGGAAAGGGAAATCGTGCCCCATGCCGCGACATGGGAGGAGGGGGGAGTCCCTCGCTCGGTGCTCGACGAAATGGGCCGGCTCGGGTTCTTCGGATTGAGGGCCCCCGAGGAGCACGGGGGGCTCGGTATGGGCGCGCTCGCATCGGTGGTGTTCGCCGAGGAGCTGGGCAGGTCGACGTACGGGGGCTTCACAATCACCGTCCTGGTGCACACCGACCTGGCCATGCCATACCTGACCAACTTCGGCTCTGAGGAGCAGAAGACCCGATGGCTCCCCGCGATGGTCAGTGGTGAGCTGCTTACTGCGATCGGTGTTACCGAGCCCGACGCCGGGTCGGATGTCGCCGCGATCCGGACCACTGCCCGCCGAGAAGGAGAGGGTTTCTTGATCAACGGCAGCAAGATGTTCATCACCAACGGGGGCATCGCCGACCTCGTCTTCATCGCGGCTCGCACCGACCCCGCCGCCAAGGGGTCGCGGGGGATCTCGATCTTCGCCGTGGAACGGGACGCACCTGGTTTCAAGGCGAGCCGCGCGCTAGAGAAGATGGGCTGGCACTCGTCTGACACGGCGGAACTGGTTCTCGAAGACGTATGGGTGCCCGAGGGAAACCTCGTCGGTGAGGAGAACCGCGGCTTCTACTACATCATGACCAACTTCCAGAACGAGCGCCTCGCCATCATGGGACAGGCCCTCGGCGAGTCACAGCGGGCCCTCGAGCTCACGATCGAGCACGTAAAGGAACGGCATGCGTTTGGCTCTCCGCTGTGGGACAAACAGGTCATCCGCCAGCGGCTCGCCGCCCGGCAGTCCGAAATCGATGCGGGTAGGGAGCTGGCCTATCACGCAGCCTGGCTTACCGAGCAGGGAGAGGACGCGACCAGGCAAGTGTCCGAGGTCAAGGCATACGTTGGGGAACGGGCCAACCGTGTCCTCTATGACTGCGTGCAGTTTCACGGCGGGATCGGCTTCAACGCCGAGACCGCGGTGGAGCGGCTCTACCGAGATGTGAGGATCGCCTCGATCGGGGGCGGCGCCACCGAAGTGATGCTGGACGAAGTGGCCAAGCGCCTCTAGCCGGACACCCGGGCCGCGGCCTCGGTTATCTCTTTCTCCTCGAGCGGATGCCAGGAAAGCTCCAACGCCATCCACAGTGTCTTGGACAGTGGGTAGAAGATCAGCGGTACGAACGCCATCGCCACGACGGCTACGACACCGAGGACTCCCCAGGGGACGTCGGGCCAGGTGAGGGCCATGCCCCCGACGAACAGGAGGAAGAAGGTGCCGAATGCGATGGTCGTGTTGATGATCAGAGCACCGACCCAATAACCCTGTTCTCGCTCGAAGCGGAGACCGCAGCGACCGCAGTGCTCGCGCAGCCCGAAGTAGGACTCGAAGGCAGGCGCCGAGCAGCGCGGGCAACGGCGACGAAAAGCCCGGCCCACCATGCTCAGGGTCGACGCGCTGGGGTCTCGACTCACCCCCTGAGGCTATCGTCAGACCGGTGATCGACGACCAGGTGGCTCAGCTTCGGCGCGAGTACGAGGCGTTGGGGCTGAGTGAGAGGGATATGGCCGCCGACCCCATATCGCAGTTCCGAATCTGGTTCGACGGTGTCCTGGATGCCGGCCTCGAAGAGCCGAATGCCTTCATCCTGGCCACCGCCGATACCCGGGCAGTACCCTCCGCTCGCGCCGTCCTGATGAAGGGAATCGATGACGCGGGCCTCGTCTTCTACACCAATCTCGCCAGCAGGAAGAGCGAAGAGCTGAGGGTCAACCCGCCCGCCGCCGCCACCTTCGTTTGGATCCCCCTCCATCGCCAGGTCCGCTTCGAGGGATTGGTGTCGATGGTCTCTGCCGAAGAAGCCGACAAGTACTTCGAGGCGAGGCCTCGTGGTGCCCAGATCGCCGCACACGCCTCTAATCAGAGTCAGGTGGTCGACTCCCGTGAGGAGCTCGACGAGGCGTTCCGTGAGCTCGACGCCAGGTTCACCGGAGTGCGGGTGCCACGGCCCCGTGCCTGGGGGGGTTGGCGGTTGGAACCGCACCAGGTCGAGTTCTGGCAAGGCCAGCCCAACCGCTTTCATGACAGAGTGCGTTATGTGAAGGAGGGGACGGCGTGGCGAAAGGAGAGGCTCGCCCCATGAGGATCCATGTCATCGGCTCCTCCGGGACCTTCCCGGTGGCGGGAAGGCCGGCCTCGGGCTATCTGGTCGAGCAGGGAAGCACGAGGGTGTGGCTCGACGCCGGTCCCGGCACTTTTGTCAACCTTCCGGTCGATTCCTACATGGTCGACGCCCTCGTGATCTCCCATCAACACCCCGATCACTGTTGTGACCTGTTGACCGCCTTCCACGCCTGGACCTATTGCCCCGAACCCCGCCGTGAGGTGCCTCTTTTTGCTCCCCAGCCTGTCTGGGACCGGGTGTCGGGATTCCTCGATGGGGGCCAGGAGTCGAAGCTGGCCGAGACCTTTGCGTTCCAACCGGTATGGACCGGCGACCGGTTCGACATTGGCGATATCTCCGTGTCGTTCACCGAGATGGACCATTCGGTGCCGACGGTGGGGACACGCTGGGAGGCAGAAGACCGCACCTTGTTCTACACCGGAGACACCGGGCCACAGGGCGAATGGCCCGAAGCCGCTCGTGACGTCGACGTGATGCTGTCTGAGGCTGCCTACCAGGAGCGCGGGGAGAACGACTACCCACACCATCTCATGGCCTCGGAGGCCGGCCGCATCGCGCGGGAGGTAGGGGCCAAGAGACTCATACTGACCCACATCCCGCCCTACCTGGATATGAGTCGTTCCGTCGAGCAGGCAGAGACGTCCTTCGACCGCCCTGTGTCCCTGGCCATGCCCGGCGTGACTTTCGATGTCTGACCGCCCCCGTGACCAGCTCCGTGAGGTAAGGCTGGAGATCCCGTTCACATCGTCCACCCCCGGGTCCGTCCTGATCTCGATGGGGCGAACCAGGGTGCTCTGCACCGCTTCGGTCCTCTCCGAGGTGCCGCGCTGGATGCGTGACTCCGGACGGGGCTGGGTCACTGCC